>CAKVBX010000010.1 GCA_934725685.1 uncultured Bacilli bacterium
ATATTTTTGTCCGGGATTTCATTCAGAAGGCGGGACATTCGTGGGATGCAGCAACACTAATGTTTATCCTTTTCTTATATTTAGCCTTGTCGCAATAAACTATACCCTGTAATTAGGACACGATAACAGAAAAAACACGGATCAATCGTGTTTTGCTGACCCCATGTGCAAAACTGTATTTAAAAGCTAAAAGACGAATATTATTCTACAATTCTTCTGATCTCCCATGACTTTAAGGGAGTCTCTGATTTTGCGGATGAAATCATCATACTGAGGAATGGAAAAATCGATTCTCTAAGACACCTATCAATCTTGCTTTGACAGCAGATGATTACGAGAATCTGATCATCAATGACTGAAGCCTTTATTTTGCGGTTAATAGATGTAGCACTTCCAAAAATTTAACATTTTCTAATTTTGGGAAATAGAACTGCGTTTGAATAGATTGACACGGATAGACATCCTCTTTATAATATTTGTAATTCGTAAATTACTAATTCGCAAATTACAAAAAGGAGGCTATATGGAATTCATCGGAAGAGAACAAGAACAGAAAATCATTCATAATATGTTACAGAAAGATGGATATCAGGGCTGTGTCATTTATGGAAGAAGACGTATGGGAAAGACAGAACTTGTACGTAAATGTGTATTTGACAGCGCTCTTCCTTATATCATCTATCAATGCAAAGAATCTACAGAACATGATAATCTTGAAATGCTTACTTCTCTAATTAGGATAACTTTGAAAAATCCCTATCTTGCTTTTGATGGCTTTATGGATGCGGTTCGTTATCTTTTCGAATATTCAAAAGAACATCCGATGATTTTGGTATTGGATGAATATCCATATCTTAGAAGTATCATCAATGGATGTGATTCAAAGATTCAGAATATCATCGATGACTATTCTTTGACCTGCAATATGAATTTCTTCCTTCTAGGAAGCAGCATTTCTACTATGGAAGATGTATTGAGTTCGAATAGCCCGCTCTATATGAGATTTCAATCCTCTCTTCTTCTAAAACAGATGGATTATTATGATTCTTCCAAATTTTATCCTGACTTTTCCAATGAAGACAAAGTAAGATTGTATTCCGCTTTTGGAGGAGTGCCTTACTATAACGCACAGATCGATGAGAAAATCAGTGTCAGGGAAAATATCATCAGACTGATTAGTGGACAGTTCTCCGGATTAAGAGAATTCTTGGATACTTACTTGAAACAGGAACTCAGAAAAGTGAACAATGCCAATGTTGTCTTTGAAAGCATTGCTTTAGGGGCTTTCCATTACTCGGATATCTTATCAAAGTCACATGTAGATTCTTCGCCTGCATTGAACACGATTTTACAGAAGCTGATAAAAATGGATCTTGTCGAATATGTTTCTCCTATCAACAATAAAAACGACAAACAGAAATCGGGATATCGGATCAGTGATTCCTGTGTGAGATTCTATTATAACTATATCTATCGTAACGAATCCGCACATCAGATATTGGATGATGATGCTTTTTACGATTATTTCATCCATCATGATTTTGAAATTTCCTTTATTCCAAAGACGTTTGAAGAAATCTCCAAGCAGTTCCTGATACGAATGAACAAAAAGGGAAATATGAACCCGCTTCTTTTGGATATTGGTACCTATTGGTATGATAATCCAAAAGAAAAGAAGAATGGTCAATTTGATGTTGTCGGAAAGACAAAAGACGGATATGTCTTCTTTGAGTGCAAATATACAAATGAACCCATCGATGAAAATATCATCGAGGAAGAGATAACCCAAGTTTCAATGACAACATTGAAACCTATTCAGTATGGATTCATTTCAAAGAGCGGCTTCAGAATGAAGAAGACATATCCATATCTTTTCTATACATTAGATGACATCTACCAGAAGATATAAAGCTAAAAACCCCTTCGTTAGTCATTACTCATAAAAATCCAGCCCACAAACAAATAATAGTAGGTTATGAATTGTAAACTGAAGTGATAATAGTTCTGGGAAGAGAAAACCCACTCGGCATGCCGAGTGGGTTCCGGCCCATTCCTGTGGTAATCTATACTGGATATTGTTCAGGTATCAGAAAGGACAACCACAATGGACACAGGGACTATTATAAAGGCTTCGAAGGCGAAATACCATCATCTGGACGAAACGACAGTGACCATGATCATCGCGAAGGTCGAGAAACTCCGCAAAGGAAACCGAAGGCGGACGGAGGGAATGAAGGAGATTGCCAGGGAAAACGGCTGCAGCCTCAACACGGTCTACCGGATATATAGGCTTTCGGAAGTGGACATCCAGAGGTTCGACTACCGGAAGGCGGAATATGTCCATGACCACTTCGAGCACGACCATTATGCCGCCAAGAACATCAGAAGGGAGAGACGCGATGCATCGAAGAACAACGGAAGCAAGTTTGCCAAATGCGCGGCATTCATAAGGAGCTGTCTTTTCTACATCAGGGAATCGAAAATCCATACCATCGATGAGTCAGTCAGCTTCCTGAAAGCCGGCTATACCGGGAATACGGTATGCACGAAGACGTTCTACAACTGGGTGAATGCCGGGAAAATCAAAGGATTCGGCCGGAAAGATCTTCCGAGGGCTCCCGGATGGAAGTCGAGAAAGAAGAGCTACAAGACCTACACGCCGGAGGATTCCAGAGGAAAATCCATACTCGTGAGACCTGAGAACATCAATTCCAGGGAAGAGTTCGGACACTGGGAGGGAGACCTCGTCGTCGGTCCGAAGGACGGGATCAACGGTGCATATCTCACCCTGATAGAGAGGCAGACAAGGTTCTTCCTGATGATTCCGGTCGCCGACAAGAAGTCGGCCACGGTCTTCAATGCGCTGAAGGAGTACCGTGACAGCCATCCATGCTTCGGCAAGGTCTTCAAGTCAATCACGTTCGACAACGGTTCGGAGTTCAGCAAGTGGAAGGAGATGGAATTCGAGCTCGGAATCGAGACCTGGTTCGGAAGGCCGTACCATTCCTGCGACAGGGGAAGCAACGAGAACTGCAACGGTCTGATCAGGAGATACATAAAGAAGGGGACGGACATCAATACGGTAAGCATGGAGGAGACGTTGAGGATCAACCTGGCAATCAACAGGAAAAGGCGGAAGCTTCTCGGATACGAGACGGCCGAGCGCTGCTTCACCAATGCATTGGTGAAGCATGGAATACCCTTTGAATGGATGTATCCATAATATTTATCACTTCGTATTGCAATTCAGGAACATTTCCATATTTTTCTAAAATAATTTTTATCGGCAAACCCTATTGTTCCGTAGTACTACCTATCGTTCCGTTGATAAGGCTTTCGTTCCGTAGTGGTATCTATCGTTCCGTAGTTATATCCCAAAAATAAAAAAGCCCTGCAAAAGCACCTAGTGGCACCTCTACAAGGCTAACTTATAACTTGGCAGATAGGGCAAAATTCCCTTTGTGTCAAGAAAAAAGGTTCAATACCTGTGGTATCAAACCATTGCTTTTCTTATGGTGGAGATGACGGGAGTCGAACCCGCGTCCAAACGAGAATCTCTAGCGAGGACTACAGTTTATCCGATGATCAGTTAAGGAGTAGAGAGTTCGTCGGCAGACTCTCTTGTCCTGATCCTTCCTGATGTCACAGAAAGAAGGAAAGGAAGCTTCTTCCTGAGTTCACTTCTAAAATCCCGAAGACATGAAGTGACAAGATGTAATCGGGTTGTGCGGCAGATACGTTGATCTGCTTAGAACGCTAAGCCTAGAATTAGGCAGCGCAGGCCATCATGGCCGGAGCACGGAACATAACAGGTTTATTGGCACTTGTAATTGTGTCGGTCGATAAGGAGACCAGTCCACTGCCCTCAGAAGTCGTTCCCGCCTGTCGAAACCGGAACATCCCCATGCTTTATCAGTATAGGATGAAAAACTGGATTTTCAAGAAAAATGATGGATGGAATGGAATATCATCTGCTTTGAGAGTCAAAGATTCGTATAGGTCTCATACCATTTTGTCTCCGGGAATGGCAGATCCTTTTCTTCTTCCGATGTCAACTGTGTTCCGTTGTGGTAATAATGATAGGAGGCGCCGTCTCCTTTTATGAGGGAGACGTTCTCTTCATCGAAATAGGCGTTGATGGTTCCCATCGTTCCGTTCCAATAGACAGAAGAGGTATAATCCTCGTATTTTTTCAACGTAGAAATATAGGGATGCTGTTGCATACGGACACCGGCAATTGTCAGATTCTCGTTAAGGACTGCAGCTGAGATGAAGATGTTTTCCGGTTGGATATAATCGAGAAACTCTTTGCAGCTGGAGGTCTCGCTTCCGTGGTGGGACGCTTTCATGGAAACGTGGTAATCGGTGAAATAATCCGGATAGCTTGCAATCAGGTTCCGTTCTCCTTTTGCCTCGAGGTCTCCCGCAAAGAAAATACGGTTCTTTCCATAGGTGAGGACACAGGCAATCGAGGAATCATTATGGTTGTAGTTGGAAGTCTCAATGGTTTCCGGGGAGAGATAGAGACCGGTATTGAGAATTTCCAAAGTGACCCCGTCTCCCAGGTCGAAAACAGGAGAAAAATCCGGATTGTGGAACAAATCGTAGACCGGATAATAGGTAGCGCCTTTCGAAATGAATTTGTCTCTGTTGGATTCGTATCCATCATTCTGTGGTGTTTCATAGCGATACCCATAATCAATGAATGTTCCGACTTCATTGATTTCACGGAAGGTGTTTCTATCACTCAGCCCACCGGTATGATCGGCATGAGGATGGGAGACGATGACCATATCGAGTTTTCCGTCTTTGACAAATCGGCGCAGTCCCTGGCGGATATAGCGGGCATCCGCTTCGGCACCGCCATCGACGAGGATTTCGAAATTCCCCTTTTTGACGAGGAATGAATCACCGTAGCAGTCGTTCATTTCAAAGAAATGAAGTTCGAGATTCCCTTCCGGAAGTGGAACTTCTGTATCCGGTAAAACCGAATCGTTACTTACAGGACTTTCGGATTGTTTTTCTTCCGTTATAGGGGCATCCGTTTCGGTTACGGATTCTTTCCCACTGCAGGAGAGGAGGAAAAAGAGAAGGCTGAAAAGAATGGCCTGCTTTTTCATTTGACACCCGACTTTCTCGGCGTCGGAACTGCGACGACGAAGTCTGCATAGTTGTTGTCGGTATCAACTTCAGGGTCGATGCGCTGGAGGGATTTTGTGTTGTCGCTGATGGAACAGGCTTTTGGCCCTTCATAGAGGGGACTTGATCCGACACCGAGCAAGTCGACGACATTGGTGCTGGTCAAAACGGCTTCGGTTCCGTCATTGGTAAATGTGATTTGCGACTGATCGTTTGCCAGGGCGAGAATATAGTTGGTCGCGCCGGGGTCAAAGGCGTCGAGGGCGCAGTCGTATTCCCCGATCGGGCTTTGGCCTTCGACCTCTTTCACTTTTCCGCGGATGAGGAAGTAGTCGTGGGGCTGGATGATTCCGGAAAGCTTATGGATGGTGAATTTCGATGTTTTTCCTGTGGAAGCGTTCTGAAGGGAATAAGTGGAAAGATCAATCGGTTCTTCTGTCTGGTTGTACAGCTCGACAAAATCACAGCTATAAGCGGCGTTTTTGTTTCCATCGGCAGTGAAGCTTTCGCTGATGACGACTTTGGCATCGGATTTGCTCAGCACCGTGATTGTGAAGGACGTACTTTTACTTATCGCGCCACGGGTGGCAGTGGCCGTAAAAGTGACGTCAGTCGCAAAGGCAGGAGAAGTATAGTGTCCGTCATTGTCGAGGGTGTCGGGATGGTCGGAGAAGTAGGAGACGGAAGCTCCGAGAACGGTCTTCGGCAGAGCGAAGTCTTCCGCCGTTGTCTTTCCGTCAAATCCCTGAAGCCGGTAGATGGCAGCGGAGACCGCTTCTTCGTCCGTGACTTTCTCGGAAGTGAGAGGAAGATAGGTTTCCGGTGTAAGGACAAAACCATTGGACAGGTAGCAGTATACATAGCCGTAAAGTTCGATATATTCCCCCTGAAGAGAGGAAAAATCCATGGATGAGATCAGACTTCTGGAGAGATAGACTCTATCTTTCCTGTTGAGGGTCAGAGCATAAGGTGCCTGATAGACTCCTGAGTATTCGACATGGCCGCGGACTGAGACGGCCTGTCCGTAGAAATCGACATCTTCGTTATCCGTATCGAGGACTCCGTCGATGGTTGTTGCCGCGTAATCGACACTGACGAGGCCTTCCCCCTTTTTCTCAATCTCGACGGGATGGAGAACTTCATTTGCGTCGGTGAAGGAAGAAATCTGATGGGAAAAGTTATAGACGGAAGCGTAGCCACGGACGAGAATCTCGTCCCCTTTCTTTAGATCGGTGATATCGGTGTCTTTTCCGGTATAGACGAAGATTGTCCCTGTTTCGTCAAAACCATAGAATCCATCGCTTGTTTTTGCGATGACCGTGAGGCTTGCAAGGACTGCTTCGCCGGTTTCTTTTCTTTTTATGCTGTTCACGGAGGAAACGGTGAGGCTTGGTGTGTCCGTTGTGGAAGAATCGAAAGACGTCTCCGCCGGTTCTTCGGTTCTTGCTGTCTCTGTCATGTTTCCTGTTTCGTTTCCGGAAGTGGTCTTAGAATCTTCGGATGAATCGCCGCAGCCAGAAAGCAAAGTGACGAAGCATAGAAACAAAAGCGATTTTTTCTTCATAGATTTTCTCCTTGGTGATGACTCCATCATTCCGACGATAGGAAGTCGACTTAGGGATTATCTCGACACAAGTCATGCCTGAAAGTCTGTGTGGCAGAACTTGTGACGATATCCTAGGAACAAAGGGATGGTTGCCTTGGAAATTATAGGTGATATCGGCATCAATGTCCACATAAGGAAGCTGTTTGAACAGACAAAGTTTTATTTGCAAGCGTAATAATTTTTACGCCTTTCCCTTGTCGATGATATTCGTTTTCCCTTTGTTCTTCAGGGGAAATCAGTAAAGAGAGTGTGACTTTTGATTGATGTCGTATCCTGATTATTTATGTTCATCAATTGTGCGTTTCTTGAGGAGACTTCTTTGATTGTGTTATAGACAACAAGGTCTCTATCGGTTATACTTTTGAAGTGGCTTTTATTGCTCCCTTGGAATTTTGTTATGGTCCGTGATGAAAAATGCGAGATAGTGTTGACACGCTACCTTTTTGGGAATTGTTTTTCCTTTTTCATCGGTTGTTTTTAGAGAAGTTGCTGTCACATCATGCTATTCGAAGGAGACTATCATAATGAAACGTAGTATCGATCAATTTCTTGCCAGCTTTCCTGAGCTGATTGCGGACCGAGGGGAAGCCATCTATGATAATGGTGATTATAAAGTTTATACGATGAATGATATGGTTTTTGACTGCGATGTCTATGGTACTCATGACAATTACCAGGCCAAATTGTTTCTCGAAGACGGCAAGATTATAGGGGCGAAGTGCACTTGTCCCTATTATGCGGGCGGAAAAATGTGCAAACATATTTATGCTGTAACCCTCGCTTTGAAAGACAGGATGCGGCGCTCTGCCAATAAAAAAACTGAGATTGCGGTGCCGACGGATGAGAAGGACTTTCCAGCAAAGTATAAGGTGTATCAAAACGATGGTGCCTTCACGAAAGACTCCATGGCCGCTTTTCTTGCCCCTCTAATTCAGGGACAAAAGAAAGAAACTCTTCTGTCTCTTTGCAGAATCACAAAAAGAAAGACGGAATTCACTTATTTTCTGGAGACTCTTTGCGACTCAGAGCTCAAGGAATGGTTCTTTTCTTCTGTCACTGAAAAGAATCTTCCTTCTCCGTTATTTCGTTATTTTATCGATTTCATGCTGAAACATGCAGAACTCAGCGGATACCTGAATGATGAAGCTCTCGCTGCTGCTTTGGATAATGATCTGGGTGGTTTTGATTTCTTCTTTCCAATGTTTGAAGAGGCGATGATTCTGAATCAAAAAGAGAGAGTCAAGTTGTTTTCTAATTCATTGGCGGCGATAAACTATATTTCGGATGATAGTCTGTTCCGATTCCTGAGTGAGAACGAAAAGACTGAAAACTATGTTTCCTATTTCGAAAAAAGACTGAAGAAAGGAAAGCTGTTTAAATTCGAGTATGCCTTTTTATTCCCATATCTGACGGAGGAAGAAAAGAGCAAATACCTTTTCCTGACCAGAGAAACCCAACGTGGTTATTATTCTTACGATTACGGAATCATCAATGATTATTCGGAAAGAAGGTTCATTACGGAAAAGAAAATCCGCATCCTCGGCGGAAAGGCCCCGGAATCGGTCAATGAGATGTCTCTCATCGATTTTGGCGCCTTCCGGAATACGATCTTCCGACAATATAAATCGATTGCGCTCAGGCGGTTCAAGACGGTCATCGCCGGATTCAACAAAAAGAAAAGCATTCTTCCTTATGAGGTGTTCTGTGCCTACCTGGTCTTTCGGGATTGCCTTGAGGATTGTCCTGAGCTGAAGGTGTCGCTTGAACGTTTTCTGGACAAAATGCAAAGCGTGCGTGGAGTCACTCCTCAGATTCATGGCTGTCTTTTCGAACTTATGAAAAAGACAGGGTACTTGAATGAGAACTGCACCTATGTCGATTTCGAGGAAGGGACCAAGGGGTTCGATGCGATGGACATCGGGAAGACCGATGAGAAGGAGATAACGGAATGGTATTGACAAAGATTGACGAGAATAACTTTCCGATCACGCCCACTCCGCTTCAAATGGCTTTGTCCAAGAGGCTTGAGGAGGGGAAGGTCCGCATTTTCTATCGAATCAACAAAACGATGGACAAAATCACCTATCTTGGCTCCGATGACTATTTCGGCACTTTTTGCATCAAGGTCGGCGATGACGGAAAAGTCGAAATCGGGGAAGGCACTTCCGTGCCTTGCTTTCATGGTGAGAATGAATATGAAAATCTGATTAACACTTTCCTTCGTTACCTCATCCGAAAGGATAAGGAAGCGCCGGCGGAAATGCTCGAACGCCGCTATGGAAGACTTTCCCGTGATTATACCATCTTCAAGGGCATGTCTTTGGTTGACATTCAGCAGTATAAGGAAAATCGAGCCGGATTAAGCCATCTTTTGGAAGAGTTGAAAGATGATAAAAACAACGATTCCTCTATGAACGGACTGACTGCAGGGTCTTATTCCATCCGTATCGATTTCACCCCTTCGTATCCTTCACAGATGGAATTCCGGGTTTTCCGCAAGGATGGGAAACAGGACAGCCTGACCAGTTTTTCCAGCATTTACAATTATTTCTATGTTGACCATCCGGAACTGCTTACGCCGGTTCAGAAGGATATTTTCGCTCAGCTCACTCCGCTTATGATGGAATCCCGGCTTCAGGGTAGCTACAGATATATCGATTCCAAAATTGCAAACGGCATTCTCTTCCGGATTCTTCCGCTGTTAGGCAAGCAGGAAGTGCGTTTTGCCAATCCGATCAGAGTCAGTGGAATAGATTTCCGCCTTGAGGATGAGATTCGGCATTTGGAAGTCTCAATCGATGAGAATGGTGAGATTCAGACAAATTTCCCTGATTCTTCCTCTTATTATGTTTGCCGTGAGAGCATGCAGATTCTTGAGGTCGATGAAGCGAAACGAACGCTCTCTCTTTATCAGTATCCGAACGAAAAAGTCAGGAAGCTTTTCTGTTTCCGGCACGATCATCCTCAGTTTTCTTCGAAGCTGTTCTTGGATGATATTTCCGTTTCCATGATTCCGGCCATCAAGGGTCAGGTGCCCGTAGAAAGCACTTTTCTTTCCAAAAGCTTGATGCGAATCGACCATATCGAATACTATGTCGATCTCGATAAGGATAGAATGGAACTGGACTGCAAGACAAAGTATTGTCTTGATAAGAAGTTTGTGGAGGAAGAAGAGTATCAGCGCCGTTACCCGGAGAAGATTGAGGGCTTTAAGGAAGCTCTCTCCTCTTATTCCATGAAGGAGAACGGCCGTGTCAAAGACCCCGATGTCATCGTCGCTTTCGTCAGCTCTTCCATGGATGACCTGAAGAAATACGCTCAGCTTTTCGTTTCCGAAGAACTCAAGAAATTGCATAAGAAATCAGTCGGAAAAATCAACATCGCCATCAATTCGGGGAGTGATTGGTTCTCCCTGGATTTTTCCAGCGATGAGTATACGAAGGAAGAAGTGGATTCCATCCTCGATGCCTATAAGAAAAAGAAGAAATACTTCCTCCTGAAAGGAAGCATCCTTTCCTTAGAGGAGGAAGGGGATGAGGATATCAAGGAGATTCTCGACGATCTCGACTTCAAGAACAAACACATTCCGATGTATCAGGTTCTGAAGCTCAATGACAGGAAGAATGTCGATCTGGGCGAAGATGTCCGGGCTCTTTTTCACGATATTCTCCGATATGAGGAAACGGAAATCCATCTGCCCTCCACTATTCAGACGAGTCTGCGTCCGTACCAAATCAAGGGAGTTCAGTGGCTGACGGCACTGAAGGAACATCATCTCTCCGGAATCCTTGCCGATGACATGGGTTTAGGAAAGACGCTGGAAATGATTGCCTTTTTAAGTCAGTACGATGAAAAGAAACCGAATCTCATCATCACTCCGAAATCTTTGACCTTCAATTGGGAAGATGAGTTCCATCGCTGGAACAAAGAGGCGAAGGTCGTTGTTTTGTCCCTGGACAGGGAGGAACGCCATTCTCTGATTGCTCAGATTAAAAAGGAGGAGACGGTCAACTATATCATCTCCTATGATTCTCTAAGAATCGACCTCGATCTGCTCAAGGATGTGAACTTCGGATTTGTCATACTTGATGAAGGACAAAATATCGCCAATGCCTTATCCCAGAGGGCAAGGGCTGTGAAATCCCTTAATGCCGATTATAAGTTTGCACTAACCGGTACGCCGATTCAGAACTCTTTGATGGATCTTTGGTCCCTCTTTGATTTCCTGATGCCAGGTTATCTCAGATCTTTCAATGATTTTAAGAGGCAGTATGCCAAATATGATATCGAGAAAAAGGAAAGGGACCATCTGGAACATATCGTCTCGCCTTTCTTACTGAAGCGTAAGAAGGATGATGTGCTGAAGGAACTTCCGGGAAAGACCGTGGTGACCCAGAGCATTGTCATGGAGAAAAAAGAGAAGGACCTCTATAACGCTTATCTCATGAAAGCCAAGAATACGTTCCATGAGAAAGGGGAAGGCGGAAAGACCAAGAAGCTTGAAGTGTTGGCGGCTCTGACAAGACTGCGTCAGATCTGTGTTGACCCCTCTTCCTTTTTGGAATATAATGAGCTTTCCACAAAACTTGATTACACGCTCTTTTTGATCAGGGAAGCGATTGCCAAGGGCCATAAAGTTCTTCTGTTTTCCTCGTTCAAGACGGTATTGATCCATCTTGGCGAGCTTCTGGAGAAGGAGCATATCACCTATGACTTCATCACGGGGGATACTTCGGCTCAGGCAAGACTTCAGCTTGCAAAAAAGTTCAACCAGGGAGAGAATCCCAAGGTTATGCTCATCTCTTTGAAGGCAGGCGGTACCGGACTGAATCTTATCGGTGCCGATATTGTCGTTCATCTTGATCCCTGGTGGAATCTTGCCGCAGAGGATCAGGCTTCCGACCGCGCATATCGAATCGGTCAGAAGAGAAAAGTCACCATCTATAAGATTGTCATGAAGAATACCATCGAAGAAAAGGTCCTTGTTCTTCAGGAAAAGAAGAAGAATCTATCCGATATCTTCGATAATGCCAGTGAAAAGACAAATCTCAGCGATGAGGATATCGCTTATCTATTAGGCTGAAACGACCTGGAATCAGGTGTAGAATCGATTAAGAAATCTGTTCAGAAAGAAGGAATGCACGTAACGGAAAAGAGCCTGACACGACGGTCAGGCTCTTTGATTTTTACTTTTCTTCCGAAAGATGAAGTTCCGGTTTATTCTTCTTGATCTTCTCAAGAGACGAAGCGAAGAACTCTTTTTCCTTAGTGAGTCTTCTCGATTCTTTTCCTTCGTAGGATTTCATCAGCTGGTTAAAGCGCTTGACAATATCCTTGACTTTCTCGGAATCCGAAGCGATGAATGCGGCGATGAGAAGGGCGGTTCGATAGTCGGAGATGAGTTCCGGCGTTGCGACGACCTTCTTGTCATCCTTCTTCATGCTGAGGAAAGTGCTGTCCGCTCCCTTGTCATCATCGATGGAGAAGTGGAGATAGATGATTTCTCCGTAAGGGACATAGCGGTCGGCATCGTTGAAGTATTTGTTGTAATAACGCATCGTATCGATTGTGGTGAACGCTTTTTCGAGGCGGGAAGAGTAGAGGTGATCGAGATAATTGGCGTGGAGAACTCTGGCGCGATAGAAGGAATTGTAGTCTTCGAATTCATGGCTGACATAATCCAGACCGGCGTGTTCGTTCTTCTTGTTGATCATACAGACATTGAAGGCAATTTTATCTTCCGGCTTGCTGGTGACAAGAAGGTTGAACATATCCGTCGGGAAATCCTGACGGAACGGGAGGATTTCGTATAACGGAGTGAGGAAGCCGTACGACATCATGAACAGGGCAGTCCATCCGATGGCGCTCTGGGTCGTCTTGACCTGGTTGAGACCTAAGACAAAGAAGAGGATGAGGGAAATGACGATCAGGACGAATTCCGCGATGAATCCGCCGAGGAAGATGAGCTTCGGATTCTTGTTCACATCATCATCCTTCGGTGTGAACTGAAGGGAGAGATCGAAGAAGGAGAGAATATCATATCTGACCTTGGTTTTTCCTTCGGATTTGTCGATGAGGAAACCGAGAATCTTCATATAGGCGACACGGTAGCCTGCGACTTTCGCAAAGAGAATCTTACCGAGATTGTAGACCAAGAAAGTCAGGACGACACCGAGAATGATGGATACGAGGAAGTAGGGCGCTCCGGAATAACCGCTCGGAATATAATCTTTCGAAGTCTGCTGTGCGAACCAGATACCGAGAAGATAACCGAGATAGACTAACATCAGACCCCAGGAGAGGTTATAGTCCAGAACGGAGTTTCTCGGGCATTCTTTCGTTTTTTTTGCTTCCATAGGATAGCCTCCATTTGAGTTTTAGCACACGGATAAAAGTATTATATGATAAATTTCGGCTGTTTGCTTCTATTTGTTCTCTAATTTTAATGTGGTATAAGCTTTTTCCAGGTCCTTTTCTTCGATGACAAAGGGAAGATCTTCGAAGGAGTGGGCGATGGGGAGTGTGCCGATCCATGCTTTCAGGGCATCGATTGCATCGGAGGCGGTGGCTTCATCCTTCAGGGAGAAGACGGCCTGACCGAAACGGACCAGTTTGTTGTGAAACAGTTCGATGTTGAGGGAAAGATAGGGGGCGAGAAGGAGTGCGATTCCCTGCCCATGGGCCAGTTCGGGATAGATTCCGCTGAGGCGGTGTTCTGCTTTATGGACGATGAACTGTTTGTTTTTTCCGAAACTGGTGAATCCATCATGGGCCAAAGCGCCGTCGATCATCATGGCACGTCTTGCTAGGATATCGGAGGGATCTTTCAGCACAGCCTTGGAGGTGTCGACGATGCTCTTCATAATGCCGAGTGCGAGTTCATCGCAGGGTTCCAATTCGTGAGAGGGAGAAAAATAGCGCTCCATGCTGTGGGAGAACATGTCGGCGAGACCGACTCCAATCTGATAGGGAGGGACGGATAGGGTCAACGAGGGATCGAGAAGGGAGAAGAGTGGGTAATTGCTTCCGATATTGAAGCCGCCTTTGAAGTGGTGCTTCCGGTCGGAGATGACACAGGAATCCGACATTTCACTTCCGGATGCGGAAAGCGTGATGATGGTCGCAATCGGGAGTGCATGAAGCGGTGTGACAATATGTTTGTTGAAGTCGAGTGGGTTGCCTTCATAGTAATAAGCGTGTGCGAGCGATTTCGCAGCATCGAGGACACTGCCTCCGCCGCAGGCGAGGATGAGGTCCGGCTGGAACTGTAATGCCTTCTCTCTCATCCGGATGACATCCTCTACGTCAGGATTTGCCTGGATACCGGAATATTCCGTGAATTCGATTCTGTTTTCTTTCAGGGAGTTGGTGATTTTCTGATAGGTTCCGTTTGCTTTGATGGACTTGCTTCCGTAGACAAAAAAGACTCTCTTGAAAGAGTAGTCTTTTTTGATGATAGTTCCAATCTGGGCGACCCCGTGATCGCGCAGATAGATTTTTGTCGGACAGCAGAATGTGAAGTCAAGATTTGACATTGTCGTTTACCTCGTTTTTCCACTGCTTATTATATAAGGTTTTAGTTGGAAAGGAATCTTTTCGTGATGGTTCTCATTTCTTCGTAGGTTCCGAAAATGGCCTTGCAATAGCTAATGTATTTTTCTTTTTCGGGGCAGAATCCGTGCACATAGAAACTTCTGGCTTCATTGATGACGCCGGCGACATAGAAGCAGACAAGGATGTCCTTCTGCTCCGGATAAAGGCTGAGATAATCGACAAGGTTCTTTGCTAGGATGATGTCGAGCTGTTTTTTCAGATGATTGTAGAGGATAGACCAAAATAGGTTATAGACCTTTGCATCTTTTTCGCAGGAACCGATGAACTCGGAATAGTTTTCCATCAGGTTGAAAGTGTCCGTGATGATGTAATCTTTGACCTGACTTTTGACAAGTTCCTTAATGTAATAGGTGAGGCATTCCTTGAGCGATTTGAAATAGTAATAGAAACTCTGTCTCGAGCACTCTAATTTGCTGCAGACATCCGAAATGGTGATATCCGAATAGGAGTCTTTCTTCATCAGTTCATACAAGGCTATTGCGAAATCCGATTTGCGTCTGTTCATCGTTTCCTCCAATCTTTGAAAACTAACCCGAATCCGTCGAGGATGGAAGTCAGTTGAAATTCACCTGCTAATTCCAATTGTTTCATCTATAACCATATTTTAAAAGATTAAAAAAGAAAAATCAACATCATTAAGGAAGACTTACATGGGATTTTACTAAAATTAATTATAGCCCCGTTCAGTTTTCGGAAAACTATTAAAAAGTGTCGAAAAAACATCGCAATCTCTTGTTCTGTATATTTTATTCTTTTTTTTAGTATGCTAAAATATCCGAAGGTAAAAACCTTAATAATTTTTAGGAGGAAAAAATGCCTGCAAAGAAAGTTGCGAAGAAAGAAACTGCTGCCAAAACCAGCAGAAAGCCCAGAAGCAAATACGTTCCTGGACAGTATGTCTATGCCTTCGGTGAAGCTTATGGCTTAGGAAAGCCGCTTCTCGGTGGTAAAGGCGCCGGTCTTGCCGAAATGGCCCACATCGGAATCACCATTCCGGATGGTTTCACCATTTCCACGGAAGCCTGCACCCTCTACTACGATTCCGGAAGAAAGATCCCTGCTAAGCTCGAAAAGCAGATTAAGGAAGGAATCAAGGCTCTCGAACACAGAACCGGTAAGACCTTTGGTAAGGGTCCGAAGCCGCTTCTTGTCTCTGTCCGTTCCGGCGCCAGAGTTTCTATGCCTGGTATGATGGATACCATCCTTAACCTCGGCCTCAATGATGACACCGTTGAAGCTTTGGCTAAGCAGTCCGGCAAGGAAAGATTCGCCTATGACTGCTATAGACGTTTCATCCTTATGTTCACTAACATCGCCAAGGGACATCCGAGAGATTCCATGGATAAGATGCTCGATGACATCAAGACTGCCAAGGGTCTCAAGAACGACTACGAAGTCGATGTCGCTGACCTCAAGCACCTCATTAAGGAATACAAGGCCTATTACAAGAAGACCTTCGGTGAAGAGTTCCCGAGCGATCCGCTCGTTCAGCTCATGACCGCTGTTAAGGCCATTTTCCACTCTTGGGATAACGAGAGAGCCAACCTCTACAGAAAGATGAACAATATCCCCTATTCTTGGGGAACTGCCGTCAACGTTCAGATGATGGCTTTCGGTAATATGAACCAGAATTCCGGCACTGGTGTCGGATTCACCCGTCAGCCTACCGATGGTAAGAACCAGATCTTCGCTGAATATCTCATCGAAGCTCAGGGCGAAGACGTCGTCGCCGGTATCCGTACTCCGATGCACATCGATGCACTCAAGGAGCAGCAGCCGAAGATTTACAACCAGCTTGTCACTTCTGCCAAGAAGCTTGAAAAGCATTATAAGGATATGCAGGACTTTGAGTTCACCGTCGAAGACGGAAAGCTCTACTTCCTCCAGACCCGTAACGGTAAGAGAACCGGTGTTGCCGGTCTTCAGGTCGCTACGGATATGGTCAAGGAAGGACTCATCGATGAGAAGGATGCCCTTCTCAGAGTCGATCCTCGTTCCCTCGATCAGCTTCTCCACCCGACCTTTGTCGAATCCGCTGAAAAGAAGGCTGTCGTCATCGGTCATGGCAATGCTGCCGGCCCGGGTGCCGCTGTCGGTCACATCGTCTTCTCTGCCGAAGAAGCTGCCAAGATTGCTTCCAAGGACAAGAAGGCTCAGCTTATCCTTGTCAGAGCCGAAACTTCTCCGGAAGATCTCGGCGGTATGGTCGTCGCTCAGGGTATCCTCACCATGCGTGGTGGTATGACCTCCCACGCTGCTGTCGTTGCCAGACAGATTGGCAAGACCTGCATCACTGGCTGCTCTGAACTCAAGGTCAATGAAGAAGCCAAGACCATGAGTTTAGGCGGACACGATTATAAGGAAGGCGATGTCATCTCCATCAACGGTTCCACCGGTACCATCTATGATGGTGCTATCGAAACCAAGGCCGGCGGTGACAATGCCAACTTCGTCAAGGTCCTCAAGTGGGCTGACAAGTATGCCGACATCAAGGTCTTCGCCAACGCCGATACTCCGGAAGAAGCTCAGAATGCTGTCCGCTTCGGCGCCAGAGGAATTGGCCTTTGCAGAACTGAACATATGTTCCGTGGTAAAGACAGACTCTTCATCATGCAGCAGATGATTCTTTCCGACACTACGGAAGAAAGAGTCCAGTATCTCGAGAAGCTCGAGAAGTTCCAGGAAGAAGACTTCTACAACATGTACATCGCCCTCGGCGGTGTCAACATCAACGTCAGATTACTCGATCCGCCGCTTGATGAATATCTCCCTATCAAGGAAGAAGATATTGCTGAACTCGCCAAGAAGTCCGGCAAGTCCGTCGAAACCGTCAAGGCCAGAATCGCCCAGCTCCATATGACTAACCCGATGATGGGTCTCCGTGGATGCCGTCTTGATGTTGTCTATCCTGAAATCGGTAGAATGCAGGCCGAAGCCGTCATCAAGGCTGCCCTCAGAGCCGAAGAGGATCTCTTCAAGAAGACTGGCAAGAAGGTCAAGATCACTGCTTCCCTCATGGTTCCTCAGGTCATCGCTGCCAAGGAATTCCTCTTCGTCAAGAAGCTTGTCAGTGAAGTCGCCGACAAGATCATTGCCGAATCCGCTTATGATAAGAAGCTGAAGTACATCGTCGGCACCATGATTGAGACTCCTAGAGCCGCTCTCACTGCCGGTGAACTCGGAAAGGATGCCGCTTACTTCTCCTACGGAACTAACGACCTCACTCAGTTCACTTATGGTTTCTCCAGAAACGATTATTCCGCTTTCATCAACGGATATCTTTCCAACAACCTTATCGATTTCGATCCTTTCAAGACCATCGATGCTGAAGCTGTCAAGAGATTGATTGCTCTCTCTGTCGAAGAAGGTAAGAAAGCCAACCCCGAACTCCACTGTGGTATCTGCGGTGAAGCCGGCGGTGATCCGGAATCCATCGCCATCTTCCAGGCCTGCAAGGTTGACTATGTCTCCTGCTCTCCGTTCCGTGTCCCTGGCGCCAGACTTGCTGCCGCCCAGGCTAAGATCAGAGAAGAAGGATACAAGTATTAATCTTCTGTGACTTTCGCTCCTAGTCGGTTTCTACCGACTAGGAGTTTTTATATTCTTTTTTCTGAGCATTTCCGATGACGGGAAATGGCAACTTTGCTAGAATGCAGTCATGAAAAAACAATATGTCGACGCATTGCTTCAATACTATCGTGAACATGGACGGACACTTCCCTGGCGGAGTGATCCGACTCCTTATCATGTCTGGATTTCGGAAATCATGCTTCAGCAGACCAGGGTGGAAACAGTCAAGGAATACTATCATCGGTTTCTGAAACGCTGTCCGGATGTCGAGACTCTTTCCGGAGTTCCTTTGGAAGAATTGCAGGTGTTTTGGCAGGGACTCGGATATTATTCCAGGATTCGGAATATCCTTCTTGCAAGTCAGATTGTCATGAATCGCTATCAGGGAAAACTGCCGGATGATTACGACTCTCTCCGCTCACTTCCCGGAATCGGAGAATATACGGCAAAAGCGATTCTTTCGATTGCCTATCAAAAAAAAGAGATTGCCGTAGACGGCAATCTGCTCAGAGTCTACGCGAGACTGATGGCATCCGACGAGGATATCGCAAAGAACAGCATGAAAAAGAAAGCGGAAGCCTATTTCCGGAAATATGTTCCGGAAAGACCCGGTGATTTTGTTCAGGCATTGATGGACTTAGGGGAGATGGTCTGTCTTCCTAATGGGATGCCCTTATGTGAGAAGTGCCCTCTATCCTCTCTTTGTCTTGCTCATCATCGGAAAACGGAAACAAGTTTTCCGGTGTCGATGAAGAAAAAGAATGTCAGGACTGAGAAAAAGACGATTCTTCTCTTTGTCTATCAGGACGAAGTCCTGATTCAAAAAAGAGAGGACAACGGACTTCTTGCCTCTCTTTATGAATTCTGTACATTGGATGGGATGCGGAGTTCTAAGGATATCAGCATTTATCTTAAGGAGAGGAAGGCGGAGTATTCTGAATTGTATGAATTGGAGCCACAGGGCTTTCTTTTTACGCATCGGCGCTGGGAAATGACCGGATATCTAATCACGCTAGCCAAGCGCATCGATGGTCAGTTCGTGCCGATTGATAGACTGAAGGATTACTCCATCCCGAATGTGTTTTCCTACTATCGTTCTTTGCTTCTGAATCAATCAAAGGTCAGTCATTGATGATGGTCGGCTGTATCCGATGCGGAATGACGATGTAATAAGAATGATTCTTGTAGAGATAGATTCCTTCCGGTCTATCTACTCTGCTCTGAATCATAAAGTCCTCTGTCTTGGTAAAACCGTTTGCTGTTGTGATACGAATGGTTACTTTACTTCCGTCAATGGTGTATTCCTGTTTTCCGTACCAGGAATCTCTAGTCGGACTATAATTTTTCTGATAAGCTAACAGGCCCCAAAAAACGCCGACAGGAATGGCAACCAAAATAGAACATCCGAAATAAAGATATGGATGGAGGGTTTCATAGTGCCATGCATAGAGAAACAGGACGGTATAAGCTAGGCAATAGAAAATCAAGGCAAAGCAAAGTGAAAGAATCATATATTTTTCTTTGTTTCGTCTCTCAATACTGCGATGTTCTTCGCCCGTATAATAAAAGGAATAAACTTGCTTCATAAGTGGTTCGCCTCCTCTTCGGAAACAGGCGAGATGCCATCAGGAATGATGACATAGTGATGGCTGTCCTGATAGTAGATGGTGTAATCCTTTTTTTTGATTGTTTTTCTGATAAACAGCACTTCGGTAAAGGTATCTTCTCCGGATGTCACCTTTGATAGGACTTGATTGCCAATGATTGTGATTTCCTGATTGAAGTCCCAATGGACATCAGTGATGGAATCGTTATACCAATGATAGCAGTAATAAACCAACATGGCAAATCCGACTGCAAGTGTAATCAGTGAAAGAATCAGTGCTGCAAGCGAATAGGGAAAAAGACTTGTATTGTTAAAAAAGGATAAAGCGGTACTTAAAATCGTGAAGATATTCCATAGTATAATTATGGTAACAATAAAGGGAATCTGTCCGCTGAATTTTTTCATAGAATAGTCTTTTTTGTTCATGTATCGGAAACGATAAGTTCTGTTCATTTTATGTCCTCCATGATTTCTTCATAGTCATTGAAGCTTTCGATGGTACCCGTGAATCTGCTGCCATCATCTGTTTCATAGATTAAGGTGCTGTTGTATAGGTTACTTTCGTTTGCTTTATAGACTGGAGAATAATCGATGAAGTATTTGCCGAGATGATATCTGTAGGTCAACACAACAACTTCCTGGTCAGAAGTTCCTCGGCCAACTTCTAAAGCGGCTTTTGCATTGATTAAGTATTCTCTCAACTGACACTTCTTGATGTTGAATGGGGATGTTAATGTAAAACAAGCAATATAGGATGCAAGGGATACAAGTACTGATATTATACCTACAGCAATTCCAAGCGGCCCTAATACTGAGGCGACAGATGCTTCGAGAACTTCTTCCAAAATGCTTATCATAAGACCATCGATAGATAGCCTCAATCCCGCTTTATTTATTAAGATATTAAATGTGCTCTGGGCGTTATCCTTCCATGCATCATAGTTAACAATTGCGTTCAGTATCTCATTCAGAACCGTGTAGATGGCGGCTCTCAGTCCCAAATCCCATACATAGATTTTTGAATAGGTGATGTCCTGATCATGATAGACATCATAGAGATTGTGAATGAAAGGATATTTGTTGTAATTGTTGAATTCTACTTGCGCATCAGAATCACTGATCGTCATGGGTGTGATGCCAAGTGGTTTGTATCCGCTCGTCCAGATTGCACATAAATCCCCGTTTTTTCTGCCTTCCGTAATGTTATAGAAACGGTTCGGACTGGAATCGTCTTCCACTTGTTCGAATGTCAAGGTGTAAGGATGGTCATTGTCAAAAGTGGCATCGTTATAAGCATAGACGCAGGCATAGAAAGTTCCGGGTGTGACATCAATCTTAATGTGTTCATCTGCATTCCCACCGTTTTTGCTTATAAAAAGATAGCTGCCGAAGACGAGATCTTCGTAAGATGTCGTCAGACTGTTCGAAAGCCGATACAATCTGAGATCATAATCGCAGCCTGAGGGGATGTTGGTCAGAGTGAGTTCCAGAGTCCCTGTTACGACGACATCATAGCAATAGAAGTCTTTATCGATGTAGGTCTTTTTCCATGGCCCCCATCCGCTTGTCTTCTGACTGATTGTTGCAGGAATGCTGCTCGTACTTTTAATCATTCCAATACTGTTGTTGACTTTGTAGACGATTGTTGCGTCCTTGAAAGTATCGTTGTTCTCATTCTTGTCATCGGTTGAAGCATAAGTGGCAATATCCGAGGAAGTACTGGAATTTAAACCAAAATTCACTTTATCACGTCTTCCGTCTTTATAGATATCATAGATTTCTGCTTCAGAATCTTCCAAGGGACTTCTTGTTTCATAGCGATCGTTTTCGCCTTTGAAGTGATTGCCATCGTCAAACGGATAGTTGTAGTTATCTTCCTTTAAACAGGTTTCTTCACTAATCCTGTTGGCAAGGAAACGCTGATTGATAGAGGAATCGATTGGTTTTGTTTGATTGCTGAAGAAAGAGAGTAGGATGCCTAATGCGACAACCGAAAGTGATTTTTTCATAAAAAGCTCCTTTATACCTGCTTCTGCATTTATCGGTATTATACATCGCTAATCCTAAAATGGTATCACAATTATGGAAAAAGTTGCCGTGAAGGAACAACCAGCAGTAGCTCATACAATCATTTGACCATAATTTCTGATGGGAATCTAGAGCCTTGATTCTTTTAAAATAATGTAATGGATATCATAAAATTTCCTTTATCTATTTGGAAATGGAATCACTGACTTATCCGTTATTGCAGCCGCATAAATAATAAAGCTCTGAACAAAGCCTAAAATAAAATCCCGGAGTTCTGTCATCTCCGGGATTTCGATTGGAGGTATGCGAATGACTCTTATAGAATCATTTTCGCCTTAATCACAGCAGGAATGATGGGAATGCTCATCGCAGCAGCATTTCTTATCACCATTCTTTTTCTTCAGCTTCTCTTCTTTCTTCTTCTGAGCCATATAGTAGGCCTTCATTTCTTTGCCTTTTCCCTTACAGTCACAGTCTTCGATCTTCTCACCCCTTGCCTTCTTCAGAGCGAAGAAGGTGAAGAGACCGAAGCAGATGACAATGACGACAGTGACGGCAATGATATCCGTGATATTCGCTAAGATAAGCATTAGGCAATCTGGGCTTCTTTCTTATCCTTGGCTTTCGAATAGAAGTGAAGTCCGACAAAGAGAAGAGCGAGGAGAGCGATGACGATGAAGGAAGTCCACCAATAGGCGATGACCATATAGGTGAGACATCCCACAATATAAGAACCGCAGAGCCAGAAGGCGAGTGTTCCTAAGTAAGCTTTTCTGTTCATGAGTTCAGACTTTGCAGTCGCAACAGAGGCAAAGCAAGGAATGGTAGTGACATTGAACATGACGAAGGAAATGAGGGAGGCAGAAGTCTTCAGTTCATCGACAAGAGAACCATCGGCGTTGGTCTGGAAAGTGGCTCTGACGATGGCAGTGACAGCACCGATACCAGCATCGCCTTCGGTGTCAATGGCACCGAGGACACCATCCGGAAGTCCGAGTCCGTTGAAGGAAGAGGCGAGAGTACCGAAGGTACCGATGGCATTTTCCTTGGCGACAAGACCGGTGATGGCAGAGACGGAGAAGGCCCAAGAGCCGTTGCTTCCGCTGATGACATGCGGCGCATAAGCACAGCTAACACCCCAACCCATCGGAGTGAATAACGGGGCGAAGAATCCGCCGAGGGAACCGAGGATGGACTGATTCATATTCGGAATGACTTCGGTCGTAGAGAAGTAGTCGCCAATGACCTCCGCAAGAGCGGAATTGTTCATGGCGGAAGTATAGTCGACAAGCGTCATATCTTCATTCATCTGTCCGGCCTTGACGAGGGCATCGCAGGCAGCCTTGACTTCGGCGCTTAGATCGCCGGCATCGATGGCATCCTTGAGACCGTCGAGGACAGCCCATAAGGCACCGTCATCGTTATAGGCGAAGAGGATACCTTCCTGACCGAGATATCTCCAATCCCAGCTGATACGGCTGAAGAGCCAGACGAGGATGGTGGAAGAGAGAATGATGGTGAAAGTCTTCTTGAAGAAGTGCTTGGCCTTATCCCAGATGTGGATGGCAAGAGCGCGAGGCTGCGGGAGATGGTAAGCAGGGAGTTCCATGATGAAGGGAGGAATCTTTTCTCTCTGGGTCGTGGAATGCATGATCAGAACGGCGATGATGGCAATCGCCATACCGGCGACATAGACACTGAAGGTGATATAGCTGGCACCCTTGATGCCGAAGGAGGAAAGAAGGACACCGGCAATGGCGGTGATGATAGGAAGCTTCGCGGAGCAGGTGAAGAACGGAATGACACGGATAGTCTGTGTTCTTTCTTTGTCCGTCGTGAGGGTTCTTGTGTTCATCATGGCAGGGACACCGCATCCGAAGCCCATAATCATCGGTAAGAAGGCTCTTCCGGAAAGGCCGAAGCGACGGAAGAGACGATCGAGGATGAAGGCGACACGGGCCATATATCCACTGTCTTCCATGAGGGAGAAGAAGAAGAACAGAAGGAGAATCTGCGGAAGGAATCCGATGACGGCGAAGATACCGCCGAGGATACCGTCACATATCATGCCTGTCACCCAGGCAGAAGCATTCTTCAGCACGATATCGGAGAAGAACGTCGTAATCCAACCAGTTACCCAGTTGGTGAAGTTGGCAAGAACGAAACCAGGCGATTCGATGCCGTTTCCGCATCCAATCCACTCCATCGGAGAGACGAACCCGGAATCGCCGAAGACACCGGCTGCGTTGAGGAAGAAAAGATCCTCAGAGAACGTAAGTTCGAAGGTGATGAAGAGGATGAGGAGGAAAATCGGAATTCCGGCCCACTTGTTGGTGAGGACCTTATCAATCTTGTCGGAGACGGAAAGTTTTTCCTTCTCGGCGACAGCGACCTCATTTTCTTTTCCGACTTTGGAAGAGGAGAGATTTTCCGTGATGTATTTGTATCTCTTATCCGCGGACATGGATTCAAAGTCTTCCTCTCCGTGATAGAGCGCTCTGACCTGTTCAGCTTCCTCTTTATGGATGCTGACTTCGATTTCATCGTTTTCAAGGCCCTTGATGGCGTGGAAGAGCGGGTTTTCGATCTTGTGGTCTTCATAGATCTTTTCAGCCTGCTTCACAATTTCGCCGCTTTCGGTATGGAAGAGGATGGAAGTCCCTTCTCTCTTCTTCTTGCCGGCTTCGATGGCGGCCTTCATGAGGTCATCGAGATTGTCTCTCTTCAGAGCGGAGACGGCGACGACCGGCACACCGAGTTTCTCGGAAAGCTGCTTGCAGTCGATGTCCATACCGTTCTTTCTGACGGCATCGATCATGTTGATGGCAAGGACGACCGGAACATCCATTTCGAGGATTTGGGTCGTCATATAGAGGTTACGCTCTAAGTTCGTGCCGTCGATGACGTTGATGACACAATCCGGTTTGCTGTCAAGAATGAAATTTCTCGACACGATTTCCTCCGGAGAATACGGAGAAAGCGAATAAATACCGGGAAGGTCGACAATATCGGCTTCACCGACATTCTTGTTCTTGTAGACACCGCTTCTCTTTTCGACGGTGACACCCGGCCAGTTTCCGACATAGGCCGTGGAACCGGTAAGAGAGTTGAATAAGGTAGTCTTACCGCAGTTAGGGTTGCCGGCGAGGGCGAAGGTCATACGGCCTGTCTTTGCCTCTTCGGCTTTCGGAGAATCATCTTTGACAGGTTGTTCCTGCTGATTCAGATTTTCATCGTTCTCTGACATCTCTCTAATCCTTTCTATTTGTATTCGACTTCGACGAGATTTGCTTCGTCTTTTCTCAGCGTCAGTTCATACGAACGCAGCGTGATTTCAATCGGATCACCCAAAGGGGCACGTTTTCTGACGAATATTTCTGTCCCTTCTGTGACACCCATGTCGAAGAGCCGGCGGCGAATTCTTCCTTCTCCGTTGACCTTTTTCACTGTGCAGGTTCTTCCGATATCGACTTCTTCTAAGGTCATATCTGTTTCTCCTCCTTTTTATGCGACAGGTTCAACCATAATGGATAATGCGGTCTGGTGGTCGAGCGAAATCCTGGAATCATGGACCTTGATGATGGCGGCTCCCCCTTCGGCAGAAAGAAGTTCGAGCTGCATGTCCTTGGTGAGACCGAGCGTTTCCAGATGCTTTCTGGTCTTCTCGTTTCCCGTGATTCTCAGAACTTTGAGACTGAGACCGATCGGTGCGACTAGTAACGGCATAATACCTCCTACGTTAGTTGTGACTAACCTTGACCTATTATAATCAGTGGAAAGTTATTGTCAACTAACTTTTTTGAATTGGGCCTGATTTTTTGCTCTGAACCTATAAAATAGGATAGGAATGAGTCAGGAATCTAAGAACAGAACGAAAAGAAAGCGGTTCATTCATTTCGTTTGTGTTCTCTAACTCTGTATGTTACAATTGTCCTTACAAGGAGGAGATATTATGGACAATACGAATGAATCCTCGGAAGACTATTTAGAGAGAATCCTGATGCTGAACGAAAGCAACAAAGGGTATGTCCGTGCCATTGATATCGCTTCCTCTATGGGATTTTCTAAGGCGAGTGTTTCTATCGCCTTGAAAAAGTTGGAAGAAAAAGGATATGTCGTCGTCGGGCCGAAACAGGCCTTATCTCTCACACCTACAGGCAAGGAAATCGCCGAGAAAATCTTGGAGCGGCATCACATCATCGGACACCTTCTCATTTCCCTCGGTGTCGATGAAGAGACCGCCTACAAGGATGCGTGCAAAATCGAGCATGATCTCAGCGATGAAACCTTTGCGGCGCTGAAGAACGCCTATCTGAAAAAAGAAAAATCAGAGAAGGGCGAATAAGCAGAGCGAAATTGCGGATAATGCAATACCGGAGAAGAGCCCGAGCGTGGCTCTTTTCTTTTGGCCATGACAGGATAAGACGTTGCGGATGGAATCAGAGAAAAGGAATACGCCGAGTGCGAGAATGATGGAAAACAGAATGAACATAGAGAATCCTCCTCATGACTATTATAGTTAGTTATAGCTAACTAGTCAACCGAGAGGAGAACGGAAAAAATCCCTTTCCTGGGCTGTGCCAGGAAAGGGATGGTTTTCATTCGGCTTGGTTTTCGCCGCCTAAGGCGAACTGGGAACTGTAGAGGGAACAGTAGAATCCGTTCTGGGCCATCAGCTCGTCGTGATTGCCATGTTCGATGATGTTTCCGTCCTTCATGACAAGAATCAGGTCGGCATTCCTGATGGTGGAGAGACGATGGGCGATGACGAAGGAAGTCTTTCCTTTGCTGAGACGGTCCATGGCTTCCTGGATCTTCTCTTCCGTTCTCGTATCGACATTGCTGGTCGCCTCATCCAGGATGAGAAGCGGGGCCTTCTTCAGCATCGCACGGGCGATGGTGATGAGCTGCTTCTGACCGCCGGAGATGGAGGAGTCTTCCTTGATTTCGTAGTCGAGTCCTCCCGGAAGGGAACGGACGAAGTGGACGAGATGGGCGTCATGAATGGCATTCTGCAGATCCTCGTCGGTGAGATTCGGCGTATTGTATTCGAGGTTCTCCCTCAGGGTTCCGTCATAGACCCAGGTATCCTGAAGCACCATGGCGAAGAGATCGTGGATTTCCTCGCGGGGCATCTCCTTGATGTCGATGCCGTCAATCTTGATGGAACCTTTCCCGACATCGTAGAAACGCATCAGCAGGTTGACCATGGTTGTCTTTCCGGCGCCGGTCGGACCGACGATGGCGACTTTCATGCCGGGTTTCACTTCGGCGGAGAAATCGTGGATGATTTCCTTGTTCTCTTCGTAACCGAAACTGACATGGTCGAAGGTGACTTCTCCCTTCACGACTTCTTTGCCGTCGGAGAGAAGTTTCTTTTCCTTATGGGATTCATCCTCAAGCTCCTTTTCGGCAAGGAATTCGAAGACGCGCTTGGCGGCAGCTGCCGCACTCTGCAAGGAGTTGAGAGACTGTGCAATCTGTGTCATCGGAGACTGGAAGAGGTTGACATAGGTGAGGAAGGCGGTGATGGTACCGAGGGTAATGCCGGCGGCACCGCTGTTCATCAGAAGACCGCCCGTCAGACAGACTGCGGCATAGGCAAGATAGGAGACGAAGTTCGTAATCGGCATCATCAGTCCGCCGAAGATTTCGGAACGGAACAGCGTATTTCCGAGGTTTTTGTTGTGTTCCTCAAAGTCCTGATTGATCCGTTCGGAAGCATTGAAGACCTTGATGACAAGCTGACCATTGTAGTTCTCTTCGACGACGCTTTCGACATCACCGATGAGGTCCTGACGTTTCTGGAACCAGGGGCCTGCAATCTTCAGAATGAAGAGGATGACGATGAGCATCAGAGGGAGCGTGGCAAGGCAGACTAGGGAGAGCTGCCAACTGGAGAGGAACATGGCGATAAGGACACCGACGAGCATGAAGACAGATTGGAAGAAGGAAGTGACGGACTGCTGCATGGACTGACCAATCTGATCGACATCGTTGGTGAGTCTAGACATGACATCGCCGATGGAAGAGGAGTCGAAGTAACGTAACGGAACACGATTGATTTTTCCGATGATCTGCTTCCTGAGCTGCTCGGTATAGCGCATGGAGACAATGTTCATGACAAGACCGGAGACAAAGGAGCAGAGGGCGGAGAGAACATACATGACGACGAGGATGGTACCGATTCTGGCGATTTCCGTAAGGTCGATATTCTTTGAGGCGGCACCATTATTGATGGTATCGGTCATTTTCTTCAGCCAGTCCGGAGAGAGGACGGAAATCACAACCGAACCGATGAGAAGGAACAGAGACAGAATCATCAGGGGGAAGTATTTCCGCATGGAGACGGATATATTCTTCATGATGACGGAGAGATCTTTCTTCTCGAGTTTCTCTTGTTTAAAGGACATGCCATGTCTTTTCATAGACCGAGTTCCTCCTTGGATAACTGAGAGAGGGCGATTTCCCGGTAGACATCACAGGAGTTGAGCAACTCCTTGTGGGTGCCATAACCGACCATCTTTCCCTCGCTGAGGACGACAATGTGGTCGGCATCCATGATGGTGCCGATGCGCTGGGCGACGATGAGTTTCGTCACGTCTTTTTCGGATTCTTTTAGGTTGTCTCTTACTTTTCTATCCGTCTTGAAGTCAAGGGCTGAGAAGGAATCGTCGAAGATGATGAACTCAGGTTTCATGGCGACGGCACGGGCGATGCAAAGGCGCTGTCTCTGACCGCCGGAGACATTGCTTCCACCCTGAGCAATCGGAGCGTCATATCCTTCCTCTTTTTCCATGATGAAGGAATCCGCTTCCGCAATTTCAGCCGCCTTCTTGATTTCTTCCTCAGACAGGTTCGGATTACCGAAGGCGATATTGTGCTTGACGGTTCCCTTGAAAAGGAGACCTTTCTGCGGAACATAGGAGATGAGGGAGTGAAGGGTAGTCTGCTTGAGGTCCTTGACATTGACACCATCGACGAGGACTTCCCCCTCCCTTACATCATAGAGACGGTCGGCGAGATTGACGATTGTCGTCTTACCGCTACCAGTCGCACCGATGAAGGCGATGGTTTCACCCATCTTCGCCGAGAAGGAGATGTGTTCGACGACATCTTCCTTGGCACCGGGATAGGCGAAGGAGACATCGCGGAATTCGATGGTTCCTTTTTCCGAACGTTCCTTTTCGGTTTCCGGATCACGGATGGATGGTTCGGTGGAGAGAACTTCGTTGATACGCTTGGCGCAGACGCTGGCTCTCGGAACCATATAGAACATCATCAAAAGCATCATGAAAGCCATGACAATCTGCGTGGAAAGCATCATGAAGGAGAGAATCTGGGAATAGGTGATGGTTTCCTGAGGATTATTGATGAGAACGGCTCCAATCCAGTAGACGGCGATGGAGATGCCGTTCATGATGATGGTGATATAAGGAGACATCATCGACATGGCGGCACCGGTGAAGAGCTGGGTGTTGGTGAGTTCACCATTGGCCTTGGCAAATTTCTTTTCCTGATAGGATTCGGCATTGTAGGCATGGACGACGCGGATACCGGAGAGGTTCTCTCTCGTGATGCCGTTGAGACGGTCGATGAGTTTTTGAATCGACTTGAATTTTGGCATGACGAAGATGAGGAGGATGCCCATGCCGATGATGAGGAGGATGACACCGATGATGGTCGGAAGCATGAGCTTCCAGGAGACAGCATTGATCTTGAGGATGGCCCAAATGGCGGTGACTGGCGCCTGGAAGAACATACGGAAGGTCAGGAGCAGACAAAACTGAACTTGTTGGACATCATTGGTGGCACGGGTGATGAGACTGGCCGTCGAAAATCGGTTGATTTCGGCGAGGGAGAAGGAAGAAATGCGCTGATTGAGCGCAGAACGGACACTTGTAGCAAGCGAAGAGGCGATGTGGGCGGAGATGATGGAGATGACCGCCTGGACCAGAATCATACCGCTTGTGGAGAGAATCATCATTCCGGCATTCCACCAGATGTCTCCGACACCGGCATCACGGATGGCGACAATCATGGAAGTAATGGCGGATGTGTCCTGACCTTGGGCGGCCACCATGTTGGAGATGGCCTGGATGGTTGCGTCATCGAACCGGCTCCATTCCGTGAAGCCGCCTAGCATCACTCTGATGGCGGCAATCTGTTCTTCGCTCGTTGCAAACGAAGTGAAGAATTCCACCGGCGCCTGGTTGTGGTAGTTGAGATACGTGATGGCCTGGGTGATGCCCTTAATGTAATCGGTCAGGGTCATCATGCAATAGACCTGAAGGATGGTCAGACCGAGAATGGCGATGATGTAGAACCAATCCTTCTTTTTTAGATAACGAAGTAGTTTAATCATGAGATTCTGTCTTCTCCTTTCTTTCCGCTTCGAGGAAACATTCGGTGAATTGACGGGTCAGAGTGAGGAACTGTCCGAAATTGTCCGACCCCATTTTTTCGATGACATTATGAATCAGGGTATGCATCTGATCCCGGAGTTCCGTGACAAGAAGAAGTCCCTTCTCTGTCAGCGTCACATTGATTCTTCTCCGGTCGAGAGAATTGTTTTCCCGGGTCAGAAGTCCTTTTTCTTCCATGTTCTTCAGCGCACTTCCGATGCGGCCGCTTCCGACATGGAGTTCTTCGGAGAGTTCCCCCGGGGAGATGCCCTGTGGATTCTTGCAGAGCAAGTAGAGGATGGCCCCTTCCCCTTTGGCCAATGTCTTCTTCTGTTTATGTTCGGAGCAGTAGTGGATCAAGCCTGCCAACTCGAACATCTCTTTGAAATATTCGTTTTCTTCCATCTGATTTACCTCACAGCGTGAGATATTATAAGGATAGATATCTCATAGTGCAAGATATTTGTTTCAAAAAAAGCAGCGGTGGCTGACCGCTGCCTTATTCTGCCTGTTCTTTGTAGATGAAACGGCGATGACGCAAGTGATGGATGATCTTGCCGATGAGGGTGAAATAGACGAAGATTTCAAGACGTCCTAATAGCATACCGACCATTTCAATCCAGAGGATGGACGAGACGGTTGTATGGCAGGTGATGCCACAGCCGAGGCCGACCGTACCGATGCAGGAGGAGAACTCGAAGAAACAGTCGAGCCAGGTGAAGGCGGCTCCTGTCCCGTCTCCGCGGGGAATGTTGAGGGCACTGGTGATGGTGGAGATGACGGTGGTTCCGAGAAGAAGGAAGAAGACATAGAAGGCAATGAAGGTCTCCGCCTCCGTGATCTCTTCCCGTTCCACTCTTGTCTTCTGACCGAAACGATGGATTGTCATGACCTGATGACGTTCCGGAATCGAGATGGCACTCCGGATTCTCGTGAGGACATCGTATCCGAATAGGGCGATACGGTTCTGCTTGATGGCACCGGAAGTGGACCCGTTCTGCATGCCGATGGTCATGCAGATGCCTAAGAGAAGAAGAAGATAGGTCGGGAAAGTTCGGATGGTTCCGTTTTGCATTCCGGCAAATGCTTCATTCGGGGTGATAGTGGAGGATAAGGATGAGAATCCGTAGAGTCCGCCGGAAGCGAGGGTGTGGGCTTGATAGGAATCCACGGCCTGGAAGCCGCAGGTGGAGAGGCCCGAAAGCATTTCGAAGGTTCCGTAACGGAATCCGGCGAGGACGTCTCCGCCATAATACTCTGTCATGCCGACAACCATGAAGGGCCAGATGAAGAGAAGGACGCAGAAGAAGACGACGAATTCGAAGTGGCGGAGGACTTTGAACTTTCCGCGGAGGAGGGAATAGTGGATGACGAAGTTGGTGCCGCCTAAAATCATCAGGACTTCTGAGATGATCTCGACACTGACGCCACGCCAGGCTCCATTGAGGGAGACCTCCTGGACGAGGGTGTTGATATTGTTGCTTTTGGTGGAGAATCCGCCAGTGGCGACGGCGGTCATCGCATGGAGGAAGGCGTCGTAAGGTTTGACGCCGACGGCGATGTAGAGAACGCCGCCGAGGACGATGTATCCGAGATAGAGGGAGAAGATGAGTCTTGCCGATTTGACGAGGTTCGGAAGCAGTTTGTCGTTATGACCTTCAAGTAGGTAGATGTTGAGACCGGATTTCTCACTGACGGCCGAGGAGACGACTAAGACAAGGCCGATGCCGCCAATCAGTTCGGTGAGGGCGCGGTGGAAGAAAAGCATGTGGGAAGAAACATCCGTGGTTCCGTTTCCGAGGTCAATGATTTCCTTGTTCCAGTCCATGACGGAAAGACCGGTGGAGGTATAGCCGGAAGTGGATTCGAAAAGGGCCTGGGTGAAGTTATATCCATAGAATAAATAAGGAAAAGAAGAGAAAAGGATGACTAGGAACCAGACGCCGATCAGAAGGACGAGGTCCTGGATGGCGGTAAGTTTCCCCTGCTTTCTGCGGAAAATGATGAGAGACAACAGGGCGCCGAGACCGAAGGCAGCAGCTCCTGGAATAAGGAAGGCGCGGTACATGGTGTGCTCCTCAGGGTAGAAGATGAGCATGAGCAAAGGGAGCATGACCAGAATGCCGGTCACGAGAAGAAAGATGCCAAAATAGCCGAGTACGAGAAGGGGACCTTTTACTTCCTCTTCGGATTCTTCGGCACCGGCCGTGGAAAGGATGATGCGGCGTTTTTTGCTGTTTCTAGCCATTATGATCCTCACCTTTGATGAAATCGACCAATTCTTCCTGGTTTTCCGGAGCGCTTGCGATGACTAAGGTGTCATTGAGAGCAAGCACGGTGTCACCGCGCGGAATGATGACGGTGGGGTCACGGAAGATGCAGGTGATGTTTCCGGTCTTGGGAAGACCGAGACTCTTCAGGTCCTTGCCGATGCACCAGAATCCGTCCTTGATCTTGATTTCTGTAATGACGATTTTTTCGCCTTCCAGGGAAGAGGTCTTGAAAACGGATTCGATGTCGCTCTCTCCCTTAATCTTCTGGGCGAGAAGATAGGAGTCGGAGATGGCCACATCGATGCCGAGACGCATGAAGATGTCGACGTTATTCGGGTTGGAGACGGTGCAGATTGCTTTCTTGATATGGAAAACCTGCTTTGCCATCTTGCAGGTGACAAAGTTGTCGGCATCGGAACTCTGTAAGGAAATGACGAGGTCGAAATTGGTGACGTCTGCGATTTCGAAGGAGTACTTCTTCGTCGGGTCGGTCTTGATGACGGGAAGGTCATAATGTTCCGAGATGGAGTCTGCGATTTTCTCATCGTCGTTGATCACGACGATGCGGTTGCCGTGTTTCTTGGCAAAGACGGAAAGGAGGTAATCGGCCTGCTGTCTTCCGCCGCATACTACGATATTCATTCTTCGTCTTCCTCCTGGGAACGGATGGCTTTATAGGCCTGGAGAGAGAGGGTGGAAGTGGAGATGATGTTGATTCTCTCATCGGTGATGATTTCACTCTTCTTTTCGTCACGGATACGGACGATGATATAGGGGACGGAATAGAATTCGCTGATCATGCAGGCCAAAAAGATGTTGGTGTTGTCATCTCCTGTCGTGATCACGACTTCCTTGGCTTCTTCGATATGGGCTTTCTCTAGCACACTCTGGTCCGTGGCATCGCCAATCACGGTATATCCGCTGTATCCGACATCCAGTTTCTTGAAAGCCTCCGGAGAGAGGTCGATGATGGAAGTGTAGATGCCGTGCTGGGAAGCTTCCGAGGCGATGTTGGCACCGAGACGGGAAGACCCGATGACGATCGTCATGGACTTCTTTTTGATCCTTCTGGTTGATTTTTTCATGGTGACCTTCTTTCTTGAAATAAACTGAAGAGAATGGAAAAGCCGCAATAAGAACAGATATGATTGTATCAAAGAAGCACTTGTGAAACAAGAAACGAAAAACCGCCTCTTTATAAAGAGGCGGTCATAAGTCAGAAGTGGTTCTTCTGTTTCATCGCTTTCGCCATGAAGCGGCTGTCTTCTCTTTCTTTGATGGTTTCGCGCTTGTCGTAGTTCTTTTTACCTTTGCCTAACGCCATCTGAACTTTGCATTTTCCCTTTCGGATATAGACCCTTGTCGGGAGAAGGGAATAGCCTTCCCGTTGGACGAGATTGTCGAAGTCGAGAATCTGTTTCTTGTGCAGGAGAAGCTTTCTTGTTCTGGTCGGTTCGTGACTGAAGATGGTATTGCCCTGATAGAGCGGGATATTCATGTTCAGAAGATAGGCCTGACCGCCTTTGATGATGACATAACTGTCATCGAGGGAGCAGTGCCCGGCACGGAGTGCCTTGATTTCGGAACCTTTCAGCTCGATGCCACATTCCGTGAATTCCGAAAGAAAATAGTTGAAATAGGCTTTCTTGTTGGTGCAAAGAAGAATCTCATCAGGGAAGGACTCTTTGCTTTTGGCCATGGTTTAGTCCTCGCTGGCTTTCTTTCTTCCGTATCCGGAACGGGTCGTGCGTCTTTCCGGTTTCTCGTCGGAGAAGCGGGACGGCTTCCTGTCGAAGTCTCTTCTCGGTGCTCTGTCGCGGTCGGAGAAACGTTCTCTGTCGTGAGAGTGGAAACCTTTTCTTCCTCTCTCCTTGTCGCTGGAATAAGAAGAACGGCCCGTGCCGGTGGCATAACCGGAGTGGGAAGCATCTCTTCTTGTGCCTTCTTTTCTGTCATCTGAGCGGAAGGACGGTTTTCTGTCTTTGTGGAAAGAGTCGCCGTGATCGCGGTCAGAGAAGGAACGCTTTCTATCTCCTCTGCCAGAATGGAAACCGGAGGAACGCCCACCTCTTGAGAAGGAACGTCCTCCTCTCTGATGGTCAGAGTGACCACCTTTTGCGGAGAACTTCCCACCGCTTCTTCTTCCGCCTCTATCTTCTCTTGGCTTAGTGAAGCGGAGCAGCTTCCGATATTCTTCTTCGGAGATATCCATGATGGAAAGGACACTGATGACCTTTTCCTCATCATCCGGATATTTGGCCATGACGGCGCGGATGACATCGACTTCTTTCCACTGCTCGGGAGAAGGACGGAATCCGTCATCCTCTCTTTCGGCTTTCTTCTTGCTGATTTCTTCTTCTTTTTCGTCCATGCTGGCCAAAGCGAGATTCCTGTTCTCTTCTTCGGTCAGGTTGTTGTTTTCATCGTTCATTGTTTCGTTTTCTCTTTCTTCTTTCCCGTCTTCATAGAATCTGGCTTTTCCGGTCATGAGCGGAGCTTCATCATCATAGTAGACACGGATGCCGTTGAGGGAAAGATCCTCCCTTTCCTCTTCGGAGAGGTCAGAGGCATACTGGTCGTAGAATTCCGGTGTGGCAAAGTCGATTTCTCTCTTCTTCGGGTTGCTCGCCAGAACCTTGATGTCAATCGGCGTGCCGATCGAGAAGGAGATGTCGGTGTCCTTTCCGTAGACGGCAAAGTCTTTGTCACTGTAACGGAAGAAGTCTCCGTGCATGCAGTGATAGGCTAAGAATCCTTCGATACCGAGCTCGGTTTCGATGAACATGCCTCTCTGCACCATACCGACAACTTTTCCGTGGAACAGTTCGCCGATATGCATTGTCATATACTTGGCGGATTCGAGGTCATCGGATTCGCGCTGAATCTTGTCGGCACGGACTTCCTCACGAGAGAGGACATCGCCCATATTGTCGAGATAATTGTAGATTTCGTCGTAATCCACAGCCTTTTTGTCGATGAGGTAATCCTTCACAAGACGATGGATGATGTCATCGGGATATCTTCTGATTGGGGAGGTGAAATGGCAATAATCAAGCTCAGCAAGACCGAAGTGGCCGAGGTCTTCCGGAGAATATCTCGCCTTGGCAAGAGAGCGTAGCATCATGATGGAAACCGAGGAACGGACATTCTCATCTTCGATGCTCTCTAAGAAATCGTTCAGTCTTGCACCGGAGATGTTTTCGGTCTTCGGGAAGGACTTGATGAGTTTCATTTTCTTCAGATAATCGCGAAAAGTGGAAAGCTTGTCCATCGGTGGGAATTCATGGATACGATAGAGGACTGGGACGCCTGCCTTCTTTAGTTCGCGGGCGACGGCACAGTTGGCGATGACCATGAGGTCTTCGATCATTTTTTCACTTTCGCCCTGTTTCATTTTCTCAACGGAGGTCGGCATGCCGTCTTCGTCGAGATGGAACTTGAGTTCCGTGGAATCGAGCGTTAGAGAACCCTGGCGGTGACGCCTCTTGCGGATAGCCTCACTTGCGGCATGGAGAAGGGTGAGGGTTTTCTTGATTTCTTCGGAAAAATCCACTTCCTTTCCTTCAAAGAATTCGTTGACCTTGTTATAGGTAAGCCTTCCGTGAGAACGGATGAAGCCTTTCTCAATCCTGGAGGAGAAGACATTGCCCATCGGGTCGACATCCATTGTGACGGTGAGGACAAGACGCTCGACATCCGGATTGAGGGAGCAGATGCCGTTGGAGAGTTCAAACGGCAACATCGGAACGACGCGGTCGGCGACATAGATGGAAGTGCCGCGGCTCTTCGCTTCGTCATCGAGCGGATGGCCAGGTTTCACATAGGAGGTGACATCGGCGATGTGGACCCTGATTTCGTATCCGGTTCCGAATTCCTTCACGGAGACGGCATCATCGAAGTCATGGGCATCATCGCCATCGATGGTGATGACGCATTCTTCGGTGAAGTCTGTTCTGCCTTCCTTGTCTTCCTCACTGATGGTTGCAGGGATACTCTTTGCTTCGTCGATGACTTCTTTGGGGAAGGTAAGCGGAGCACCCTGCTCGGAGATAATCATGGAGATGTCGGAACCGACTTCGTTTGCTTTGACCAAAAGCTCGGTGACTTTGACCGTGATGGTGTTTCCTTTGAAGGAAATCATCTCAGTATCCACTAAATCACCCTGGGAGATTTTGCCTTTGATACTCTCTTCCACGGAAGAGATAAGGACTTTCTTTCCGCAGACATCGAGATACTGAACATAAAGTTTCTCTTTTCCGTCTTTGTCCAGGGTGTAATAGCCTTTGAGAGTCGTTGTCGGCTTATAGTAATCCGTGCAGTGATAGACCCCTTCCTGGAATTCTCTTGCATAAACGAGGTCGTTGAGGAGAAGCTGATCGGCTTCCTCGCCGGAAATGCGGTGTTCTTCACCGCCCGGAATTTCCTTGAGGATGACGAAATTGCGGTTTTTGACGATGACCTTGCTGAGGAAGAGTCCACTGCTCTTTAAAAGGAAGTAAGTGCTTCCGTTCTTTCCGATGATGCCTCCATCCAAAAGATGGAGAAGAATCTCGCTGAGTTCTTCTTTGTCGTGTGCGGTATAGCATTCACTTCTTTCCTCAAGTGCTTTGAGGCTCAATTGTGCTCCGTCGAGCAAGTTTATGATGTCAGTTTCTTTCATGTCAGTTTCTCTCTCTGTTTTCAAAATGAAAGGGGGCTTGCTTGGCCCCCTGTTTTGACGTGTAGTTTACAAATAGTTAGCCAAGATGGCGGTGATAAAGAATGCAACCGCAAGGATGGCCGTGATGATCGTCATGATCTTGTCAGCACCTCTCTCCTTCGTTCGGGTGAAGATGTTCATCTTGTTGCCGCCCATAACGGCACTGGAGGCACCCTGTGATTTTCCGGACTGGAGAAGGACGATGCCAATCATGATGAATGATAATACAAGTAATGCAATTTCCGCAGGTGTAGTCATTGATAATCCTCAATTCAAAAATGCTGTTGTTTCAAGCCATATTATTATAAAGATTAAGGATATAAATAACAAGATTTCTTTTTATCCTGAAAAAGGAAAATAATTACGTGACTTTCCACGGATGTCGAAAAAATAATTTAAAAATATTAGCACTCTTTTAATACAAGTGCTAAACTAGTGTTGTTCAACCCTTGAGGAGGTAGAGAAAATGAAAGAAGAAATGAAATTTCAGACAGAGAGCAAAGAACTGCTCAATTTGATGATCAATTCGATTTATTCGAATAAGGAAGTATTTCTCCGCGAATTGGTTTCTAATGCTTCCGATGCCATCGACAAATATAAAATCCTGAGTTTGCAGTCCGAAGGAAAATACCAGGCGAAGGACTATGCAATCCGCCTAGTAACCGATAAAGAAAACCGTTATCTCGAAGTGATTGATGACGGAATCGGTATGGAAAAGGAAGACATCGAGAAGAATCTCGGCACCATCGCCCGTTCTGGAACCAAGGAATTCCTCGAAAAGGCAAAGGCTGCCAAAGCGAACAAGGAAGATGTCGACCTCATCGGTCAGTTCGGTGTCGGATTCTACAGCGCCTTCATGGTCGCAAAGAAAATCGAAGTCTACACCCACTCGCTCAGCGACCATTACTATGTCTTCGCATCTGACGGCGTCGAGACTTATACTGTCGAGGAAGTGGATAAAATCGATTTTCTGCCCACATCCGGCAGTGCCGTCCGCGTCTATTTGAAGGATGATGCCGAGGAAGAGAAATATTCCGAGTACCTCGACACTTATGAAATCCGTTCCCTCATCAAGAAATACTCCGATTTCATTCGCTACCCAATCCGTATGGAAGTGACCAAACAGGTCCCCGATCTCGACGAGAACGGTAAGACCATCGAAGGAAAGACCCATGAGGAAAAAGAGACCGAAACCCTAAATTCGATGATTCCGCTCTGGAAGAAGAACAAGAAGGATGTGACCGACGAGGAACTCGATTCGTTCTATGAGACGAGATTCGGTGATTATGAAAAGCCGCTCCTTTCCTTAGGCATCCATACGGAAGGAACCTTCGAGTATGATTCCCTCGTCTATATTCCAAGCCATGCACCCTACGACCTCTATTCCCAGGATTATGAGAAGGGACTTGCCTTATATGCCAAAGGTGTCTTCATCAGTGAGAAGAACAAGGAACTAATTCCGGATTACCTGAAATTCGTGAAAGGCATCGTCGATACCGAAGACCTCTCTCTCAATATTTCCCGTGAGATGCTTCAGAAGTCTCCTTTGCTTGCCAAGATTTCCAAGAATATCGAGAAAAAGATTATCGAACGATTGAAGCAGCTGAAGAATGAAGATAGTGAGAAATATCTTACCTTCTTCAAGAACTATGGTGCGTTCCTCAAGTTCGGTATCTATACATCTTATGGTGAGAAGAAAGACTTGCTCTCTGATCTCCTCATCTATTCTTCTGTGAATGAAGACAAGATGATTTCCTTGAAAGAATATAAGGACAAGATGAAGGAAGGCCAAAAGTATATTTACTATGCTACCGGAAAGACTATTGAGAGCATCAAGCTTCTCCCGGAGATGGCAAAGTATAAGAACCTCGGCTATGATGTCCTTCTTCTCAGCGAGAACATCGATGAATTTACTTTCATGATGATGCACGACTACGACAAGATGGAGTTCAGGAATATCTCCAGCCAGGACCAGGATGACCTCAGCGAAGAAGAAAAGAACAAAATCACGGAACTCGAGACGGAAAACCGTCGGTTCCTCGATGATGTGAAGGAAAGCCTCAAAGGGAAAATCGATGAGGTCACCTTCTCGCTCAACCTCGGGGATTCCCCTGTCGCATTGACCACGAAGAATGGTCTCTCCCTCAATATGGAGAAAGTGCTCAATGCCGAGCCGACCCGCCAGGCTGACGACAAGGAAAAAGTGAAGGCGCAGAAAGTCATGGAAATCAATCCGGACCATCCGCTCTTCAAGGCAATCGGCACCCTCACCGACGAAGAGGAAATAAAGCGTCTGAGTTCTGTCTTCTATGATGAAGCCATGATCCTCGAAGGATTCGAAATCGAGGACCGCAGCGGATTTGTGAAGAATCTGAACGAGTTGATGTTGAAAGCTTATCAGAAGTAAGACAAAATATAAGAAAATAACGCCGCAACTGACGTTATTTTCTTTCTATAGGGAGGAAAACGCCATGGAAGAAGAACAGAAAAAAGAACCTCCGAAGGAGAAGAAGCATAAACTGATGCCATCCATCTCCGTTGGAAGCCGACAGATTGACCTGATGAAGAAACACTATGAGGTCGATGAAGAAAACAAAGTGGTCACGCTGACCTTCCGATTCGATAAAGCTTCCGAACTCTTGGATACGGAAATTGGACGAAAAGAGCATCCTCAGTTCTCTCCTGACGTCATCGAGAAGATGAAGTCTCTTATTGATACCGTCCCGATGAACTATCGGGTGGAAGTCGAGTTCGATATCAGGGAATATGAAGGATATGATCCAAAAAGCATTATGGAATCGTTCAATGATTCTCTCGAGCTTACCCAATATGCGGCAAGAAGGACAAGAAAATCAAAATGGCTCATATCCACCATTCTGATTCTTATCGGTATAATGCTATTGTTTGTAATGGCTGTCGGAAAAAACAACTCTTGGTTCGGAGATGGAGTCAATCAGGATATCATCACAGAAATCATCGATATCGCCGGTTGGGTCTTCATCTGGGAGGCAGTATCTCTTCTCTTCCTTGAACCGACGGAACAATCCACGTTTGCTCTTAAAATCCGTCAGAAAATTGTCGGTGTCGCCTTCTATCAGCAAAGTGATGACACACCATTTGTCAAAGAGACTGCGGAGGAAATCTTTTCCAATTGGAGTGAGGAAGGGAAAGTCAAAAGATTCGGCAAAGCATGCCTCCTCGGTTCCTCGGCCGCATTCATCGCCATGTCCTTTGTCACACTGTTCGGTCTCTATACGGCCTTGAAGAACGCCTCCGAGCTCACTCCTCTATCCATCACGGTTCTTGTCATCTTCTTCCTTATCACGATGGCATATCATTTTCTTGCCGGTTTTGGCGGAATTCATAAATACATCGGTAAAGAAAATTGGCTCTCCCGATGCGTCGGACCGATTGCCATCTTCATGACCGTCATGCTTATCATCACTATCGTTGCTTCCGCCATCACCAATAGCGTTTCCGGACTTGTCTCCTCCATCACCTCTTCCATCATCAACATTTTCTATATCGGTGGATACTTCATTGATAAATACATGAATTGAAGCGTTTTCCTAGATTACCGCTGACAAAAATGGTAGATTAGATAGACTTTCAAGGAGAACAACATGAAATTTACGAAAGAATTCAAAGAGCTGATTGAGAAAATCCTCAAAGAGAATGAAGCATCTGCAATCGAAATCTTCCTCGAAGAAGCGGAAGATCAGTCTGTCGCCATCAATATCGGATTGCTGAGTGAAGACGAAGCCATCGGAAGAACTAAGATGGTCGACGCTGTTCCGGTTGTCATTGACGAAGAGACCGAGAATGCCATCGGCGATGCCACCTTCTCTGCAAAAGATGATGAGGTCACCATCGAACTTGAGCATTGCTGCTGTGAAGAGGATGACGGCGAATGCCATCATCACCATCACGAAAACGAATGCTGCTGTGACGATGATGACTGCTGTTGCAAGGAAGATAAGTAAACAATCATAAGAAAAGGACGGAGAACGAATCCCCGTCCTTTTTTCTGCTTATTTCGTGTTGTATTCCTTCATGATGCCGTCAACGAGATTCTCTGGGACTTTCTCATAGTCTTCGAAGGTGAGGTTGAAGAATCCGGTACCCTTGGTGATGGATTTGAGTTCGTTGGCATATTCTTGGATTTCAGCTTCCGGTACTACGGCTGTGATTTCGAGGTTGCCCGTGCTGCTCTCTTCCGTGGACAGGATTTTTCCTCTTCTCTTGCTGAGATCGGAGAGGACGGCGCCGAGGTAATCTGCTGTCACATTGATCACCATTCTGTCGTAAGGTTCGAGAAGAATCGGCTTGCAGTTCTTATAGGCTTCCCTAAAGGCGAGGATGGCTGCGTTCTTGAACGCCATTTCGTTGGAGTCGACACTGTGCTGTTTGCCGTCGAGCAATGTTGCCTTGACATGGATGACCGGCGCCTGAATGAGCCCACCGTGTTCGAGGGCCTCTAGGAATCCTTTTTCGACAGCAGGGAAGTACCCTTTGTCGATGTGACCGCCGAAGACGGTGGATTCGAAGCTGGTATCCTCGGCCGGTTCAAAGGCCATGTTGACGACACCATAATAACCGCTGCCGCCAGACTGCTTGATGTATCTGCCTTCGCTTTCGGCGCGGCATGTGATGGTTTCCTTATAGACAATCTTCGGCTTTTCCGTTGTGAAACGAATCTTATTGCTTTCTTTTATTTTCTCTAAGATGTAGGTGAGATGAGAGGAAGAGAGAGAACCAATCAGGATCTGGTTGGTGATGTTGTTTTTCTCGAAGTGGATGGTCGGATTTTCCGCCTGCATTTTTTCGACGGCAGGGAATAACTTATCGGAATCGGTTTTGGTTTCGGGAATCAGAGCGCGGAAATAGGTGGCACTCGGATAGTTGGTCGGTTTGAAGTGGATGGCAATGGCAGGGTCACAGAGCGTTTCGGAAAGCTTGAGTTCGTCCATCTTGGTGAAAGCGCCGATGTCACCGGCACTGACGGAGTCGGTAGGGGTAAGTTTCTCGCCGCAGATGCTGAAGAGGGCGTTGACTTTGTATTTTTTGTCTTTGTCCGGAGAATAGAGTTCATCGCCGAGATGGACGATGCCGGAGTTCACTTTGAAGACGGAGATGAGTCCCTGATAAGGGTTATAGCTGTTCTTGAAGACCGATAAGGTCACCGGCGCTTCGATTTCGGTCTTGACAGGAATTTCCTTTCCGTCTTTGTCCGTTGCGATGATCGGATGGAGATCGAGGGGACTCGGGAGATAGTCGATGAACATATCCATCATGGTATTGATGCCGATATCCTTCGTGGCGGAACCGACGAGAATCGGGAAGAGTTCTCCGGTGAGGACACCATGTCTGAGACCTGTCTTGATTTCTTCATTCGTCAGGGCCTCACCGGAGAAGAACTTTTCGAGAAGCTCATCGCTGGTTGTGGCAACGGCCTCGGCAAGACGGTTGTGGAGTTCGAAGACGACCTGCCTTTTTTCGACATAAATGACATCGTCGACACAGTCGGAGCCGTTGTATTTTCTCGCCTTCATCTCCGGAATGTTGATGAAGCCGTCAAAGGTATCTTCTTTGCCAATCGGATAGGAGAAGGGAACGCAGTTCTTGTCCAGTTTCTCTTTGATATCTTCATAGAGTGCAGTGAAATTGATGTTTTCCTTGTCCATCTTGTTGACGTAGAGGATAATCGGAATGTTTCTCTTGCGGAGCGTCTGGAAGTTCTTGATGGTTCCAATTTGGACGCCCTTGGAAGCATCGATGACAAGAATGGCACCTTTGATCAGTCTTGTGATGCCTAAGGTCTCGTAAATGAAATCGTCATTGCCGGGAAGATCGATGAGATTGAATTTATAGTCCTTATAAGTGATGGGGACGATGGCACTGGAGAGGGAACACTGCTTCTTCTTTTCGTCAGGGAGATAGTCAGAGAGTGTGTTCTTCTCTTCGACGCTTCCTTTTTTCCTGAGAAGTCCGCTTTTATAGGCTAAGGACTCCACAAGGGTTGTCTTACCACATCCCTGATGACCGACAACGGCAATGTTTCGAATTTTGTCCGGAGAATAGTTCATGAGATAAGTTCCTTTCAATGTAATCGCTTACATTATTGTTGACTTTAGTATACATGATTCCAATCCGAAAAGGTACTATTTTTTCCTGATGTCCTCTTTTCTTCGGTGATCTTTGTCTGATTGCTTGCTTTTTAGCGGAATTTTAGCTCTTTGATTGTTTTTCTATTGCATTTTTTATTCTGTCGTTTAAGATAATGATAGATATGCATCACGGAGGTTACTGAATATGGCTGCTAAGAAAGAAGAAGCAAAGAAGACGGAAAAGGTCGAAAAGAAAGAAGAAGTTGCTAAGGAAGATACCCCTGCTGTTGAGGAGAAGAAACCGGTCAACAACGGGAAGACCTATATCCTTACGAAGAGAAAAGAGGATGGGATGTGGGCTCTGAAATATAGCGGTGGCGAGAGAGTCATCAAACTCTTCAAGACCCAGAAAGAAGCTCTTGAATTCACGAAGCAGAGAGCTGAAAACAACGACAGAGCGATTCTTGTGCGTGCTTCAAAGGGCGCTCACAAGGGAAAATTCCAGAAATAGTTTTTGCGGGATTTCTCTCAATCATCCGATGGAAATCACCCTATCATCATTCCCTGATTAGCCTTGGGGAATGATGATAGCTTTTTTTGTTTGCAATTTGTGGTGCCAATCTTAGACATCGTTTCTAAGATTTATGAAAAATCATAACGAGAGTGGAACTTGCCGGAATGCACTGATGCCCCGATGAAAGAGCTGAGAGGATTTTATAAAAGGAATTCCTATTAATTATTAGGAAAAAAACCGATTGGCTTGGTAATTATTTCCTAAAAATGGCCCTTGGAATGATTCGATGATATTTCTTGAAATACCCATTTGTTTTTTGTATAGTTATATCGGCTATTCAAATAGTGAAAAATGGAGGTTTCCAATGGAAAAAAAGAAAATCCATGGGGCCATTGATTTCACCCAATCCTATGAGATGAAATTCTCCGATGGAGAGGATGGAAACAATGAAAGACCGAATCGAAGAAATCCAGGTTCTCCCCAGCCTGGAAATAAGGGATATCTTCGACTGATTCTCATCGTCCTCAGTTTTATTGCCCTTGTGTCGATGATGCTTTATTTCTTTGTGTTTCGCTCTTCGAACAATGTCGTGACCTACAGCGGCTCCGATATTGTTTATAAGGTCGATTACGATGATGACGGGCAATACGATGATATCCTTGATTTCGACAAGAAAACGACCACGAAGGATAAATCCATCGGTGAGTTCACCAAGGAAGAAGGCGATCTTGCCAAAATCCTTCTACATCCTTCTTATGGCGCACAGGATAAGAGCACCCCTTATGCCAATCTGACGATGACCGTCGTCCTGTCGAACCAGACGAACAAGATGTATTATCTGACCGGTTCCTATACTTTGATCGATACCTCGGGCAAGCAGTCCGCCAAGAAATACACCTATCGCGCTGTCCTTTCCGAAGACCAGTATCTCACCTATATCGAACCAATCATTAAATATGTCAAGTGCCTGGATTCCAAGGGCGAACTTGTCTATTACTACTCCGGAACGACCGGACGCTTCAACTATGGTGTTGAAAGCTCTTCCAGCGTCTCGTCCTGGCTCGTTCCTCTTCTCCTTCTTGTCGTGATGATTGTGGCGATGTACTTCTTCTATTCCAGAATGTCCAAAGGCGCCGGTGCCGGCAGCAATCCGATGTCTGGCTTTGTCAACAATGTCGCACGCAAACAGACAGGAAGCAAGATCCGCTTCTCCGATGTTGCCGGATGCGATGAAGCCAAGGCAGAACTCGTCGAAATGGTCGATTACTTCCATGCAACGGATAAATATACCAGACTTGGCGCCAAACTGCCGCATGGTGTTCTCTTAGTCGGCCCGCCTGGCACCGGTAAGACCCTCTTAGCCAAAGCTGTTGCCGGCGAAGCCAATGTCCCCTTCTATTCCATCTCCGGTTCCGACTTTGTCGAAATGTATGTCGGTGTCGGCGCTTCCCGTGTCCGTTCCCTTTTCAAAACAGCTAAGCAGAACGCTCCCTGTCTGATTTTCATTGATGAAATCGATGCGGTCGGACGTCAGAGAGGCAGCGGTATCGGCGGCGGAAACGATGAACGTGAGCAGACCCTCAATGAACTCCTCGTTGAAATGGACGGCTTCGAAGACAACAATGGTGTCATCGTCATGGCGGCAACAAACCGTAGTGACGTCCTCGACCCCGCCCTTACCCGTCCTGGCCGTTTTGACAGAACTATCACAGTCGACCTCCCTGATAAGGCAGGCCGTGCCGCTATTCTTAAGGTACATGCGAGAAAGAAGAAAGTCGCTAATGATGTCAGCTTCGACAATATTGCGACAAGAACCGTCGGTTTCTCCGGCGCCGACCTTGCCAATATCATGAACGATGCGGCGATTCTCGCCGTCCGTGCCAACAGAAATGCCATCACGACTTCGGATATCGATGAGGCCATCGACAGAGCTATCTCCGGCCCTGCCAAGAAGTCCCATCTCGAACCCGAAGAGAGAAAGCAAGTCGCCTACCATGAGGCAGGACATGCCGTCATCGGCATCTTCCTCCCTTATTCCGATAAAGTCCAGAAAATTACGATTGTCCCCCGTGGAAGAACTGGCGGTCATGTTCTCATGACACCGGAAAAAGACAGATTCCTCATGACGAAGAATCAGCTCTTGGCCCGTATCACCGGTTATCTCGGCGGTCGTACCAGTGAAGAAATCTTCTTCGGTGATGTCTCTACCGGTGCCAGCAACGACATCGAAGTAGCGACGAATATCGCCAGAAGCATGGTCACAGAATACGGCATGTCCGACCTTGGCCCGATTCAGTATGAAAAACCGGGCGGCAGTGTCTTTTTGGGAAGAGACTACAATTCCACTCAGGCCAACTATTCCACTCAGATTGCCTTTGAAATCGATAAAGCCATCCGTTCCATTGTGGAAAGCTGCCATGAAGAGGCAAGAAAACTGCTCGAAGAGCATCGCGACGATGTCACTTTGATTGCCGAAACGCTGATCAAGAATGAGACGATTACCTCCGATCAAATCGATTATCTTCTCAAGAATAGAAGACTTCCAGAAGTTGACGAACACAAGCTTCAGGAACCGGGCGGAGAACCGAAGAATAAGAACAACATCATTCTTTATCCCGGCTATGGTTATTTCTATAAGGAAATGGACCGTATTCTCGAACAGAATCCTTCCCGTATTGTCTTAGTCGTCGCAACCGGTGCAGGGCAGAAGATTACGGAAGAACAATTCCGCGAAGCCTGTGCAAACGGTGCGGCAGATCCTTCCAGAGTCGGTCTCTTCTTTATGGAGTATTCTCTGAGCATGACGATTTCGATGTCGATAGAAAGCTTCGGTGAACATCTCGAGAGTTATGCCGGTGTTCCAATCCTTCTCATCAAGACCGATGATACCACGGTGAAACACCTCAAAGAGAAATATCAGCCCAAAGCGGAAACGATGAAAACTGATCGCCCGGGTGTCGTCAAGGAAATTCTTCCTTCCGACAGAAAGCCGAAATCCGATGAGCCGAATCAAAATGATAACAATCAGAGCCAAGAGTAAAGGAGGAAAATATGGCTACTAAAAAGTTTACAAAGCACGCCCAAAGGGTCCTCAACCACAATCCGAATGTTGTGAAGTGCACAGAGAGTAAGATCTCTTTCACGGAAGAGTTCGCTCTTAAAGTCGTCGATGCCCTGAAGAAGGGAGAAGACCCTTATCAGATCTTCGAAGAGAACGGTCTTTCCTTAAGAATCTTAGGAAAGTCCAGAGTCAACGGCATCATCGGATTATGGAAGTCCAAGTATGAACTGGAGAACCTGCCGAGAAGAAAAGTCGTCAAAGAGAAGACGAAGGTTGTCGAGACTGCCAAGGAGAGAAGAGAGAAGAATCTGAAGCTCGCTGTCGAAGAAATCGAAAAGCTTGTCAAGGATCCTGCTGCTCTCGAACTTCCGGAAGACACGGATGAGGAAACCCTTCATTTTGCCGCCATCAAGAAGGTCTACGATTCCAAGATGAAAGTTGTCGTCAAGGATGTCATCGAACATTACGGCTATTCCTATATGAAGTATTATGCCTATCTTGAGACGAAGAAGCCTAAAGATACGTTTGTCAACATTCTCAATCCGCATAACAGAAAGAAATAAAGAGGAATCATTCAATGAATTTTTTAGCTAATGAAGGACTCTCCATCGACGCCATCATAGGCATTGCCGTTGTTGTCCTTGTCGTCATTCTTATCGTCTCCATCATCGGATGGTGGATTTCCAAGATGAACTATTTCCGCAAGCAGCAGGTCAAGATCAAAGAGGCTGCCTCCGGAATCGATGTCGCCCTCACCAAGAGATTCGACCTCCTCACCAAACAGTTCAATATCTGCAAAGGCTATGCCAAGCATGAGAACGAAACCCTTGTCGATGTCACCAAGATGCGTGCCGACTATCATGAAGGAACCGGCGATGTCAAAGAGATGAATCAGTTTAACGCACAGATGGACAAGCTCTCCAAGAGCATCAACATTGTCGTCGAACGTTATCCTGAACTCAAGGCGGACAAGATGTTTGTCTCTCTTTCCAATTCCTGCACCGATGTCGAAGAACATCTTCAGGCTGCCAGAAGACTCTACAATGCCGATGTCTCCGAATACAATCAGGCGATTGTCGCTTTCCCTGGCTCTATTGTCGCAAAAGCCATCCATGCCACGGCTGCTGAATTCTTCAAAGCAGAAGAAGAGAAACGTGCTGACGTCAAGATGGAATTCTAACCGTTACGATTCAATAAAAAGAATGGCAGTGTCAAAGCTGCCATTTTTGGAGGAAAGAGAATGAAAAAACTGACATTTCAGGATGAAGAAGCAAAAAAAATCGTGGAAGGCGGCTATGTGCTGGCACTACCGACGGAGACTGTATACGGCCTCGGCGTCCGTTTCGATGACGAAAGCGCCTATGAACGCCTTTGCAAAGCCAAAAACCGGAGGCCCGACAAGGCAATCGCCGTCATGTGCTCGGTAGATTTCCCCCTGGAACAGTATTTTGAAATTTCCGAGGGGGCGAGGAGAGTGATAGATCGTTTCCTTCCCGGACCACTCACCTGTCTGGTGAAGGCGAAGGAAACCGCTCCGTATCAGACCCACCTCGGTACTCATATCGCCGGAATTCGGATTCCGGACAAGAAAGAATTACTCGATTTCCTTTCCTCTTTCCCTTTCGCACTCCAGGTCACCAGCGCTAATATGTCCGGAGAGAAGGCGACACCGGATTATGAGGATGTCCTTCGCATCTTCCGCAACAGCGAAGAAGTAAAAGGCATTGTCAAAGGAACCTGCAAGAGCGGGACCCCGACCACCGTCGTCGATCTGACCAAAGAGAAACCAATCGTCCTCCGGGAAGGGGAAATCACCCTTTCGGAAATTGAATCCGTCTTCTATAAATAAATAGAATAAAAGGAGAATAACAATATGAAAATCGCATTTGCCTGTGACCACGGAGGCATCGCCGTCAAGGAAGCAGTGCTCAGCCATCTGAAAGAGAAAGGTTATGATGTCATCGACTGCGGAACCTTTTCTGCGGAGTCCTGCCATTATCCGGAATTCGCTCACCTTGCCGCAACGAAAGTGAAAGAGGGAGCAGCAGAAAAGGGAATCCTTGTCTGCAGTTCCGGAGAGGGCGTCGCCATCGTCGCCAACAAAGTGAGGGGCATCCGTTGTGGCATCGGATACAACGACGAAGTGAGCCACTTGATCGTGGAACACAACCATTCCAACATGATTGCTTTCGGTGCAAAGTTCATGAGTGAAGAGGAAATTTTGAAAAGAATTGATATTTTCCTCAATGCTAAAGAAGAACATGGAAGACATGATATCCGTGTTCAAATGATCGATAATTACGAAGAATAAGGGAAAAAGCAGAAAAAAGGCATCAGTTTCGGCGCTTCGCTGGAAGGTGCCTTTTCTTGTTTTCTTCAATTTGCGAAAAAAAGATAAAATTTTTGTGTCATTGTTCAGTGATTTTGTCCCTATATCTTCATGTGTCTCCAAGGATGATCTAACGATGGTTTCTTTTGTTTC
>CAKVBX010000011.1 GCA_934725685.1 uncultured Bacilli bacterium
AAACAAAAGAAACCATCGTTAGATCATCCTTGGAGACACATGAAGATATAGGGACAAAATCACTGAACAATGACATAAAAAGAGAAGGGGGACAGCACCGCTGTCCCCCTTCTGGTGATCACTTCTGAAATTCTTTTGCAATCCGACTCACAAGACCCATATCCGCCTTGCCGGCATATTCGGTCTTGAACTTGACCATGACGGCTTTGATGGATTTATCCTCGAGTCCTTCGATGACGGTACGGATTTCTTCTTCAGACATCATCTTGGGAAGATAGGACTTCACGATTTCCATCTGGCGTTCGTCAGCTTCTGCCTGCTCTGTTCTACCGTTAGATAGATACATTTCCTTCTCATCGGCGAGTTCCTTGAGTGTCTTGTTGAGAATGGAGACCATATCGGCATCCTGCATGGTCTCATTCTTGGCCTGTTTTTCAATCTGCTGTTTCTGATAGCTTGCGATAATGATACCGAGCACATTCTGAGCATCGGCGTCATGGTTCTTTAAAGCCATCATTTTTGCCTTCTTCAAATCCATCAATGTAACCATATCTCTCAATCCTTTCTCCCATCACTTCGTGAGGTGGTGGATATAAACACGGAAACCTTCGACGACAGCCTCCATCGGCTTCTGTACCACACGGACAGGAATGCCGAGCATTTCCTGAAGATAATCCTTCAGTCCGGAGAGGAGGGAGCCTCCTCCGGTCATGATGAGACCGTTCTTGGTGAGATCGGCAGCGAGTTCCGGAGGAACCGTCGAGACGACATCCGTCACCTTCATCGCAATATAGTCCGCAAGCGGCGTGAGGACATTCTTCAGTTCGCCGGAAGAGACGACGACGGAGGAGGGAAGGGAAGTGATGGTATCACGTCCTTTCACTTCCACCAAGCGGTTCTCGCTCACCGGAGCAACCGATGCAATCTTCATCTTGATGCGCTCGGCACTGCCGATTCCGATATTGAGATGCTGTTTCTGAATCATGTATCTCCGGATTGCCTCATCGAACGTGCGGCCGGCTATCGTGGTGGAATCACAGGATACCACTTCTCCCATGCTTAAGAGGGCGATATCCGAAACACCAGCACCGATATCGAGTACTAGAGTCGAGGTCGGGGAGTAGGCGTTATCTCCCGTTCCCAAGGCACAGATTTTCGCTTCGGATTCGAGATAGATTTCCTTGGCGAACAGTCTTTTTCCGAGTCCGGAAAGAATCTTGCGGTTCACCTTGCCGGAGGAAGAGGGCGCCGTGAAGATAAAAGAGGTCGTTCGGTTTCTCTTGTCGAGCCTAAGTTTCGATAGGATCTCATAGAGATACTGATAGCAGGCATCGTCATCCTGGACGATTCCGTTCACAATGGGATTGACCACCCGATAGGTATATGGGGTCTTTCCCTGAATGCGGCTTGCCAAAAATCCAATATCCTTCACCGTATGGGATAAAGTATCAAAAGCGATGGCTGTCGGTTCGGAATAAATGACACTATCCGTAAGGGACGAATAGATGATCGTATTCTCACTTCCGAGACAGATACCGAGATAATCGTTCTTCATCGCTATTATCTTACACTTTTCGGCAACATATTCAAAGCAAAGACAAAAAAAGGACAAAGGAATTCTCTTCAAATTTACATTGAAAAGAAACAATATCCTTTATAATATGTTCCGATAAATAGGAAAGGAGGATTCCCTATGCTCAGGCTGGAACATATCGTCAAGAATTATGAAATGAAAGGGGCAGAAGTAAAAGCCCTGAAAGACGTGTCGGTCTGCTTCAGGAAGAATGAGTTTGTCTCCATTCTCGGTCCCTCCGGATGCGGAAAGACAACGCTGCTCAACATCTTGGGAGGCCTTGACCATTACACCTCAGGCAACCTCATCATCGACGGAAAATCCACCAAGGATTTCAGGGACAGAGACTGGGACATCTACCGCAATCACCGCATCGGGTTCATCTTTCAGTCCTATAACCTGATTCCGCAGGAAAACATCCAGGAAAACGTCGAACTCGCCCTCACCATCGCCGGCATCGGTAAGGAGGAACGGGAACGCCGCGCCAGAGAGGCACTCGACCGCGTTGGACTGAAGGATCTCTACAAGAAGAAACCCAACCAACTCTCCGGCGGTCAGTGTCAGAGAGTCGCTATCGCAAGAGCGCTAGTCAATGAGCCGGAGATTCTTCTCGCCGACGAACCGACCGGCGCCCTCGATTCCAAGACTTCCGTTCAGATCATGGACCTCATCAAGGAAATCTCCAAAGAGCGTCTCGTCATCATGGTCACCCATAACCCAGAGCTCGCCGAAGAATATTCCTCCAGAATCATCTCCCTTCTCGACGGCCAGATTGTCAACGATACCAATCCTTATACTGAGGAAGAGGAGGAAAAAGAACGGGAAGGAAGGACTTGTGCGGAATTCGAAAAAGAGAAAGCCAAGATGAGCTGGTTCACCGCCTTCAAGCTCTCCGCCAAGAACCTCTGGGTCAAGGCGAAGCGGACCGCGATGATTGTCGTGGCTGCCAGTATCGGCATCATCGGCGTCTCCGCCGTCATGTCCGTCTCCGGCGGCGTCACCGGCTATATCGATTCCATGCAGGATGAGATGCTCTCCGGCAATCCGGTCACTGTCCAGAAGGAAGGATACGACATCAGCAAACTGATGGACAGCGCAAACTTCCAGACAAAATCCGACGCGGTCAAAGGTGGCATCAAGGATGGCTATGTCGATGTCGACTTCATGATCGAATCTCTCATCAACTCCGCCAATCAGATGGGAACGATGATGATTTCCAACGATATCACGGAAGACTATCTGAACTATGTGGAGGCGATGCCGCAGGACTATTTCCAGGACATCTCCTATCATTACGGCATCAATGTCAGCAACAACATCTATACCAAGGACGATATCGACGGTCAGCCCGCGGATACCTTCTATTCCCTCTCCTCCATTCTCAATTTCGCATCCGGCATCGTCAATCGGACCGACTATAGTTCTTACTCCTCGGTCATCTCCTCGATGGGAAACTCCTTCTCGCAGTCCCTATCCAATGAAGACTATCTCCTCTCCCAGTACGATGTCGTGGAAGGTAAGGTCGCTTCCGAGGAAGATGAGATCATGATCGTCCTCAACGGAGACGAAAGCATCACCGACTTCACTCTGACCCTGCTTGGCTATTACAGTCAGGACACCTTCATGAACCTCATCTACAAATACACCGACAATGAGAAATACGATGACACAAAGTTCCAGAAGGACAAGCAGATTGCCCTCACGGACCTGATGTCGAAGGAATTCTATTATTATCCCAACGATACCATCCTGACTGCCAACACCGGATCGAGCAGCAAGACAAGGCCGTTCCTTTACTCCTATCAGAGAGACCAGAACTGGACGGACGGCATGAGACTGAAAATCGTCGGCGTTCTCACTCCGAAGAAGAACCGTCAGTACGCTTCCCTGCAGGCCGGGTTCTACTACACGCCGAAATTCACCGAACGGTTCCTGAAAGATAACTACGATTCCAAGATTTCCCAGTTCATCCGGGACTACAACACATCGAATCCGAAGGCAGGCGGTTATCCTTCTGGCTGTTATGAGAGGACACTCCTCGGGCTGAAACAGACGGTGTATTACGGCATCTACTATACCTATCCGCTCGAATATGAAGGCACAAGATACGAAACCAATTACGCCTATCTCGGAAGTTCCAATTCCATGGGCAGTCTCTTAGGCATGATGATGGGTTCTTCCTCCAACATGGTCTCCACGACTCTTTCAAGCAATGCCGTCGGAGGTGAAAAGCTCCCGACCGGAATCTCCTTCTATCCGAAATCGTTCGAAACGAAGTATCTCGTCACCGATTATCTCGACGAATGGAACGCTGACAAGACACTTGTCGTCAACGGAAGAGAGTTGAAGAAGGAAGATAGAAACGATATCAGCTATACAGACAACCTGCAGGTTGTCATCACGATGATCAACACCATCATTCAGATTGTCACCATCGCCCTCATCTGCTTCACCGCCCTCTCCCTTGTCGTCTCCACGGTCATGATTGGTATCATCACCTATGTCTCCGTCATGGAACGCATCAAGGAAATCGGCATCATCCGAGCCCTCGGCGGAAGAAAACGAGATGTCTCCCATCTCTTCAATGCGGAGACCTTCCTCATCGGTTCCTGCTCCGGTCTCTTCGGCATTCTCGTCACCTATCTTCTTCAGACCATCCTTAATTTGGTGATTCATTCTCTCTATCCGGTCATCACGACGATTGCAGATCTCTCCATCGTCTCCGCCATCATCATCGTCCTCGTCTCGATTCTCCTCACGACAATTGCAGGTCTCATCCCGTCCCGTTCGGCGGCGAAGAAAGACCCTGTTGTTGCACTCAGAACCGAATAAATCAGTCTCTTACAAGTCCAAAGAGATGGAAGCAATGCTTCCATCTCTTTTCGTTCGTACCAAAGAAAACCCTCTCCGTTTTCAAGAGAGGGTAGTAGACAGAACTTACTTTGCAAATTCTTCCGGATGATGGGCTTCGTATTTCTTTCTTTCCGCCGTATCGAGAATCTTCTTTCTCATACGAATGGATTTCGGCGTGATCTCACAGAGCTCATCGGTGTTGATATAGTCCAAACAGTCTTCCAAAGACATCTTTCTGGGGGACTTAAGGACGACGGTGACATCCTTGTTGGCGGAACGCTGATTACCTAAGGACTTGGTTCTGACGACATTGACGGCAAGATCGGAGTTGTACTTGTTCTCGCCGACGATCATGCCTTCATAGACTTCGACACCGGGCCCGATGAAGAGGGTTCCTCTCTCTTCGGCGGACTTCAAAGCGTAGGCGGTGGACTTTCCTTCATCCGTGGCGACCAAGACGCCGGTCGTTCTCTGACCGATGGCCTTATTGACCTTCGGACGGAATTCCTTGAAGGAGTGGTTGATGATACCGTATCCTTTGGTGGCCGTCATGAACTGGTTCATGAAGGAGATGAGACCACGGGACGGGATGACATAGACAAGTCTCGTCTGTCCGTTTTCGCTGGTCATGTTGATGGTTTCCGCGGAGCGGTTTCCAACGAGCTGCATGACGGCGCCGGCATATTCGTCCGGAACATCGATCTGCAGATCCTCGTACGGTTCGCATTCCACACCGTCGATGACCTTGATGATGACCTGCGGCTTGGAGACCTGAAGTTCGAAACCTTCTCTTCTCATCGTCTCAATGAGAACGGAGAGATGGAGTTCACCACGTCCGGTGACGACGAACGACTGATCGGAATGGTCGATATCGAATTTCATGGAGACATCTCTCTGGGCTTCCTCATAGAGACGGTCCTGAATCTTCTGGGCGGTGAGCAGGGTACCTTCCTTTCCGCTGAACGGAGAGGAGTTGGCAGCGAAGGTCATACGCATGGTCGGCTCATCGATACGGAGGGCAGGGAGTGCCTCGAGATGGTCGTTGGGGCAGACGGTCTCACCGACCATGATGTCGGGAAGACCGGCGATACCGCAGATGTCACCGGCTTTGACTTCCGTGACATCGATACGGTCGAGTCCGTGGAAGGAAAAGAGCTTTGCGACCTTGAACTGGGTGGTCGTGCCATCGATTCTCATGCAGGTGAGCGAATCGTTGAGATGGATGGTACCGCGGTCGACTCTTCCGATACCGATTCTTCCAACATACTTGTTGTAATCGAGAAGGGACGGCTGGAACTGAAGCGGCATGTTCTCATCGGCGGCAGGAGCGGGAATAGTTTTGAGGATAGTATCGAAGAGCGGATCCATACCCGGCTTCTGATCTTCGACCTTGTCCGAATAGGAGGAGGTCATATTCAGAGCGGAGGTATAGACCACCGGGAAATCGAGCTGGGAATCATCGGCGCCAAGGTCCATGAAGAGCTCGAGAACGGCATTGAGAGCCCGTTCCGGATCGGCACCGGGACGGTCGACCTTGTTGATGACAACGACAGTCTTGAGATGATAGGAGATTGCCTGTTTCAGAACGAAGCGGGTCTGGGGCATCGGTCCGTCGAAGGCGTCGATGAGAAGGCAGACACCATCGACCATGTTCATGATACGCTCAACTTCACCGGAGAAATCGGCATGGCCGGGAGTGTCGACGATATTAATCTTCGTGCCCTTGTAATCGATGGCAGTCGTCTTGGCGAGGATTGTGATGCCTCTCTCGTGTTCGAGCGGGTTGGAGTCCATGGCACGGACCATGACTTTCTCATTGTCACGGAAGGTACCGCTGGTCTTCAAGAGGGCGTCGACGAGTGTGGTCTTGCCGTGATCGACGTGGGCGATGATGGCAACGTTTCTGATTTTATCATTCATAAGCTAATCTCCTTGCAACGCAAAAAGCGTCTCTAAAACAAACTTTTTTATTATATAAAGTCCTTTTATCTAAATAAATATTTTTTCTTCTTTTTTTCACGGAAAAGGGTTACATCGCCAGATTGAGATCCGCATAGAGTTTTTCAAGCTCTGTATCGAGCTTGGCAATCTGATCGGAGAGTTCCTTCATTTTCTTCGGATCGGTGTAGTTGTCCTCGAGATAACAGGCATCGGTGAGTTCTTTCTTCTTCTTCTCGGCACGGTCAATCTTTTCGAGGATTTTCTCCGGAGAGTCCTTCGTGAGCCTCGTCTTCTTCACTTCCGCCTTCTTCTCTTCCGCCTTCTTCTCTTCGAGATACTGTGCCTTCTTCTCTTCCTTGCGGGCGGCGTTTTCTTCTTCGATTTTTTCTTTCTCTTCCTGGATAATCTTGACTAACTGCCTTTCCTTGAACTCTTCATAGGGTCCTTCATAGTAATAGCCTTTTCCGTTGTAAAGATAGAGAAGCTTGTTGCAGGTCTTGTCCACAAAGTCTCTGTCGTGGGAGACCACGACAAGAGTTCCCTCATAGCTGTTGAGGGCATCCACGAGTTCGGAGATGGAGAGCATGTCGAGATGGTTGGTCGGTTCATCGAGAAGGAGCAGGTCGTAGTTTTCCAAAGAGAGATGGAGAATCTCGATGCGCATCAGTTCACCGCCGCTCAGGTCACATATTCTTTTCTCGTTGCTTTCCTGATAGGTGAAGGCATAGCGGCCGAGACCGGAATAGATTTCCTCGTTGGACATTCTGGGATAGAGGTTGCGGAAATGACTGAACAAAGTCTCCTCCGAGGAATAAGAACGGATATCCTGACGCAAGACTCCGATGGACATATGGAAATAGCGGCGGATATCGCCGGCATAGGGTTTCAGCTCGTTCAGAAGCACTTTCCCGAAGGTGGATTTTCCGATTCCGTTGGCACCCATGACGGCGAGATGGTCTCTTCCGAACAGGGTGAAGGTGATGCCGGAAATCAGCGGCTTGTCATAGCCGACCGTGACATTGTTGAAATCCATCAGCTTCTTGCCTTCCCGGATTTCCCCTTTCAATCCGATGGAGAGATTTCTCTGTTCCCGTTTTGTCGGATTGTTGATGGCACTGGCTTCGAGTCTCGCTAGTTTCTTTTCTCTGTCCTTGGCACGGGAAGCGAAACGGGGCTTTGGCATATAGAAGGTGATGAAGCGTTCCAATTTGGCTCTTTCCTCTTCCTGGGCCTTGAACTGCTTGATAGCATTCTCATAGTTGTCCTTCTTCATCTTGGCGAAGTTGTCATAGTTGGTGTTGTACATCGTATAGACGTGGTTGTCGATATCCAGGATGTGATCCGCCAGTTTCTTGACAAAGGCGATATCGTGGGAGACAAAAAGAACAGCCCCCTGATAGGAAGCGAGGTAATCTTCCAGCCACTCTATAGAAATAATATCAAGATGGTTAGTCGGTTCATCCAAAATCAGGATATCCGGATTGATAAGAAGGAGTTTGGCAAATGCGACGCGGGTCTTCTCCCCGCCGGAGAAAGTCGAGATTTTTCTTTCGTAGTCGATAGGACGGAAGGAGAACATGTTCAGAATCATGTCGATCCGGTAATGGTAATTATATCCGCCAGCCGTCTCAAATGAGCTTTGCCGGTTGGAATACTCCTTCAGGAGTTTCTCATCATCCGGATTACTGGCGAGCTTTTCGGAAAGTTCCGTCAGTTTTTTCTCCTCTTCCATCAGAGGGCGGAAAACGGAGAGTGCCTCTTCATAAAGGGTATTCTCCGGGTTCTCGATGACATCCTGAGAAAGATAGCCGACTTTGACATTCTTGCCGAGAATCACCTGACCGGAGCTCGCTTCTTCCTGGCCGAGAATGATCTTGATCAGGGTCGACTTTCCGGCACCGTTCGGGCCGATGATGGCGGTGCGGTCATGATCGCGCACAATAAAAGAGACCGGTTCAAATAACCGCTCACCCGAAAATTCCTTGGTCAGCCCCTGCACATTCAATAAGACATCCATAGTGATTGTTGTTTTTATTCTTTTTCGATGTGGAATTCCCCTTTGACGGAATCGAAGGAGATGAGTTCCTCCACGGTCGGAGGAACTTCGACCGGATCATCGGAGAAGTCGAAGTAATTCAGCACGGAAGAGACGAGGGAATTCATGTTAGGGCGCTCCGTATACATGGTGAGGAGCAAATCGCCCTTGGAGACTTTGTCACCGAGCTTCTTGTTCAGGACAATGCCGGCCGCCATATCGATGACATCGTCCTTGGTTTCTCTGCCGGCGCCGAGCTTCATGCTCGTAAGGCCAAGTTCCATCGTATTGATGCTCTTGACATAGCCGTTCTTGAGGGAACGGACAGGAATGGAATACATGGCAGTGGGGAATTTGCTGAGATCGTCGATATAGGAGGTGTCTCCCCCCTGTGCCTTGACGAAGTTCTTGAAGACATGAAACGCCTTTTCGTTTTGAATGACTTCCTTCAGCGCTTTGACGGCTTCTTCCCGGTCGGTATAGACACCGGCCTGAAGGAGCATCGTGGCACCGGAAGAAAGACAGAGCTCGGTGAAGTCCTTGGGGCCTTTCCCATGAAGCGTGTTCACCGCCTCCTTCACTTCGAGGCTGTTTCCGATAGCCAGACCCAAAGGCTGGTTCATACTGGTGATTTCGGCACGGACATCTCTCTTGAAATGGCAGCCGATTTCGACCATCAGTTTGGCGAGTTCCTCGGCATCTTCCTTCGTCTGCATGAAAGCACCGCTTCCGTATTTGACATCGAGAAGGATGCAGTCGCATCCGCTCGCGAGCTTCTTGCTCATGATGGAGGAGGCAATCAAAGGCATGGAATCGACGGTTCCGGTGACATCGCGCAATGCATAGAGTTTCTTATCGGCAGGGTCAATTTCCGCACTCTGGCCGATGATGGCCATGCCGTTGTGGGAGACGTCTTCCAAGAACTGCTTCGGCGTAAGGACGATCTTCATGCCGGGGATGGATTCGAGCTTGTCGAGTGTTCCGCCGGTGAAGCCTAAACCTCTTCCGGACATTTTGGCCACCTTGACTTTCTCGTTGACGGCCGCAATCATCGGGCATAAGGCCATGCTGGTCTTGTCTCCGACACCACCGGTGGAATGCTTGTCGCATTTGACACCGCTGATGCGGGAAAGATCCATGGTGATGCCAGAATGGAGCATGGACTCCGTCAGATCGAAGGTTTCCCGTTTGGTCATGCCCATCAGACGGATTGCCATCAGAAGGGCAGAAACTTGATAATCGGGAATTGTCCCCTCGGTATATCCGTCGATCCAGAACTGGATCTCATCCGCGGAGAGTTCCTCTCCGTGTTTTTTCTTTTCGATGATGCTGATAATGTCCATAACCATACCTCTCTTTTGAAAATTATACCATAGTAACCATTTAAGTTCACGAAGTGCAAAGACAAGACGTCCGGAAACGAAAACAGGAAGAAAGCAGCTCCGGGTCCGGGTCGCTTTCTTCCTGAGATTTTCTCTTGGTTGATTCAGTCCATGTAGATGACAACCCAACGGTCATTTTCATTTCCGTTGAGGTTATCATAGACGCGGAGGAACAGAGAATGTTCTTCCGTCTCTCCGACATAGTAGAGTGCCGAGTTCTGATTGATATAGACATATTCCTGATCGTCGCTCGACTCTCCGTCGGCACAGAGCGCACGCTTGGCTTCGAAATAGCGTTTTGCTTTTCCGACCAGGGTGTATCCGCAGTCGCTCGCCTCATGAACCGGAATCTTTCTCCCGTCCTTATGGACGAAACAGATTCTCGATCCCTTAATCAGGGTTCCACGAAAGACAAATTCTGTTCCGCCGAAGAAAGGAGAAGTCTGTTCCTCAAGCTGGTAACGGACATTTTCCTGAGCAAGATAAATATCGCATCCATGTTCGGCATCGACGGTTCTGCTCACCTCCGACAACGGCTTTGCTTGCAACGGGCGGACTTCTTCATCGCTTTCTGACCTGACGTTGACATAAGATTTCTTCGATTGCATTTTTGTTTCCTCCGCTTCGTGAACCGAAAGCTAACTCTATAATATAGAACCCTTTTGCAAAAATGCAATCATAAAATGAAAAACTTAATAAGATTTTGCATTTTCAGCGTGTTTTCATTGAAAACTTTCAATGTAACCCCTTAGATTGTCACTGATTTGTCATGAATTTTAATGGAAGCCTAAGGAGTATCTCATCACGGAATGATAGAATAGTAAAGTCGGAGAAAACATAACATGAAACAAGACAATTCTCTTTTCGCAAATCTTCTCAAGCCCTATTGTACCAAAGAGGAGATTGAAACCTTTGAAGCGCACTTGACGGACCGTCCGGTCAACGGTCTCATCCGCAACACTTATCACGAATCCGATTGGAACAGGGATGATTTAAGACAGGATGAGGAAGACAGTCTTCTCTATCGTTTTGACAAGGAATCCTGTCCGATCGGAAAAAGTCTGTTCCATTTCTCTGGTGGATGCTATATCCTCGACCCTGCAAGTGCGACTATCTCCTATTACATGAAGGACCTACTTCCCAAGAACTTTGTTTCCCTCGATTTCTGTGGGGCACCGGGTGGAAAAACAATCTCCCTCGCCTTCCGCAGAGAGGATGGCTTTTATCTCTGTAACGACCTTTCTTATCAGCGTGCCAATGAGACGAGAAAGAATTTCGAGCGCCTTGGACTCATCAATGCCATTTCCCTCTCCATGGACCCTCTGGCTTTCGATCTCGGATCCTGTATCGACTGTGTCATTCTCGATGTTCCCTGTTCCGGAAGCGGAATGATCCGAAAAGAGGAAAAGATGAAAGAGGATTGGTCCGAAGAGAAGGTGAAACGGTTGCTTCCGATTCAGTCTTCCCTTCTTGACAAAGCCTATTCCCTTCTGAAAAAAGGAGGCGTTCTCGCCTACAGCACCTGTTCCTTATCCATCGAAGAAGACGAATGCCAGATTCATGATTTCTTAATCCGGCATCCTGATATGGAGCCTATCAAAGTCAAAGAGAGAAAAGGCATGATCAAAGGAAAAGATGCGCTCGGAATCCATATGATTCCAGGTCTTTACGATGGGGAGGGAATCTATTTCTGCCTGTTAAGAAAAACAGGAGGAAAGAGTTTTTCTTTAAGTCCTTTTGTTTCGAAAGAAAAAGTAATTTATGAAGATACCATTTCTTTTGTTTTCAAAAAGAACACTTATGTTATATCCAATATGTGGAAGGAATTCGTTTCCCTTCATTTCCTCGCTCCCGGTCTCAAAGTCAAGGATGACTCTCCTCATCCGAAATGCGAGTTCGATCACGCCCTATCCAAGATTGATAGCCGCTATCCGAAGATTGCACTCGAAGAAAAGGAAGCCCTCTCTTACGCTTCCGGAAACGAAGTTCACACTGCATCAAAGGAAAAAGACGGGCTCTGTGTTCTTACCTATCAGGGACTCGTCTTAGGCTGGGGCAAAAAGGTCGGAAACAGGATAAAAAATTATCTCCCGAAAGGACTTCGGGAGACACTTGTTTTCTGATTCCGACAAGAACCTCAGAGATTGTACGATACGTAACTTTTCAACTCTAGATAGGCCTGAAAAAGATTTTCTTTCACCTTTCCCAAATATGTTATGAACTCATCACATTCCGCCAATTTTTCCGCAATGATTTCATCCGTTTTTTCAGTCATGGCAGAAGAGAAATCGTTAAGTAACTCGTCCATGCCATGTCTGAGTTCGGATTTTCTGTCTTTCATCCGTTCTATCTTCTCTCCGAAAGACTGAATCGAATTGTAGAAACTGTTTAACCCTTCGATATGGATTTCCTCGCTCCCGTAGGTATCGCTATCATCAAGATACATTGCAGCAACCTGAATGATCTTGGATAAGGCTTCGCATCGCTGAAAAATGAAATAGAGGTTGTTCTTGATTGTTCTACAGTTCTGGTCGAATACGCTATAATTCTCTTCCAGTTTTCTCTCATAATCCGAAAGAGTTTTCTTCGCATTATTCAGACTATTTTTTCTATTCCACAGGCTCCGAATCAAAGAATCCAGTTGCCGATTGAGACTTTTCAGTTCGGCAATACTATTCTGAATCGCAGACAGGTTTGCATTGGCAGAGTTCAGACCCGACTGAGCATTATTCAGATTGGCACTTGATGTCGCTTTTTCTAAAGAGGCGTTCTCAGAAGAATTCGCCTTTGTCGCAGCCTCCTTCATCGCAGAAACGTTGCTCTCACACGACTGGACAGCCTGTCTTGCATCACGTTCCCGGTCTTCTAGATTTCTGAGAGCGGCTTCATTCTGAGAAAGGACTTTTTCCGCTGTGTTGATATCAAATTCAATGTTGTAGATGGAATTATCGATTATTCGGATATAATTGTCGATTTTCTCTACCAGACATGATTTCGCACTTTCTGCTTCCGTCAAGCCAGAATCGACTTCCCCGGATAGGTCGCTGACTTTATTTTTGAAATTGTCAATCAGGACCCTCGAGGTGTTGACACAATCACTCATAATCTGGCTTCCATCCTTTCGATGATTTCTCTTTGCGATTGGTACTCAAAATCTTTTGCATTCATACGATTCAAGATGTCGTTCAGATTCTTGATAAGCTCATAATAGTTTCCGAGAAGAGAATTGTAATTCTTGATTTCTTTTTCGGTGAAGCCGAGCAACTTAACACCGATATCATCGTCCCAGCTTAAAGAGGGTGAAGCTACTTTTGAGACATCGATGGAGCAATCCGAAAACAGAGACTTATCGTCCACTCTGATATCGATTTTTCCGAAATAGGCCATACCCGTTATTCTCCGGACTGCTTAAGCTTCTCTAACGCAGCCGTGAGCTTTTCGTTGTATTTATCAAGAGCATATTTCAATTTCTTCCCTTCTTCCACAGAGCACTGAAGCTTTTCTAACTGATTTGTCATATTTTTCTTGAAATTGTTATAACTGATACCTTTCCAACATGATCCTAACGATTCCACATCACCATATAAATCGGAAATATAGTCCGCCATATGTGTGTTATATTCGTTCAACTTGGTTCCGAATTGCTTGACAAGCTCGTTAGCCGCCTCAATTTTCGCTGATACTTTCCCCATGTTATATGCTTCCTTTCATGTTTCCTACTGAATCTTGCTCCCACCTGAATTCTTCAACGCCAGTTTTTCGTGGAATCTTCCGCCTGCTTAATCACTTCCGCGCCTTCCTGAACAAAATTTGCACTTTTCTCAATGATTTTATTGATTTCTTCAATGATCCGAGTGATTTCCTGCGTTAGTTCATAAGCGGTTCTTGACCCTTCACAATCGAAGTCATCCCGAAAGTTCTGGGCATTTCCCATCACTTTCTTCGTCTCATCGCCCATTTTCTGCAGGGTTAACTTAAGGCTTTCCACATGACTGATAGTTTTTGCTGTATCCAATTCCATTATTTCATTTCCTCCCAGAACTCTTCGGAATCCTCATCGAATAGATCGAAAGGCCTGATTTTGCTGTTGAACGGTTTGGCAAAAAGAGAAACGTCATCGCTGTTATCATCCTGGCGTCTCTCGCCCTCCGATTCCGCAAAGGAACCATAAATTGTATAATCCTTCAACGAACTATCATCCGTGCCGACAATTTCCTTGAAATCTTCCATCCTCTCACAGGAAATCAATACAAAGATTCTATATTGGTTTCCTTCTTTGTGAAGCGTCTTCAGATTATTGAAAACAGCCTTAGGACTGTAGGATTTTTCCCCCTGCTCTTTCTTCTCATTTACCGAATCAGTATCGATGCCTGAAATAGCACTGACATCGTCTCCCAGGCCGACATCTTTCAGTATCGAAGTCATTTTGGAAATATCCTCTCCCGACAATCGTTCTGTTTTCTTTTCCTTCTTTGGCTTGTCGACGCTTCTTACGAGTTTATCTTGCTTTCTCCACTCCACATTGTGAAGAATAAGAAGCATCGGACTAAAGTCCTCTTTTGTCTGTTTTGCTTTTTCTCTCCGCTGGCAGAATTCATCGTAGACTTTCATAATCTGCTCCAGAATAGTGAGATCTGTCACGCAATACCGGATTTTGTCCTCAACACAAGACCGTTTGCCATGAAATCCCTTCAGGAACTCGTTTTGTTCTGACATATAGGAGAAATAAACAAGTTCACCTTTCTTTCTGAATTTATGAAGGAACATAACCGAAGTGATTCGTTCGAGCATGAAAAGCTTTGAGGCACTGGCAAGTGCGGTATAGTTGGAAGCAATCATTTCCGTGCCGAACTTCAAAGGGACCCTCAGCAAAGTACTGGAAGACACACCGATAGGAAGATAGAAGGAACCGCCCTGATTCGTATCATCGATGATCGAAGGGCACTTCAACCCGGTAGCCAAAGGATAATAGCCCTCTTGGTTCGCAACAATCTGAATCGCCTCTTTATAATTCTTATACTTCTCACGGATTTTCTCTGCCAGCTTCCTTGCATTTTCGCCGTTTCCGACAAAAGCAGTGGAAACAGGTGTAATGTTTTTATCCAATCCCTTGTTGCTGGCAATCAAAACAGTTCCTTTTCTTGAGAGTTGATTCAAATACTTGTCCCTTTCCGTCCGGAGTCCAGGAAACGCTTCAGTAAAGGCGGCCTCATCCACGTTCAGACACATACGGCATCCAATCTGTGCAATCGTGTCAGAATCGAGAGCATTCGAATTGTTCTGGCCGGAGAAAATGATACCGATACCGGAACTTCGCACGGTGGAAACCACATTGGCGATTTGTTTCACAAGGCCAGTCTTGATTATGTATTCATTCTGAGCAAACATCTGATTGTATTCATCGATAACGAAGAGGGAAAACGGCATTTTCTCAAGTTTTCCTTTTTTCACATCATCCAAGTTATTGTATTCCCTCATATCAGTGACATTATGTTTTACGAATTTCGCACTTCGCTCGTTATGAATGTTGGAAATCAGGGTGAGCAAATCTTTCATATTTTCAATTTTATTGTTCAGAGCCAGATATTTGACGTGAGGAACATAGAGGTCATGATTCTCTTTCTTGTACTTGGAAAATTCCGGCGATTCTAGATTGGCCTTGCAATCGATCAGATAAAGTTCCAATTCATCCGGAGAATAAAAATAGGCCATGCTTAAAATCATCAGATGCAGCAGGGAGGACTTGCCACTGTTTGTAGAACCGAGTAAAAGCATAAAGGAACAGTCACTGCAGACCTTGAGCGGGAAGCGATAAGTTGTGCCAGCAATCATACCCATGGGAATGGAAATTTCCTCTGTAAACCTCCCCAGGCCATTTCCGTTTTCGATTTCTTTTTCTGTCTGAGAAATCACCAGCGTGAGAGGGAGTACACTCGCTTCCTTCTCGCGTTCCTGAAGTCTATTTAAGAAACGTTCTTCACTGAAATCCTTCGTCCTGATGTTATTCGTGAACGGATTTCCGTTGTAAGTCATATTTCCGGCAGCATCCACGTCAATGACATCATATTTCACTCTCGCCAAATCGTCATTTTTCTTTATCTGCTCCATCGCTTCCGAAGAGCCATCCTTCTTATTCACACAGACAATGGAAAAAATACCTTTCTTGGGGCCTCTCAGAAGAGCTGTGCCAAAATTACTGATATTATCTTCACGGTCGAATTTAAGACAATCCGGAATGTAATTGAATACATTCAGAATACATGGTTTTCTGGACAGGGGGGTGTTTTTGTTATACTCAAAAATATTGTCATAAAAGCCCATTGATGTCGAAATTTCTCTATAGTAATCCGCCAACCCTTTCAAATAGCCATTGTTGGAATCCTTATTTACAATCGACTTATTGTAGAGTGCTTTTTCGCCGAGTTTTCGGCCGATGTTCTCTCCTAAAGTACGGAGAATGGTCTCTGCCGTTGAATCGATGCCGCCGAGCTGAAGTTCGTTGGCTGGCAACACGCTCGAAATCGAAAAATAGATATCATTAAGCAGCTTACGGAATTCTTTTTTTCCATCGTAAGGATCGAAGAAGTCTTTGGGAGCATGAATGACAAGAACACCTTTTCCGCTTTCCGGATCGAAATAGACCGGTTTATTCCCAGCCCAAAGATTCGGGTTCTTGAAATAGCCGTCAATTCTCTTTTTGTCGCCAGAAGTGATTTTCTCTTGCCAATTGTTCTGTTCAAAACCGATCAAGAACCGATAATGATCAGGAATGGTATTCTTGACCTCATTGCTGATGCGGGAACGTTCTACCATTTCCGCCTCTTCATTGATTTGCTTATTCAGTTCATCAATCCTTTTCTGGATTTCTTTGCTATCACTCGCTTCGGCCTTCCTGATTCTAACAACTTCTTCCTGATACCTAGCTTCGATTCCTTCTACTTGTTTTCCCATCGCAGTTTTCTGGAGATTGCTTTCACTGAGAAGCCAAGACATGTTGGTTTTGATGTATCTTAAATCCACCAAGCACTGACAGAACCTTTTCTGCGGTTCCTCATCGTCCTCAACCGTCTTGCTCTTGGACACAGCAATGATTGCACTGCGGCCCTCCTCGACCAAACGTTGGAAGGCTGCCTCTACTTCTTGAATTTTGCGGGGTTTCAGCTTTTTAATGTAGTCTTCTACCCTAAAGGTGAGACCATGCGTATTCTTCTGGGTGAGGCACCACCCATCATAGATGGATTCCAAAGACTCCAAAGAACAGCGGATTGTTTTGGCAAGTTCATCCGTGTAATCCGTTGTTCTTGCCATCATCAAACCCTCAGTTCTATTATTGTCGGCCTTTTTCAGACCATCCTTCGCCGTCTTTTTGACTCGGTCAAATTCGTCCGCCAATTCTTTTGCTTGTTCAATATAGTCAGCCATAGAAGTCAATCCTCCAAAAGCTTTTTAATATCTGACGTAATTCCCGGCAGAATCCTTCACATACAGAGTATAAGAAGCATTATAATCCCACGATTTCATAGACCAGAACCCATCTTTGGACACGAACTTATCGACTTTGGTCCACATCTCTGCCGTTCCGTTGTAATAGATTTCTTTGATGGAAGAACTGGAAAAGCATGCCGACCAGAGTCTTTCCAAGGAAGAACCCAGATAGACCGTCTTGAAACCAGTTGAGTCAAAGGCCTTCTCACCGATTATCCGAACAGAATCAGGCAGTCTCAGTGTATTGTCCAAATCAAAATTACTCAATGGAGTATTTAAGAAAGCATACGCTCCGATTACCGTAAGCTTCGATTCCGAATCAAACTGAACATTGACAAGATTCTTGACTCGGGCGAAGCTCGATTCACCGATCTCGGTCACATTTTTGGAAATGGTGAGATTCTGCAATTTCTTCTTTGCGGCACCCTTTATTGCATTTTTTCCGATGGTTTCCACATTGTCAGAAACGACATAAGTATCTGAAATTCCGTAATAAGCAGTCAAAACGTTATTCTTGATGACTTCGTCATAGGCACCCCAATGGCAGAACATGACAAGCATGGAAACACCGAGCGGAATCGCATAAAGGGCATCAATCCAATCTTGTTCGTATACACGGAGATTTGTAAATAGGAAGATTGCAAAGGCACTGACAATGGTGAAGATTCCATAGATGGTATCTTCTCTGCTGAAGAAGAGCAGTACGATTCCAGCAAGGAGGCCAAGGACAGAAATGACACAATTGAGCGCAGCAATGCCGTCGCTGTCGAAGGAGCCCAAAACATAAAAGCTTGCGCCAACGAAAATACTCAATAAAAGAAGAGCGCTTCCGACCAGAATCGGAGTGAAGCATCCGGAAAGATAAGTCAGACCGATAAGGGTAAAAAGACTGGTTCCGACAAAAAGAATAAAGTAGGAATCAAAGCTGACCCACATCGTATAGATTCCCTTTGCCTCACTATTTTCTTCATTCTCAGCCCATTTCCGCAATTTTGCGCAGCCAATATAGTCTTTGACTGCATAAGCTGTTGTACCAAGACACAGCGCAATCGCATAGAGCGGCATCTGATAAAGAGAATTCAGCACAAATGCACCCGCAACCGGACCACAAATGAGAAGGAAATCTTTGATGATTTTCCCAATGCGATAGAACCACTTGAATACAAAGGTGAGAAGACTGCTCAGGAGGTCGAGAATAGCTACCGAACCTGTTGCGATACCGACCGCTAGGTAATAGGTCTGATTGTTCTTCATTGTCAGTCCAAGGACGATGAAGACAATTGCAAGAATCAGAGAAACAATCGTTGGGATACCATGTCGCAACTTCGCCTCTCTCCGCCTCTTCGCTTCCTGCCGCCTCTTTTCGTTTTCCGCCTTTTCCCGTTCTTCCTTTTGCCGTCTTTGCTCTTCCTGATAGGCTTTTGTTCTGTTTTCTTCGTTAGTTTTCTGATATTGTTCCGCAGCGGAAAGCAAAGAATCATAAACATCGAGTGTCTTGGAATACTTCTTCTGTTTCACAAGAATCTTCAGCGCCCTGACCGACTTAATCCACTCAGGGGTATTCCGTTTACTCCGTTCGAGATCTTTGACTTTGTCATCGAAATCAACGGCAGCCTGGACATCAGCGAATTCCAGTTCCAATTTCTGAAGTGTGTTCTTCTTTCTGCATACAAGCCCCGTAGTCTTTTCCCATTCGGCAATCTGTTCTACCAAATCCTTGACTTTCTGAATCCAATACTCGTTTCTCGTTCCGGTCGTGAGCGTGACAATCTGGCTTTCCAATCGTTCCTGCTCTTTCTTTAGCTGGAGTTTCTTTTCTTCTTCCGCTTTCCGCTTTGCTTCTTTGATTCTCTTTTCTTCGTTTTCCCGCTGGATTCTCTCGCGTTCTTTTTGTGCCTTCAGCTCTTCGGCTTTACGTTTTTCCAGTTCTTTTCTCTTCGCTTCCTCCCTTTCTGCTTTCCTCTTGATTTCTTCGTTGATTCTTGTGAATTCTTCTGCCGTGGAAAGCAAGGAAGCATAGATATCGAAGGTTTTGCAATGCTTCTTCTGGTTTGCGGTGATTTTCAGTGCCTTGACAGACTTGATCCACTCAGGGGAATTCGCCTTACCTTCTTCCAATTTTCTGACCCGATCATCAAAAGCACGGGCGGATTCAATGTCGGAAAATTCCTCTGTCAGTTCCTGAAGAACATCCAGCTTTCTGCAGAAAGCTCTGGAAGCAGTATCCATTGAATCGACCTGCTTGCACAAGTTGCTGACATCTTGGATCCAATATTGAGTTCTCGGTGCTGAACTGAGACTCTCAATGGCTTGATCCACCTGTTCTGCAGACTCTTTAAGCCGTTTTTTTCTCAATTCCTCTTGTCGTTTCCTCTGTTCCTCTTCTCTGATTTCTGCCTCTTTCTTCTTCCGTTCATCCTCTTCGATGATGGCGGTCGCAGCACGGTAATCGGATTCCATCACAGATTGATTCTGCAATCTCGGGAGAATATCCTGATTTTCCTTCTTGGTTATTATATAGAAGCTTACATAATCTTTCGCCCATTTCAAATTACGTTCTTTCTTGGACCAAGTGTTGATTTCTCCATCAACCTTGGCGATTCTCTCCAGGGTTACCTGGTTATCGTTGTAGGATTTGTATTTTTCGTTGGAACCTACCGACAAATCAGCAAATAGATTATACTTGTTATCAGACATAATACTCCCTCTCCTATTCATTAAAAAAAATATATATATAATGTTAAAAAATGTACATTTTAAAATCAACATAGAATTTGACAAATGTGTAGTTGTTCTGTGAATTTGTCTCTGAAAGTTGCTCAGTATGGCATATTTTCGCTTGTTTTCCTATCCATTTTGAGTTTACCTATCGTATGTACTTTTATAGAGGATTCAATGGAAATCGAAACGAAAAAGCCCACTTTTTGAAATCAGTGGGCAATCGGCAAGAATATTAAATTCCTGTTCACCTAATATTCGAGAAGAATGTGATTAGTATCGATTAGTTTACTTATTTTGCGTCAAGTTCCTTTCGATATTCATATCTAGGAATCTTATACTTTTTCCCTTTTAATTCAATAATTGCATAATTTGCTAAAACCTGCAGCACCTTTGGCTTTAATGTATCACATAGATATTGTTCCTCTTCATCATCTGCAGGAAGAATATCTTCAACAGGCGTTTCTTTAAAGTAAAACGGATAATAATCGTCTGCGGCAAGATATGCCAACAAATACCATTTATCATTTTTTAAAATTACGAGGCATATACTAGGTAGACCGATATTACCCCACTTTACTTTAATTTCTTCAATTTCTTTCTTATCAAAGCAAAACATCTTTATGGGTTTGAAGGATATGTTATGCAATTACCATCTGTATTAATATACAGAAGTCCAAAAAGGAATGAGCCCAACAATATGGCCTTTCTTCTATCCTTACAACCCTTACTCCCTCCCTTTCTCCTAGATGATAATGATTCCATCCATATATATCACCTTGATCTATTGTTTTATCATAAATGAGTAAGTCATAATTTCCATTAATTCTTTTAGAGCCGTTTGCCATGAGAGTGACATAGAGTTTGCATAATATTTTTACGTATACGTTGTTTTGCTTTTTTCAAAAAGGCTTGACACATTGTATCAAACCTATGCATTCAATATGGTGCCAACTGCCGGACTTGAACCAGCCACCTACTGATTACAAATCAGTTGCTCTACCGGATGAGCTAAGTTGGCAAGAAACAAATGGTGAGTGCTACAGGGATCGGACCTGCGACCTCTTCCGTGTGAAGGAAGCGCTCTCCCGCTGAGCTAAGCACTCGTTTAGAGAGCCATAATAGTATATCAATCGGAAAGAGCACTTTCAAGGGTAAACATTTTGTCAAATTGTCCATTTTTTACCTATTTTCTGTTGTCACTTTTCTTTTTGTTGTCTTATAATACTATTGTTCCATTTAAGGGGGTATTTTTGTTATGAAATGGTTCAATTCTCTTCCTAGATTAGTTCAGTTCATCCTTCTCCTCATCCCTGTCGTCGGTTGGATCGTCGAAATCTTCGTCCGTCTTTCTGCCATGCTCCAGAAGACCACCACTCAGAACATCTTAGGCTTTGTCCTCTTCCTTCTCTTCGGATCTGTCTTAGCCTATGTCGACCTCGTCTGGGTTCTTCTCTTCCATCACCTCATCCTCGCTGATTAATCAAGGATAAATGAGGGTCTGCACTTCGGTGCAGACCCTTTTCCTTTACTTTATTTTCCGTTCGAATTCTCCGATATGCTCATAGAATCCGTCATCCCATTCTTTTTCTTCCGAAGCAATCACTTCTTGCAGGACTTCCCTTGTCATTTCTTTCTTGGCAGATAACTCCTGAAGCATCTTGGTAATCTGCCCGGACGGATATCCCTCAGTCATGCAGACAAACTCAGAGCGATATGCTTCCGTGAACTGGGGCCCATATTTCCGAGCCAAGGCTTCTCTTGTTTTTTCATCCGGAAGGTCGAGGCGAAGGAAGTCATCGAACAGTCCCTTCTCAAAGAGTCTGTCATCCAGTTTGTCCGGACAATCAGTCGTCGCAACAAAAAGAACGGAAGCCTTCTTTCTCTTCGCTTTTCTCATCTCCTTCTTCAGAAGAGGAAGGAAAAGGGAACTGATTTCATAAGAGATGGAATCCTCTTCTCCCTTTGGGAAAAAGCAGAGAGGATCCTCGATGAACACCAGGGAATTATTCTCTTCCAATGCGGAATCGAAGACGCGCTTCACGGAATTGATGGCATCCGGATAGTTGTCGCTTCTGAAGTCATCCAAGGGATTGACCGAAAAGATCTTCATCGTAAGCTCATAGGCAAGGGAAAGGACAAGAGGTGTTTTTCCGACACCATGCGGGCCATAGATCAGAAGGCCGGATTTTTTTCGGTCCATGAACTTTCCGTTCTGAAACGGAAGGACAATATCCTCTTTCAGATAGGCTTTCGCCTTCTCTTCTCCGACAAACTCACTGAATGAGACTTCCCCATGGAAACCGCTCAGCTTCTCATGGTCTTCCCGCATCCTTTTGGCATAGGATTCCTTATTCGCGTATTCTCTCGAGAGCGAATAATACTCCGCCCTATCGATTCTCTCTTCGCTTTCGGCATACAGCACCAAGGCGAGATGGGCGAGCATATGATACTTTTCCTCTGCGAGCGAATAGTCTTCTCTTCCCATCGCTTCTGTCGCTTCCCGGAAATACTGATTCAGTTTCTCTTTGCTTGCGTTATCCATAGCATGTATCCTTTTCAATATTATAGAATCCGAAAAGGAAAAAGAGAACTGATGGAAACAAAGTATCGATTGATTTGTCTGTGTCCCACGATTCCTATCGGTTGTTGATAATAGTATATATAAGCCAGAACCGAAGGGAATCATCAACAACGATTCCGGCGTGATGAAATCCATCATGAGGAAAGATGGTAAAAAATCATAGGTTCGAAGGCTGATAGATAGTACTTCGGCGTCTTTATAACACAGGCATGGAACCTTAGAAGAAAGAAACGGTTATCCTTCATTTTCCGTCTATTTTCCTCAGTTTGGCTATATAATAGGAAAGAGGAAAACAACTATGAATAACACTGAAAAAATCATCTCGCTTCTGAATCAATCCTACTCTCCCTTCCACGCAGTCAGCAATATCGAAAAGGAACTTCTGTCTCACAGTTTCCTTGCACTGAAGGAAAACAGAAACTATGACATACAGCCGGGAAACTCCTACTATGTCAAACGCAACGATACCTCCATCATCGCCTTCACTGTGCCGAAGAAATTCACAAAGGACAATCTCCGTTTCTTATTGAGTGCCACCCACAATGACTCTCCGACCTTCAAGATCAAACCGAATCCGATTGTCAGAAAAGACAATCTGATGCTGCTCAATACAGAGCCTTACGGAGGTGGCATCTATGCCACATGGCTCGACAAGCCACTCTCCATCGCCGGAAGAGTGTTCACAGAGGAAAAAGACGGAATCCACTCTCACCTTCTTGTCATCGATGAGGACCTTTTGGAGATTCCGAACGTCTGCATCCATATGAACCGTACGGTCAACAGCGCAAACACGGTCAATCCCGCCGTCGACACCTTACCCATTTTCGGAACAGATGAGGAAAACTTCTCCTTCAACGACTATCTTCTCGAAAAACTCGGCTTAGACAGAGAAGAAAGCAACGTCCTGTCTCATGACCTTTTCCTCTACAACCGGGAAAAAGCCACAAGAGTCGGATATCATCAGGAATTCTTAGCCTCCGGCCGTCTTGACGACCTCTCTGCGGCTTACACCGTCCTCCTCGGGTTCCTCTCCTCCGAAGAGAACGTCGCCATCAAAGTCTATGCCTCCTTCGATAACGAAGAGGTCGGAAGCCTCACAAGACAGGGTGCCAATTCCACCTTCTTAAAGGAAACACTGAAACGCATCGTCACCGCTCTCGGCGGAGAAAAAGATGACTTTGAAAAAGCGGTTGCCTCCTCCTTCATGATCTCGGTAGACAATGCCCACGCCAATCATCCCAATCATCCGGAATATACCGATAAGACCACCAACGTTCAGCTCAACAAAGGCATCGTCATCAAATACAACGCCAACCAGAGCTATACCTCAGACGCCCTCTCCGCCTCTCTCATCAAGGCCATCATGAAGAAGTATGGAATCCCTTATCAGGAATACACCAACCGCTCCGATTTGCGCGGCGGCTCCACCCTCGGAAATCTCAGCAACAGCGAAGTCTCCCTGATCACCATCGATATCGGTATCGCACAGCTTGCCATGCATTCGAGCTATGAGCTTCTCGGCGTTGAGGATCTCAGTCACATGATTTCCTTCGCAAGTCACTACTTCTCCAGTCCGATTCGGATTGAAGAAGAGAAAATCACCTACTGAAAAAAGAAAGTCCTGACCGAAAAAAGTCAGGACTTTTTCAGATACAAAAAAATCCCTCCGAACGGAGGGGATGATTTTCGAATGGTGGGTCTTAGTGGGCTTGAACCACCGACCTCCCGCTTATCAAGCGGACGCTCTAACCAACTGAGCTAAAGACCCATTTCAAAGGCGAGATATATCTTACAGCACAAAGCAGACCATGTCAAGATTTTTCTAGTGATTTTCTCACAGTGTCCATTCTGCGGAAATTGTCTGTTTTTCTCGCTTTTTGATAAGAAATTCAGAGATTAGTTAGTTTTAACTAACCGTTTTATTGTTTTTCACCTTGCTATTCCACAGGAAAGAAACTACAATATCGGTGTAATTGGAGGAACAAACCATGAAGAAAGTTACAATCAATCAGGATTTATGCATCGGTTGCGGTGCCTGCACCGGAATTGCCGCTGACGTTTTCACTCTCAACGATGAAGGCAAGGCCGAAGTCGCTGCTGAAGTCACCGCCGACAACGAAGCCAGTGTCGAAGAAGCCGTCGCCGGATGCCCGGTTCAGGCTATCGAAGCTGAGTAATTCACATCTCTATGTCAACAAAAGCCATCCCCGTCAGGAGATGGCTTTTCTTATCTTCTGATTTCGGATGATGATGGAGACTTCAATGATCTTAGTCTCTTCTCTGTCATATCCGTTGACCTGTCGGAAGAGGTCCTCGGAGAGACCGTCACTGGAGGCATCCCGGGTGATGTTCGCCCCTTCCTTATAGGAAGCGATGGAGAAACGCGACCCCGGATGGCTGTTCTTCATATAGTTGAGGATAATCTGAGGGCTGTCACTGTCCGTGACAATGGAGACCTGATGAATGGAACCATAATCATCCACCGTCATATCGAACCGGTAATCATACTGGGTGATATCGATCGCCGCCTTCTTTTCCTCATCGCCCTCTTTGAGCGCTTTTCTTGCGTTCCGTCTCTTCAGCATTTCAAGCTTCCGTTCCTTGATATCCTTGAGGCGGAAATCCTTGAGCGCCTCCTCCCTGAGACCGATATAGCATTTTCTCAGTTCGAAGTCATAGCGGTTATAGAAGAAATGATTCTCCAGGAGGCCGCTCTTGAGAACACGGTAGACATACTGATGGAAGAAAATTTCATAAATGAGACAGATGGAATAGGTCTTTACGCCGACATAGGGCATATAGACCCGGATGACCGAAAGGGCATAGGAGTTCGGATAAGGGAAGAAAGCGGCATGTTCTTCCATCATCTTGGCGATATCCGTCTGATAAATGGTCGCCCAGTGATAATTGTTGAGGGCCGTCGGAATTACGAAGGCATAGACGAGAGAAACCATGGAGAGGGAGACAAACGCAGTGAGAAACAGATAACCTAAGAGGCGGTATCCGATTCCACGATGGAAGGTGCGGAAACTCCGATCCATGATGAGAATGCCGAAAGCAAGGAAGAAGGATGTCGTGAAATTGGTGATGCCCTCTATCGGAATCGGAAGAGTGACTTTAGAAAGAAACGTCACCATCAGAAGCCCGGTCTTCAGAAGTGCGACAGCAATCGACGCCCAGAAGCCGTACAGAGCGTAAGTGAGAAAAATGACCGCATCGCTCGGCTCAATCGGAAAAATGCCGCGGATTTGCATTCCGGGTATCTTGCCGAAAAGGGAGAGGGCGTAAGAGAACGCCCCTAACAGGATGATGACAAAGAAGCGGACCGTGTTATCCTTCTTGGTAAAACGGTGGACCGTTTCCTTTTTCACATTCTCGTTGTCACTCGAATTCTCCATCCGTTTTCCCCTTGAAATTGTTGTGTTCTTTATCGTATCGGCACTGCATCTTCAGTTCCTCAATGAGGGACGGATCGATTTCCTGAACCTGTCCTTCCTTGAGTCTTCCCAAAAGGATATTGCCAATGCGGACGCGCATGAGCATCCTGACCGGATGGTCAAGTGTCTCCATCATATGACGGATTTGTCTTTTCTTTCCTTCCCGAAGAATGACGGAAAGGAGAGCCCCTTCCTCTTCTTCGCGGAGCACCTTAGCTTCACAGGGAAGGGCCGTATAGCCGTCCTGCATGACATAGAGACCTTTTCTCAGCAGTTCCACTTCATCGCCGCGGAGCTTGTTCTTCACCTTGACGAGATACTCCTTCTCCGGCGCGGAGGAGGGATGCGTAACAAGATTGGCAAATTCCCCATCGTTGGTCATGATCATCAGACCTGTGGAATTGTGATCCAATCTGCCGACAGGAAAAACACGTCCGTATTCCTTCGGCACATAATCGAGAACGGTCTTCCTATTCTGAGGATCGCTCAGCGTGGAGACGACATCATAAGGCTTGTTGAAAGCCAGATAGACAAGTCTATCCTGTTTCTCCATAGTGACCCTTACACCATCGACGATGATTTCATCTTCAGAAGTGCATTTGAAACCCTGTTCGGTGATCACCGAACCATTGACGACGATTTTGCCTTCGGCAAGATACTGTTCCGCTTTTCTGCGAGAGCAGAATCCAAGGCCGGATAGGACTTTCTGTATTCTTTCTTTTTCCATAACATCAGTATTATATTGAAATATGCGACAAAAAGAAACGAAAAAAGGCCTGAAGACAGGCCCTGAATCTCAATTGGTGGTGGATCAAGCAGGGCTCGGACCTGCAACCACTCGGTTATGGGCCGAGGGCTCTAACCAATTGAGCTATTGATCCCTATATGGTGGCTGCGGGGAGGGTCGAACTCTCGACATATCGGGTATGAACCGACCGCTCTACCAACTGAGCTACGCAGCCAAATAGGCAAAAATTATTATATGGTTCCCGGTGCCGATTTGCAAGAAATTTCGACACACTTTTGACACAATCTTTCAGAACCGACTGTAAAAAGGATATTTTCACAGTTGCTTCAGTGCATTCAGAATCACCGGAATGGTATCAAACGAATAAATCGTACAACCCGAAGCGGAAAAATGGCCGCCTCCGCCGAAGGACTTCGCAACTTTCTGCATGTCAAATTTTCCGTTGGCACGGAATTCGACACGGATGGTACCATTTGGCTGTTCCGTGAAAAGGACCCAGATAGGATGATGGTCAAGACGCGCCAAGAGGTTTGCCTGTTCTCCTGCTTCCGAGGAAGGGATTCCGAGTGGTTCATAATCTTCCTTATGGACGATGCAATAGGTGACGTTTCCGTCGAAGAGGACATGCTCATAAAGGAAGGCTTTATATGCCAGCCTGTTTCTGTCCTGAGCGTAAAGCTCGTCATAGATGGCTTTGTAATCGACGCCGAGGGAAATGAGATAGGAGGCCATCGATAACGTATGGGGCTCTCCGTCGAGTTGGAAACGATCCGTATCCGTCACAAGACCGGTAAAGAGATAAGTGGCTGCCTCTTTATCGATGAAGTGATAACGCTTCTTGAACGCTTTGGTGATGACATAGGTCGCAGAGGGGGCATCCTGGTCCTGGATGGCAGGGAAGGTCGTTTTGGGAAGCGGAATATGATGATCGAAACAGACAAAGTCCTTTGCCTGAAGTGCTCTCTGATCCTCAATCCGCTCAAAGCAGTTGAGATCGACCAAGACGGCGAGAGACTCCTGGATGGTCTCAAGGGAAACCTCGTCCGCCTTCTCGAAAAAGCCGGGCAGATAGGAAGGCCTGCTTCCTACCCCATAGACTTTCTTCTCCGGGAACAGAGCCTGAAGTTCTTTCTTCATCCCCATGACGGATCCGACACAGTCACCATCCGGATTCACATGGCCGAAGATGACGATGTTCTCCGCCGCTTCGATTTTCCCGAAAACAAGATTCTCAATTTCGTTTTTCTTCATAATTACCTCCGAAGAAAAGAGAGGCGGAGTTTTCTTCCGCCTCTCTTTTATACCAATTTCTTTCTGATCTGCGTAGAGACAAGATCGACAAGAATGATCATGACAATCAATCCCCACATCAGGGCACCGAGCTGCGGCCACTTGGATTCATTGGAATAGGTCAGAATCAGACGGCCGAGGTCACCGGCACCCACAAGACCTAAGATGGATGCCGTTCTGAGATTGAGGTCAAAACGGTAAAGAATCGTAGAGAGGAAAGAAGGCATGACCTGAGGGAAAACACCGGCCCGGATGGATCCGAACCTGGTGGAACCGCAGGAATCATAGGCTTCAAGGAAAGTCATATCCATGCCATCGAGGCCGTCGGAATACATCTTTCCGATCATACCGATGGACTGAATGGAAAGAACGATGACACCGGTGAGCGGTGAGAAACCGGTCACCATAATCATAACATAGCAGAAGACAATCTCCGGAATCGTACGGATAATGATGAGAACCGTCGTAGAAAGATAGGACCAGCGGCCGAAAAGTTTCTTGGAAGCCAAAAAGCCGAATGGAATGGCAAGGAGAGAGGCAAAGAGCGTTCCTAAGAATGCAATGGCGAAAGTCTGAAGACAGAGGTAGATAACCGACTGTTGGAAACTGTATCCGCCGACACCAAGAATCATGTTGTAGTCCGGAACAAAGAAGCCGTGGAAGAATGCCGTGATGGTATTGAGCCAGACTTTTCCGCTGGAATGGAAGAGTCCCTGTTGATAGGAGAAATAGAGGAAGACACCTAAGAAAACAAGGAGAAGGACGGCATTGCTGATCCAGAGAGGAGGTCTCGATAGGAAGGCATCGAGCACATTGAGGAAAGGACGGTGCTTTTTGTCATGATGGTAGGTGTCCTTGATTTGTGCAGCATCCCCCTTCTCTGCCTTATTGAGGAAAGAAAGTTGTTTTCTATAACGCTTTTCTTCTTCTTTTCTGGCGGTGGAGTCTGTGAGGCAAGCTAAAGCAACCTCGTGTTCCTCTTTCAGTTTGTTTCTATCTTCATCGAAACGCTTTTTGGAAGCGACAAGGTCTTTTGTCATCTTCTCTTCAGCACGGGCCCTGGAAAGCCTGTTTTCTTCTTTTGTCTTTGCTTTCGCTTCTTTAAGAGCGGACTTATCGTGAAGGATTTCTTCTTCTGTCATTGTGTGACCCTCCTTGCGAGCGATGAGAGCCAAGTGAGCACGAGAACGAGGATGAGAAGAGGAATCAGAATGGCACCGATCTTATTGTATTCATACGTATTCATCGCATCCTGAATCAAGGTTCCGATACCGCCGGCATTGACAAATCCCAGAATGACGGAGGCACGGATATTGATTTCGAAAGTGTAGATGACATTGCTGAAATAGTCCGGAAGAACCTGAGGGGCAACGGCAGTCACAAAGGCTTTCGGCTTGCTGCCACCGGTGGAGACAGCCGCTTCAAACGGATGCATGTCGACCGTTTCGATGCGCTCATACATGATTTTGATCATGATGCCCATGGTGAAGACAACCATGGCGAAGATACCGGCTTTCGTACCGATGCCGAAGAAGGCGACACCGAAAATGGCAAGAACCATCGTCGGGAAGGTGCGGATGATATTGAGCAAAGCGCGGAAAGTGCGGCTTACCGAACGATGCTTGATGATGTTCTCTGAGCAAATAATCATGAAGGGAATCGCAAGGACAGAGCCGATGGCGGTGGCGATGAACATCATCTGGAATGTCTTCCAGATGGCAGGAAGAGCCGTATTCCACAGGTATTTGAGCCATAGATCCCAGGTGTTCAGTGCCATCGTATCATCCGGTCCGAAGAGTTTGGAGATGATGAAACCGAAGTTCTCAAAGCGGAACTGTGCGGTCTCCAACTGCATGAAAATCAGAGAAAGCCCACCGATCAGCAAAACGACAAGCAGGCTGGACAGGACACGGAATCTCGGTTTGATCAGTCCGTTTCCGTCATGTTCCACCGGTTTATAGAAGAATTTGAAGGGATAAATGAGAATACGGTTCTTCTTCAAGGCAAGATTCTTTTTTTCCTTTTCGCCGCGGATGCGTTCCTTGATCTGAATGAGGGTCGGGGCGACGACTTTTTTCGCCTGTCTCTTGGTATAGCCTTCCGAAATCAGGCGTTCCTTCTCTTTTTCGGCATTCGCTTCGTATTTTTTCGCCTTGGCAAGTTCTGCCGCATAAGCATCCAAAATCTCTTTTTTTCTTTCCCGATAAAAGGAAAGGCGGTCATTCCGCTTTGCGACGAAGCCATCATAGCGACTGTCCGTGAACGGACCATTCATAAATTCTGCTCCTTATTGAGGATTTCCGACGCATTGAGCTTTCTTCCGTAAATCGTCTCCAAAGCCTCATCGGTCAGTTCTTCCGGTTTTCCGTCAAAGACAATCTTTCCCTTTCTGACACCGAGAATGCGGGTGGCATAGCGCTTAGAAAGATCGACATGATGCATATTGGCAATGATGGTGATACCGAGTTCCTTATTGATTTTCTCAAAATCATCCATGACCTGCATGGAAGTGAGAGGATCCAAGGAAGCCGTCGGTTCATCAGCCAAGATGATTTTCGGTTCCTGAGTCAGCGCTCTCGCCAAGGCGACACGCTGCTGCTGACCACCGGAAAGCTTGTCTGCTCTTTCGTAGGCCTTATCAAGAATACCCATCAATTCGAGATTCTTCAGGGCAAGCATTTTTTCCTCTTTGGTGTAAATACCAAAAAGGACTTCCCAGAAGTTGTGATAACCAATTCTTCCGGAAAGTACATTTTTATAAACAGAGACACGGCTGACAAGATTGAAGGACTGGAAAATCATTCCGATGGAACGGCGCAGCGTTCTCAGTTCTTTTCCTTCGCACTGGGACACATCGGTGTCATTGACAATCAACTGTCCTGAGGAGATGTCATGCATCTTGTTGATAGTCCTTAACAAGGTGGATTTGCCAGCCCCCGAGAGACCGATGATGCAGACAAACTCCCCATCATCGATCTTCAGGCTGACATCGTCTAAGCCTTTCGTTCCCTCCGGATAAACTTTACTGACATGACGGAATTCAATCATACGTTTCCTCCTTCCGATTGAAAAGCTTAGACGAAAACAGATTAAGACAGAAGAGAATTACTGAAGATTAGCCTGGCTCCATCTCTGGAAGTCGACTTCGCCGGCATAATCATCATTGGTGGAATCGTTGTAGCCGGTGTGCTGATAAAGTCCATAGATGATATTGGCACCGGTGCCTTTGGTATCTTTGTCACCATCGGCGACGATAGCCTTGAAAGCGGCAGCAAGTTCCTTCTGGGTAGCTTCCTCCATATCGGAGCGGACAGCGACGCCATCGTTCATGATGCCCTGGGTAAGGGCGATGGTGGCAGTATCGGAGAAGTTCTTTCCATTCTCGACCCATTCCTTGTCGACGTTGGCACGAAAATCCATATAGCCCCAGCAGGCATCGATTTCACCGTTCATCAACGCATTGAAAGTGGCGTTGTAGTTTCCGGCTTTGACAATCTGGAACTGGCCCTTGGAAGCATCCGGATTTTCATCGACACCCTTCATGCCGTTCGCCCAAGCGCCACCATTGGTAGCCTTGGAGAATTCATACATCGGATAGGTATAACCGGCAGGAGAGGCGATTCCCTGCATACCGACCTTCTTTCCGGCGAGGTCTTCCAAAGTGACCTTTCCGTCAGCACCCTTCAGTTCTTCATATTTGGCCTTGGTGGTGATGAGTTCAGCATAATAATAGGTGACAACACCGGCACCCTGTCCCTTATAGTCATAGGCGGTGTTATCCTTCGGATTGACACCATTCATCGCCTGGACCTGAAGAGCTCTGGCAGCTTCAGAATTGTGGTTGTCCTTGTCATCGGCAAAATCCTGAATGACCTGGAAGCCGGAACGGGTGGAGGTCAGAAGCATGGAAACCTTGTCGGCGAACTTGATCTGAGTGGAAGCGAAAGCGGAAGAGGTGATGAAGGCGGCATCGATGGAACGGGCGGCAAGGGCCTGACCATCCGCGGCGAAATCCGTGCCGACGGTGATATTGAAGGTGAAGCCGGGCATCTGCTTCTCAAGAAGCGGCTTAAGAGCCTGAGCAGTCTCCGTGAGAGTGTCAGACGGTCTGGAAGGAGTGAGCTGGAGACGGATGACCTTGGATTCGGTGTTTCCTCCGCATCCGACGGTAGCAGCAAGCATCAACATCGTACCGACTAAACCTAATGTTTTTTTCATACTGAATTATTTCCTCCTATGTATGAAATCGGCTTTCATGAAAAGAAACGGACCGAATAGGCCAAAAGCCTTTTCGTATCCGTTTCCTGATATTCAATGTACTGATATTCAAGTTGCGGATAGTCCCCTTTTCGGCAGGGGGTAGAAACGAAGTCACCATCGACAGACTTCCTATATCCATCTCTTCTCAGCTTCCACTATAGTTCCCCAGCGGCAGATTGTGAATATGACAACGCTTTCATTTTACAAGTCCGTTTACTTAGTCTTCAATTTTTAACAATGGTTTGATTTTTCAGGAGAAAATGATATCATTACCAACCGGAGAGCTTTATTTACCTCCTTAAACATTACTCGCACGGTACTTTCATAGACTGTAGAAGGAGAATGCCATGATATTGTTAGCAGATTTGAAAAACACCTCTTTTTCGGTTGCCTTATATTCCGACCGAAAAACGAGAAAAGCCGGCTTCAGAATTTACCCTGATCGGACAAAAAGCGAATCGGAATATATCGCAACGCTGCTCCAATTCTTTTCTTTGGAATCGATAAGGAAAGAGGACATTGAAGGGGCTGTCCTTTCCTCTGTTGTCCCTTCCCTGACCAAGCGGATTCAAAGCGCCATCAGCAAAGCGACTGGAAAGCAATGCCTGCTTCTATCAAGGAAGCTCAAAACCGGCATTGCCATCCGGACAGACAGTCCCAGCGAAGTCGGATCGGACCTCATCGCTTCGGCCCTCGGCGCCATCCAAGATTATCAAAAGGACATGCTCATCGTCTCCCTCTCTTCTGTCCTTTCCTTTTCCCTGGTGACGGAAAAGAAAGAGTTTCTTGGCTGTTCTCTTTTTCCAGGCCTGCGGCTTTCCAGCGAAGCAATGTGGAACAGTTCAGCCCAGCTCATGGATATCGACCTTTCAATTCCGGCAAGGCTGATTGGGAAAAGCACGAAAGAGAGCATGAACGCCGGAATCGTCGGGGGATATCTCACCCTCATCCGTCACTTTTCAGAAGAAATAGAAAAGGAATATGGGAAGCCGCTATACAAAATTCTGACCGGAACCGACATGGGAATCCTCCAAGATGCCTTGGTATCGGAATTCGAATGCAATGCCGACCTGATCTTTGACGGATTATATGAGATTTACACAAAAAACAAGGAGAACTATCTAAAATGACAAACACCAGAACCGATTCGAAGAAGAAAATCAGAAGACTGACCGGAGTCAGCTTACTGCTTGCTCTTGCCGTCGCTTTAGGCCTGATTGCCAACTATGTCACGATCGGCACGATTTCCATCACCCTGTCTTTGATTCCAATCGTCATGGGCGCCGTGATTTATGGCCCGGTCGCCGGTCTCATCCTGGGTCTTGCCGTCGGAGTCATCACCGTCGTCGCCCCTGCGACCCTGCAAATGATCGCCGCCCTTCAGGGTGTCAGTTCCCTTCCAGCCTATGTCGTCACCATCGAGACGGTCGTCGTCTGCCTGGTCAAAATGGGGATGGCCGGCCTTATCCCTGGTCTCATCTTCAAAGCGCTCCGCAATAAGCATTTCAACCTCGGCGTTATCCTTGCCGGCATCTCGGCCCCGATTGTCAATACCGGTCTCTTTGCTTTGTTCATGGCGACTTTGATGAGAACTGACCTCAACAACGCCTATAACCAAGCCGGTTCAAACTTTGCCTACTTCCTCTTCATCGGTATGATCGGCATCAATTTCATCATCGAGTTTGCTGTCAATGCCATCCTCTCTCCTGCAATGGTCTATGTTTCCCGTTTCGCTTTCAAGAATGTCAATCTCGGTACGGAAGTCATCGGAAAACAGGAAGAGATAAAAGAATAAAGCTTTAGCAAGATAAAAGCTTAAAATTTAGCAAAGAAATGTTTTAAATTTAAAACCCCTTCCTAAAAATAGAAAGGTTTTTTAAGCTAGCTATTCTGATTATCTTCTTTTTGGAAAATGATTCGTTTAGGGATAAAGATATAATTGAAACTGTCCTTATAATAATAGATTCCGTTTACGTTTTCTTTCACTTTCGCAATAGGGAAAGAAGAAGCAAACTGATTCTCCCCATTGGTGATGACATAAGACAGGACATTGTTTTCCACCATAATATCATGGTGATACATCCAACATTTCATGAACGGTTCTTTCTTATTCCTGATCAATAAGAGCAAAGAATTCAATAGGAGGGCCAAAGAGAACACAATCATGGTCTCAGAAAGTCTAACCTGAGCTGAAGTATCTTCATAGAGATGAATGATATAAAAGATGGCGACTAAGACAAGGAAAAGGACCTCCACTAGGAAAACAATAAGATTATTCTTCCAGGTCTGCTTCCGTCTCTCTTCTCCGGTAATAAAATAGCGATAAGTCTGTTTCATTGTCATTCTCCTTTTCCCTCTTCCGTCTTCCTACTTTCCAACGGAATCGCAATATAACTATGGGAATTCTTATAGATCAAAAGAAGTTTCTTAGTTTTCCGTACTTTAACGGCAAAGAATTCATCCTCCATCACAAAGCCTCCGTATTCAATCTGATGGAAAACATGTTTTCCGTCCACTATCACTTTCTGCTGTCCCTCCTTTCTCAGATAACTATCCGAATAATTCTGGAAGAAAAGGTCGAAAACAATGGCAAGGAAAAGAAATACAAGGAAAATCGCGAAAAAGACAATATCCATTTCAAAGTGATAATTGAGCCAAAAGGTCTTCATCGGATTGTTTTCAGGATCAGTCGTGAAAAGGAGGAAGATAAGAGATACAAAAAGGTTGACCAAGACGGATCCTAAGGAAATCATTAGAGAAATAAAGGCGGGTTTCAACATTCGGTGGTCTAACATTTTCATCTGCTTTTTCGAATATCGAAAACAATACTCTTCTTTCATGATCACATAATCTCCTTTCTTAAATTTTCCTTAAAACCATGTTATATCTTCCTATGCTATGTTGATGAGTTTTTCTCATTTTATAGTTTTTTCACAAACATGCAATGCTTTTATAAAAAAAGGCTGCCGAAGCAGCCAGAAATCAATAAATCGCAAGTTTGACCGGATAGACTTTCCCGTATCCTTTTTCCAAATCCGTCTTCTGCTTTACTGCATCGAGATCGGAAACCACCTCTCTGACAATGCTGTCCGTATCCGTCGCTACCGAATTGATTGGTTCATAGATTCGTAAGGATTCCGTGATATTGTCAAAGCCGAAGATCATGATATTGTCAATATGGTATTTTCTTCTCAGTTGAACCCGGAGTGATAAGGCCAGATAATCCGAGAAACAGAAGGCGAATTCAATCTTATTCTCCACTATCATCCGACAGGCTTCCTCAACGGTATCCTTATCTTCCTCAAACGGAACAGAATAAAACCGAGCCCCTTCCTTCTTCTCCGCCGCTCCTTTAAAACCAGCTAATCTTCTGGTCGATGTCTCCGAAGGAGAATCCGTGATATAAATGCAGCTCTGATAGGGGTGAGAGAGGAAATATTCACCGACCTTCTTCCCACCGTTATAGTCATCCGTAATGATATAGTGAATCATAGGACTTTTCGGTTTGATGCCAATCAGGAAAACAGGAATCTTGTTGGCAACAAGTGCCTGGACGACATCATCGTCCGGTTCCGTCAGGGATATGACGGCAGAGCATTTATTGGAAAACACAGTACGGATGCTATCCATGGTGAGGCGATATCCCGGAATGGCAGAGACCATTCCGTTATAACCCGCTTTTGCAAGTTCCCGGATGATCTTATCGCAGAGGATGGCAAAATAAGGGTTGAAAAAGCCATTCATGAAAACAGCAACCGTATTGCTCGTCCCCATCTTCAAAGAGACAGCGAGGCTGTTCTTGACATAGCCGAGTTCTTTAGCTTTCTCTCTCACCCTCTGTTTCGTCGCTTCGCTGATTTCCGGAGAATCACGAAGCGCTTTGGATACGCCATCTACGGAAATATGTAGAGCCAATGCGATATCCTTCATCGACACATTTTTATTCATTTTTCCAAAAACGCCTCCGTGACATTCTCAGCGAATAAACTACCGAGTTTAATCATGGAATCGGAATCATAATGATAAATATCCGGATTCCCGACCGGCTCATTATTATAATTCAATCCTTCCTCGATTGTACCGAAATAGACATGGTTTTCATCTTCCTCCGCCAATCTCTTTTTGGCCTCATTGATTTCGGAATGATGTGTCCATGCACTGCAGTCGGAAATCCCGGCGTCGACAAAACCGATACCATCCGGAGAGGAATAATAATTGAGTTCCTCCCTCATATCCTCAACCAGGGCTTTCTCATACTGATAATAATCAGCATAATAATTGCTGGAGGAATCATCTTCTCCCTGCATCCAGCAGATTGCCTTGACTTCCGGATACAGATCCATACTTTCCAGTTTCTTCAGCTGTTTCAGCGTATAATCCATCGCAAACCGATAAAGGCTCCCCGTCATCCCGCTTTTCGGAGAACGCCAGGAATTATAAAGGCTTGTTGCGCCCTGGGCAAATTTGATCAGATATACCGGATTCTTGAGTGTCTGATGGTGAAAACATTCCGCCATTCCGACCTCCGGTCCGAATCGGGATGTCTGATACCCTTGTCCCAATTTCACCGGAACAAATTCCTCATTGGATGTGTTGTTGGTTATCGTGCAGGCATAGGAAATCAGAACATCATCATATCCTTTTATGTATTCTGCAGTTTTTTCTTTCCCTACCGTGCCGATGAGGTTTTCCTTGTACGTATGGCCTTCCATATTCGACTGGCCATACATCAGAACAACCTGTACTTTATTATCGATTTCCACACTCGGGGCTTCCGTTGCCTCAGTAGGAACGGAATCTGTTTTTCCACATCCGATAAGGAAAAATGATAACACGGAAATCAACCATTTCTTTTTCATTCTGCCACCTCGCATTTTCCGTTCTGGAAACGGATTGGAACAATCTGAGGATATTCCTCACCATGTGCTTCATTGTTCACATGGACAACAAGATAACTGTGTTCATCAAAAGAGCGGAAAATCATTCCGTGTCCTCCGCTTTGAATGGGAAGTGCATTTTCTTCCTGAATATAATCCGGAGAAACAAAGGAATCCTTCGGATAAGCGACCCCAATCCGATAACCATCCTTTCCATAGCTGGACCATAGAAGTGCGTGGACACCATCCGATTCGATGACATAGGGGCCATCGGTCACATGGATACGGGGGCGGTCTGCCCAGCTTGGCTGTTCGCTCCATTTGGCATCCGAACCATGGAAGAGGACAACAGGATCTCCGATTGCCTCCTTCAGGTCCTGTGACAAAGGGACGGCACAAATGGTTCCATCGTTGATCTGAAGCCATTCATGACAGAAAATCATATAGGGCCGTTCCTTTTCGTCGATATAAAGGGTCCCATCCAGGCATTCCCAATCCTCTGGTGTCAACAAAGAAGAATGGAGATGGAAAGGACCTTTCGGAGAATCGGAAGCAAGAATCAGTGTGCTCCTTACATGGTCAGCCCCCTTAAAAGAGGCAAACATATAGTAAGTGCCAAGATGATAGTGGACTTCCGGAGCCCAATAATCCTCCGTCCCCCAGAAATCGGAAGGAGGAGTGAAAACCTTAAAAGGGCCTTCCCATGAAACCAAATCGGAACTGGTAAAACAGTAAAATCCAATTCCCTGATAATAAGGAGTTGTTCCATAGAGATAGTATCGCTTCGTCTGAGAATCGGCCAAGATAAAAGGGTCTCTGATTTTGATGTCGGATAGTTTCATGGTATACCTCTTTCAATGACAAAACAGATGGCTGGGGCAGTTTCCTGCCCCAGCGCAGAACAAAACGCTCAGGCGTTCAAAGTAATTTCACTCAAAGTGCAGTCAAGATCGCGGCTGAGGAAGGAAAGATAGGCAGCTCCTTTATAACCATCGTTCCAGCCGTGGTTATATTCAAGAAGCACTGTACCATCTTCTTTCGCAATGCGGATCTTCGTATCTTGCCCATCACTCTCGGAATATAGTCTCGTAAAGGTAACCTGATAAGTCTTCCCGACTTCCAAGGAATCCTGATCCGAATACTGCCTTCCACCATCTCCGATACCCTGAGGAAGGTCGCTGTTTCCGTTCCAACCTGTAAAACCAGCTTTTGTTTCAGAAATCAGACAAGAGCGGGATTCGGAAATATTACCATCATGACGATGGATGGTGACAGCGAGAGATGGCATAGGATTGACAGAGCCAAAAGCATCGATCCTGAGTTTGAAGGAAACACTGCTTTCCTTTCCAGCTGGCATCATGAAAGCATCGCCGATGGATTTTGCCGCATAGTCTTTCGGATTGCCACCGCTGATTCCGCTAACGCCCTGGAATTTGACGGTGGTACTGTCTGCACTGATGATGACATTGTTCTTGAAGCTCGGATAAAGTTTCTGATTTTTTACGCCATCGATCATCTGATCAATCTTTTCGGTGTCAACCGTAACCTGAAGATCAGAGAAAGAAGCCTGTGTCTGACCGACATAAATGGCGGGAGTCGTATCGATATTGTCAGCATCCATATAGAGGTTCTCAAACCAATAGAGTTCACCATTGATCAGATAATAATAGGTATTCTCCTTACGGATTGTCGTGAGCGTCATATCGCTCATATCGAGCGAATAGAGATCATGCAATCTCCAAACCTGAGACCGGTCCGTGGTCTCACCCCAAAGGACATTGCCGTTCTCGATATCCATGACAATACTCTTCTTGCTATCCTGATTGGCACCGGGAGAAACAAAGAAGCCATGGAACTTATTGTTATCATAGAGATGTCCCAAAGACACTCTGCTCCAGGTGTCATCCGTCTTAGCGTTGGATAAGGAAACCTTGGCACTGAATGCATAGGTCTGTCCTTTGACATTCTTCAATTTGGCAAAGGTATTTACATTATTGGAGACGCTGTCCTTTGTCTTGAAAGAAACATTCTCCGTGCTGTAAACACCATCATAATCGAATGCATCGGCATTGACACTGATATCGAGAAGCGTATCGATAACATCGAATTCATATTCATCTATGATTTCGGTTCCTTCGATTGTAGCTGTGACTCTGACATGTCCTTTTTTCATCGCTGTGAAAAGGCCACCAGTCGTCATTGTTCCATATTGATTGTCATCGACTGAGAATAGGACATTGCTTCCCTCCGGATTGACGGTCGCAGAGAACTGCAGTGTCTTACCAACGAACACTTCCTTTTCCGTATTATTGATGTGAACGGTGCGAATGACTTCCGTAGGTTTCTCAGTAGGTTTCTCGGTAGGTTTCTCGGTAGGTCTTTCGGTGGGCTTTTCGGTGGGCTTTTCGGTGGGCTTTGTCGTCTCAACAGTTTCCGTCGGTTTTTCTGTCGGGACCTCTGTGTCTTTTGTGCCGCATCCAGTTGCCATCACACAGAACATCAGGAAGAGAAGGGAACGATGCATCATCTTCGAATTCGTGCGTTTCATACTTTTTACCTCCTATGATTCGCTCTTCAACTTATGATCTGACACCGGATGAGAAGATAAAGTCAGAGATAGAACCGGATGTATATTCGCCGCCGACCCAAATGAGATACGCCCCGGTATAAGGGGAAGTGGCTTTGACGTTTTTGCTGGATTTGACATCGAAGTCGCACTCTTTTCCATCGATATACATATGGAAATAAGAGATATTTTCCTCTATGGTTCTTGTGATCTTCACGTGGTGTTTGCTCTCCGAGTCATCGAAGACAGAAGCACTGGTTTCAAGATAGCTATATGGCGCTCTATCATCATCCATGGATAACTGATAGTTCCAGGAAACATATCTTGCGACCGTCGAAGAATTTTCGGCTTGGACTGCACTATTTCCAATCAGGAAGGATTCGCAGGTATCCGCCTGGTCATAACGGGAAAGGGAAAGGGTCATTCCCGTGAAGCCGTTCGTATGCCCCTTATTCAGCATCATATCGGAAACATCGAATTCCACATTGAAGTCACCGACAAGCTTTGCTTTGTCACCAAGGCTTCTCACTTTGTTGTCCTTACACAGGACCGTGTTGGAATCGAAGGAGAAGGAGGTGTCATTCTTGTAGGAAACGATATCCTGATTGCAGGCGAAGAAGGACTTCTTGAAATCGTCTCTCTTCAGCATGGTATCGATTTTGTCATTCTCTGTCTCTACTTTGTAATTTGATATCGTACAGGCAACGTCGATGCCGCAAAGAATCGGCATCGTAGCGACATCCTCATATTTCGTGGAATAGTCATACCACATGACCTTGTCATTGATCAGCCAATAGTGTTCGTTGCCGTTTCGAATCATGCCAAGCTTGACTTTGTTGTTTTCCCAGTCGATATAATTCAGACCGTTTTCACCCCACACCTGACTTCTTGTGGTAATAGCAGGCCAGGATTCGTTCGGAAGATCCTTGACGATGGTCTTATTGAAATTGTTCCCCTGTCCACTCACTCTCGGAGAGAAAAGATAGTAACGGGTATCCGTTTCGGAGAGTCCGCTTCCAAGACCGACTCCCTGCCAGGTCCACGCCGAAATTTGCCGGTCAATCTTGAATTCGAATTCGACATAGTACTTTGTGGAGAGAACATGGGAGAAATACGCGGAATGATAACCGGCAGGCGTATCCTGTCCCAGGGTGATTTTCGCGTCGCTATCATCCGCCTGTTTTTCAAGATTCCAGTAAGGGGAACCGAGGTCAGAGCGGAAATAGCCGTATTTGACCTGATATTCCACTTTGGCCATCACATTCTCATCTTCCGTGCTCACCGCAGTGATGGAAACCTTTCCTTGCTTGAGGAAAGAGACTTTCCCGTTCTCATCCACACTGGCAACTTCCGGATCGCTGGATTCCCATATGACTAGACTGGAGGATTCCTTCGGTTCAGGTGTGACGGAGAGAAGAAGTTCTTCCCCGACCCACTGGATGGGATTATCGGCATTGGTACCGTTAATGGTGAGTCGGGTCGGAGCTAGAGAAGGCTCAACCGTGACTTTTATGCTCGCTTTGCAGTTCGCATCGATTTTGAGTATGGCGGAGATTGTCACCTCCCCCGCCCTGAGGCCTTTGACGACACCGGTTTCCGAAACAGTAGCGATTGCCGGATCGGAAGAAGTCCACAGAACGTCCTTCTGTGTCGTGCCGGTGACGGAAGAACGGAGCTGCAAGGTCTTAGAGGCTTTGATGGTCGTCTGCCCGATGGCGGTGATAGCAATCTTATAGGGGCTTGTCTGCTGTTCTGTCTGTTTTTCCGTTTCTTTCGTTTCCGAACCGGAACAGGCAGTGAGAGGAAGAAGGAAAGAGAGTGCGGTCAACACGAATACACTGATTTTCTTTTTCATGGGAACCTCCTTTTGGTTTTATAAAAGAACATTTTCTTCACTGATAATGTCAAAGAGTTGAATCTTCTCTTCGTCAAAGGTGACATGGATTTCCTGATGAGGAAGAGTAGACTCTTTCGTCTTAACAATCAGCTTACCGATTTCACCTTCGGCATAGATGATGAATTCACTTCCTAACACTTCTACGATATTAGACTGAAGTGTTTTGCCTTCCGAAGCAAGACTGATATCCTCAGGACGGATTCCGAAATAGATCTCGTGTTCCTGTTCCAGCCTCAATTCATATTCAGAAAGGAGACTCTGGATTTCCTTGCGGATTTCTTCTGTGATATTCTCCTCTTCCTGTTTCCTCTTTTTTCCGAGATTCCGGAATTTATCGGTCCATTTTTTCTTTTCCATCTCTTTCCTGAATCGATCCTTATAGCCGACCAAAGGAAGATAGGCAAGCTTCCATTGATAAAGATCCTTCGGTTCCTTCCCGGAAAGAAGATTCTTCAAGACCATGATTTTTCCGAGGAGGAATCTATGGTATTTCTCTTTTTGTTCCTCGGAGAGATTCAAAGTGGAGCCGTCACGGAACGTGATGGTTCCGTTCAGATAGTTTGCTTTGATCACATTCATCGGCGGTGTTCCGATAAATGTAGCGACAAAAAGATTCTTCGGATGATGATAGATTTCGATCGGGGCGCCGATTTGCTGAACGAAGCCTTTATTCATGACAACAATGCGGTTTGCCATGGTCATGGCTTCGGTCTGATCGTGGGTGACATAGATGGTGGTGGCACCGATCTGTTCATGGATACGGACGATTTCGCTTCTCATCTGGACGCGGAGCTTCGCATCGAGGTTGGAGAGCGGTTCATCCATGAGGAAGAGTTTCGCATTGCGGACGATGGCTCTTCCCAGGGCGACTCTCTGCATCTGACCGCCGGAGAGCTCCTTCGGCTTTCTGTCGAGATAGGGCCC
>CAKVBX010000012.1 GCA_934725685.1 uncultured Bacilli bacterium
CAGTTAGGATAGTACTTGCATTCGGGATGGACGCGGTAAGGGGAATCGCTCTCTCTTTCCAGAACCTTGGCCTCGCTGAGCTTTCCGTAACGGAAATCCGTCTGCACCTTCGCTTTCTCTCCGGGAAGCAGGTTATCGACAAAACAGGTGGTATTCTCCAGGCGGACGATTCCCTTGCCGAAATCGTCCAGACCCTCACAGGTGATCTCTTGTACTCTTCTGGACATCATTCCTCCTCCCCGCCTTCATAGCGCTCGCGGAGATACTCCGCAATCCTTCTGACATCATCGATAGAATTCATCACGATGTTCTTCTCGCTTTGATGCCGATCAAAATAGGCGTCCATGAACTGCATGTAAAGCAGGAAGATCCTCATCGCCGATTCATAGGTGAGCATCAGGGCTACGTCCTTGATGCTCGCCTCATTGGCGTAGAAGAAGATGGAGGAGGAATGGGCGATTTCGCTCGTGCCACGGTAATACTCATTATACCGGTCCCTCAAGCCAGCCAGTTCATCCACGCCATCGTTGAAGTTCAACTTGAACTTCGGATGCTTTTCCATATCGTATTCCTCACAGTCGTAAAGCCAGCCGTACTCGAGATACTTTTTCATGTCCTTGCTCTTGAGACCATGGTCGGCCATATCCTTCTTGATCTCGTTCTCGAAGATGTCGTCCCGTTCCTTATCCGGAAACATGCTCGGGGAATAGTACATATTCGAATAGGCGATATGGCGGACATAGGAAAACTTCGCCTCATCGCCGTTGTTGACCAGAAGATAGAGGGTCGCCTCGCTCTCATGGATGGTTCTCCAGGAAACATAGGCATCCAGATAAAGTCCCAGGACCAGCATCTTGCAGAAGCCGGAAATCTTCCGAAACGTCGTCTCAAAGAGATCGTTCATCAAAGAAAAGTTCGGATCATGCCGTGCCAAGGGACTGTTCACGCTCTCCAATGCCAGCGTCGCCGTCTGGAGCGTGCTGACCAGATGGTCATATGGTTTCATCCTGTTGCTGTAATTTCCGTTCTCCTCGGAAATGCGGGTGGAAATATACTTATTGGCGACTTTCAGAACGAGTTCGTCATCGCTCAGCTTCTGTTTGAGCTGACCTCCGTTTTCCCGGTAGAACTCATATTCGCCGATGCAGAAGTCCACCATCGAGGAAAGGGCGATTTTCTTCTTGAATCCGGAAAGGCTCTGCTCCATCTCGAACGGATGGCAGGCATCTAAAACACGGCGGAAAATCGCTTCGATTTCCTCGCTTTCGTTTTCCTTATGCCGCCTCGCTATCTGAAGGTTGAAGATCTCCTCCACCTCTCTGTCTTCCTCAAATTTCATCGGAAAGCCTCCTTCCAATCCGGAATCCCTCAATCAGGGCCATTCCCATATTGTATCCCCCACAGGGGAAATTCTGATCCAGCATCTCACCCGCAAGGTAGAGATGCGGATACTCTTCGACTTCCATCGTCATAGGATTCAAAGCGTCGAGCCGGATTCCCCCATAGGAGATCTGGCTCTCCGAGAACGGATAAAGAGAATCGAAGGTGAACGAAAAGGTTCCAAGCGGTGACTTCGTCTCGGATAGATACCTTCTCAGAAACTGCGGTAAGGCAGAGAAGGAACAGTCCTCCCTAAGATAGGTGAATTCATAGACAAAGGTTCCCTTCGGATTCTTCCTTCTCGCCTCCGATAGCCTAATCGTGGAATCGAAGACACAGATGCCGGAGATCCCATCCTTCTTGAAGAGGAGTTCCCCCTCCTCTTCATAAAGGATATTGTCTCCCTCTTTCAGCCTCAGATGCCCGCGAAGCCTGTTCTTGACGAGATAGGAAGGAATCCTTTCCTTCACTTTCACCGGGCATAGGGCCGGTGAAAAAGGAACGGAAGGAAGAAACGAAAGGAAATCATTGTGATAATCCTCGCGGTCCAAGCTTTTTCCGCCGAGCGCAAGGACAAGGTCCCGATAGGAATAGACAGCCTTCCTTTCCTCCTGAGAGGTGAGGAAAACGTTCCTTTGCTTCGGATCGAGACCGGACAGTGTCATAAAACGGGTCTCGATGTTCGGATTTCTCTCAATCTCCTTCCACAGCGTATTCAGAAGGCATTCCGAACGGAGGAAATAGGGATAGTAGAGTTTCCCTTCCCGGTGAACGGGAAAGGAAAGCCCTGTCACAAGGTAATCCAGAAACTCCTTCGCGTAATCATGCCCTTTTGAAAACACGATATCGCGGCACGGGGAAAGGAAGGAAGCATAGGCTTCCTCATGAAGCAGGTCCTCATTGAAAAAGTTCGCCCTCCCGTTTCCGGATACGAGAATCCGTTTTCCGAAGGAGGGATTCTTTCCTGCCTTCTCCAAAAGGAGCACTTTCCTATTCCTACCAGCCTCCAGTGCGGCAAGAAGGCCGGAAGGCCCTCCTCCGACGATGATAACATCAAAGGATTCTGCTTCCATTCTCGCTCCGTACTTTCTTCTCGAAATGACCGGAGGCGGGATAGCCTAAGGCGATCATCTCCATCACTTCCTCCTCCTTGGAAATGCCGAGGACTTCCTCGCAGGCCTTCTTACCTTCTTCGGTGCCGAAATCCTCTCTGGCAGAGTGGATCCAGCAGGATCCGATGCCGAGGAAAGTGGCCGCAAGAAGGGCATTCTCGATGGCGGCACCGCAATCGAGCTCTCCCAGATGGTCCTCCCTTTTCGCCACGGAGAAGAAGATGGCCTTTGCCTGATAGAACTTGGCTCTAGCACCAGGGACCAGTGAGAAGAGCTTCTCCATCTTCTTTTCGTCCGATAGGATGAGGAAATATAGCGGTTTTCTGTTTCTTCCGGTCGGCGCAAGATCGGCCGCCTTCAAAATTTTCAGAAGATCCTCTTGGGGAAGATCCTCCTTGGAAAAGGAGCGGGTCGACACCCGTTCTTCCATCAATGAAATGATATCCATAGAAACACCTCCATGACGACATCATTATACCTTAAAAAAAGTTGAAAAAAGAAGGAAGAGCCCCCGCAAAACAGGATATGCTCTTCCCTTTTCATTGACAGCGCTTACATCAACTGATAAAATAACACTAGTAAAACGATTTACTAAACGGAGGGCAAATATGGCAAACGTACAGCTGAACCATATCTACAAAGTCTATGAAAACGGAACAAAAGCCGTTTCCGATTTCAATATGTCCATCGAAGACAAGGAATTCATCGTCTTCGTCGGACCTTCCGGATGCGGAAAGAGCACGACGCTCCGCATGATAGCGGGACTGGAAGAGATCACCGCCGGCGATCTCTTCATCGACAACAGACTCGTCAACGACCTCGAACCGAAGGATAGGGACGTCACCATGGTCTTCCAAAACTACGCCCTCTATCCCCATATGACCGTCTATGACAACATGGCTTTCGGTCTGAAGATTGCCCACCTCCCCAAGGAGGAAATCGACCGCCGCGTCCACGAGGCGGCGAAGATTCTCGATATCGAGGAATACCTGGAGAAAAAGCCCCGTGAGATGTCCGGTGGTCAGAGGCAGCGCGTCGCCTTAGGCAGAGCCATCGTCCGCCATCCGAAGGTCTTCCTTCTCGACGAACCGCTCTCCAACCTCGACGCCAAACTCCGCGCCACGATGAGAACGGAGATTTCCAAACTGCACAAGAAGCTGCAGACGACCTTCATCTACGTCACCCACGACCAGGTCGAGGCGATGACGATGGGAACCAGGATTGTCGTCATGAAGAAGGGATTCGTCCAACAGATCGATACCCCGAAGAACCTCTATAACTATCCGATCAACAGATTTGTCGCCTCCTTCATCGGTACGCCCCAAATGAACTTCTTCTCCGGCCATCTTAGAAAAGAGGGGGAAACAATGACCCTCACTTTGGAAAACCAATCCATCCGGATTCCCTCCTCCGTCGTAGAAAAGATGGATAAACGCTATTTCGACGGAAGGGAAATCCTCGTCGGCATCCGTCCGGAGGACATCCATTATGCGGAAAGGGAAAACGAAACCTCCCTTTCTGTCATCCCTCAGGTCATCGAAGAGCTCGGCAGTGAGACGGTCATCAATTCCAACCTTGCCAATAGCGACGTTGTGCTGACCTTCAAAGCCAAGGACGATATCGAAATCGAAACCGGAGAAACCATCAAGGTCACCCTCACCCCAGAAAAGCTCCACTTCTTCGACAAGGACAGCGAAGAGACCCTACTTCCGAGGATTCCCGTGAGACGGGAATTCTCCCTGAAATGCATCGGAGCGGGAAAGGGAGTGCTCTTCTCCAAGGAGATTGCCTTGCCTCCCTGCTTCCGGGAAAGGACTGAGGAAGGAAAGGAATACACCCTTTCTCTCCCCACCGATGCCATCGTTCCGGGAACCACCTTCGAAGGGAGCATCACGCAGGTCGAATCCATCAACGGAAACTATCTCCTTCATATCCGTATCGGAGAGAATCTTCTCTTCGCTCTCTCCAAGACAAAGCCGGAAGGGGAATCCTTCTCTTTCAACCTCGACTTCAGGAAGGTATCACTCCTTTCAGAGGAACAGGTCCTCCTTCCCGCCGTCAAGGAGACCAATCACCTTTCCGGAAAGCTTCACCGCATCAAGGCAGAGGTCCCCTATGAGAAAAAGGGAAAAATCCGTTATAAGAAAACAACCGGATTCCAGTTCGAACTCTCTTCCCTTCTGATCGACGTTCCGCCACAGACCTATGAAAAGGTCCTCTCCGTCCTCGTCAAGAAGTTCGAACTTCACGACATCGACTACACCTTCTCCGCCGAAGCCGGAGCCTTCCAAGAGGCCGGAATTCCCCTTACCCTAACGGAAATCCTCGATTATGGGGATAGTGGAAAATACGGCATCTTCCAAAGCGAAAAGGGAGAGCAAGTCCTGCTCGTCCTGAGGGAGAATATGGAAATCGAAAACACCTATTTCCTCTCCTTAGGCTATGAGGAAGTCGAGGCCAGGGATACCCATTTCGACATCAAGCTCAAGTAGGCCCTTATGAAAACCGTCTGCATCAAAGATATCGCCAAGGAATCGGGGGTTTCCATCACCACGGTCTCCCTGATCCTCAACAACAAGGCGAGCACCATCTCCGAAGAGACCATCAAGCGGGTCCAATCCATCGCCAAAGAGATGGGTTACAGGCCCAATGCCATCGCCTCCTCCCTCAAGACGAAAAAGACCAAACTCATCGGCTATGTCATGCCGAGCATCGAAAACAGCTTTTTCTCCGAAATCGCGAAGAAAGTCGAAAAAATCATCGAAAAGAAAGGCTATTCCATCGTCATCTGTTCCTCGGACGACAAATTCGAAAAAGATTACAACCTGATCGAGATGCTCTCCTCCAGGATGATCGACCTGCTTCTCTACTGCCCGAGCGTGGAGGCGTTAGAAAAGGACAACCTGACGAAAATCATCTCTCTTCTCCATTCCATCGACATCCCCTATATCATCGTCGACCGACAGATCGAGGGGGACCTGCACGACAAAGTCGTCTGCGATGACAGAAAGGGCGCCTTGGATGCCGTGGAATACCTGATTGCCAGCGGACATGAGAGAATCGCCTGCATCACCGGCCCTCTCTCCATGTCTAGCGCCTCCAACCGCTTTTTCGGTTATCAGGAAGCGCTGAAGAAAAACAGAATCCCCTATGACAGCTCCCTCATCCGCTACGGAGCCTTCGACTACGCCTCCGGCTATGAGGCCGGAAAAAGCCTAGCAAGGTCTGATGCCACGGCTATCTTCGTCTGTAACGACCTGATGGCATACGGCGCCATCAAGGCGCTGAAGGAAAGTGGAAAGTCAGTGCCGGAAGATGTCTCCCTCATCGGCTATGATGACCTTTTCTTCTCCGCCCTGCTCGATACCCCGCTCACCACCGTCCATCAGGATATCGACGCCCTGGGAAAAGCCATCGGAAACAATATCCTATCCATACTGGAAGACAACGTCAGGGAAATCCCGATTCAGGTCATCCCGCCGAGTCTCGTCATCCGTTCCACCGTAAAAAGGAGGAAAAACAAATGAAGAAAAAAGAACGTTCCCTTCATGAGATGGAATTCCCGAAGCGGAAATCCAAGAAGTGGAAATCATCCGACAAGCAGCTCTTCGTCATGGCGCTTCTGGGCCTCGCCTATGTCCTCGTCTTCTGCTATGCCCCGATGTTCGGCCTCGTCTTGGCCTTCAAGGATTCCGACTATCCTTCCATCAACATCGTCCAGACCCTTCTCTATGCCCCATGGTCCGGATTGGATAACTTCAAGGACTTCTTCACCGATCCGGAATTCTCCAAGGTCATGCTCAACACCCTGGGTCTGAACTTCCTCCAGCTCCTCATCAACTTCCCGGCCCCGATCATCTTCGCCATCCTTCTGAGCGAGGTGCACTCCAAGAAATTCCGCAAGCTGATCCAGACCATCACCTACTTTCCCTACTTCCTCTCCTGGGTCGTCTTCGGCGGCATCATCCTGATTCTTTTGGAAAACAACGGCGTCGTCAACAACATCCTGGAGGCGCTCCATATCATCAACGAACCCATCAACTTCGGCGAGGCGAAATACTTCTGGCCCACCATCATCATCACCTCCCTCATCAAAGGTCTCGGCTGGGGTGCCATCATCTACATCGCCGCCATCGCCGGCATCGATCCGCAGCTCTACGAAGCGGCGCGGATGGATGGAGCCAACCGCTGGCATCGTATCATCCACATCACCCTTCCGAGCATCGCCCCGACCATCGTCCTCTTTTTCATCCTCTCCCTCTCGGGCATCCTCAACAACGGCTTCGATCACATCTACACCTTCCAGAATGCCATCAACCTCGATAAATCCGAGGTCCTGGATACCTTCATCTACAAGAACGGTATCGTCAATCAGCAATACGCCTACACCACAGCCGTCGGTCTCTTCAAATCGGTCGTCGCCATCATCCTCCTTTTCGTCGGAAACAAGATTTGCAAGAAGATCACGGGGAACGGAGTCATATGATGAGAGACTTCGCACGCATGAAAATGAAGGGGTCGGACGGAAAGAAGGCAAAAAACACCTGGTTCGATATCCTCAACTACATCCTGCTCGGTGCCTTCGCCCTCCTCTGCCTCTACCCCATGATCTATGTCTTAGCCTGTTCCCTCAACACCGGAACGGATTACATCAAAGGCGGCATCTACCTCTGGCCGAGAGACTGGACCTTTGAGAACTTCCTCCTCGTCCTCAACGACAAAAGGCTCTGGCAGGCGTACGGCATCACCATCGCCAGAACCGTCTTAGGTACTGTGCTCGCCCTTCTCTACACCGCCGTCGTCGGTTATGCGATGTCGAGAACCAACCTAAAGGGGAGAAACATCTTCTATAAGATTTTCATCTTCACCATGTTCTTCTCCGGCGGTACGGTCCCCTATTATCTCGTCATCTCCGCCCTGGGGCTCTTCGACAACTTCCTCGTCTACATCATCCCCTCCCTCTTCTCCGTCTACAACATGCTTGTCTTCTCCAACTTCTTCAAGACCATCCCGGAAGAAATCCGGGAATCGGCCGTGATGGACGGAGCGAGTGAATTCCGGATTTTCCGCTCCATCATCCTCCCTCTCTCCACCCCGGTCATCTCCACCGTCGCCCTCTGGATTGCCGTCGGTCACTGGAACTCCTTCTATGACACCATGCTCTACACCACCAGCGACAAGCTCTGGACCCTGCAGTACTATCTGATGAAAGTCATCAAGGAGTCCTCCATCCCCACCAACATCGCCGGACTCCCCAGCGACATCCTCAACAACATCTCTCCGGAGACCGTCTCCTTTGCCGCCATCATCATCTCCGTCATTCCGATTCTCGTCGTCTACCCGCTCATCTTCAAGATGCTGACCAAAGGCGTCGTCGTCGGATCCCTCAAGGGATAGAAAGGAAAACCATGAAAAACAGAACAACAAAAGCATTCGCCCTCTCCTGTACCCTTTTCCTCCTCTTCGGCTGTGAAAGCAAGACCCCCTATAAGCCCGGAGAGTTCGTCGAAGTCAAACTGCCGGATTTTCCGGCGACCGCAGATGACGGAAGCGATTCCTGGACCAAGGACAACGAGGAATTCGAATTCACCTGGTTCGTCAACGATTCCTCCTTCACCTGGTCCAGCTACGGCTCCGACACGGTCTCAAAAATCATCAAGGAAAAGACCGGAGCCACCATCCATTTCCTCTCCCCTGTCATCGATGACAACTCCCAGCTCTCCAACATGATCGCCAACAACAAGCTTCCGGATGTCATCTCCCTCCAGTGCTGGTATCAGCAATGCGCCCAGATTGCCATGCAGGGATACGCCTATCCGCTCAATGACCTGATGGACAGATGGGCTCCTTCCCTCAAGGGAAGGCTCCAGGAGGATGTCTTCAACTGGTTCTCCCTAGGAAACGGAAAGACCTACGGTTTCCCGAATTTCGCCTATTCCAATCAGTACGTCGCCAAGGACGAGAAAATGGAACCTAACGGAGGCATCCTCGTCCGCGAGGACTGGTACAAGGAAGCCTGCGCCGCCATCGGTTCCGACATGACCACCCCCAGTTCCTTCCAGGCGGGATGCGAATACATCAAGAGCAAGTATTCCAAAGCCATTCCGATTCAGCTCGACGTCTTCGACAGCGAAGGCAACGATTCCGTCAAATGGCTCTCCCAGTATTTCGCCACCCCCTTTGAGGACGCCTCCGGAAACTACGTCTACAACATGACGCACGAAAACTATTACGAAACCCTCTCCTTCCTCAACGACTGCTACAACAAAAAACTGATCGAGGACGGAAACTTCTCCCTCAACGCCGCACAGATCCGCACCAAGATTGCTTCGGGCAATGTCTTCGTCTCCATGGTGACCCCGCAGGACTATCAGCAGGGATTCATCGCCGCCTACAATTCCGATGTCCGCTATGTCCCGCTCGTTCTGAGAAACGAAAGCGGGGACGACCCGATTCTTCAGGATATCCGCGGCATGGGTTACCTCTACACCATGGTCACCACCAATGCCAAGAGACCGGACAAGATCATCAAAGTCCTCGACTTCCTCTATTCCGAGGAAGGACAGCGCTTAGTCGCTTTCGGAAAGGAAGGGGAGACCTGGAACTGGAAGGACAGCAGCAAAAAGGAAGTCGTCTGGACGGACGAATACCTGAATGCCGTCAAGAACGACGACTCCGGAAAATACGGCCTCTATCAGATGACCCTGATGATGAACTTAGCCTATATCAACAAAATCAAGCCGGAGAACGGAAGAAAGGATTCCGATATCTACATCGACAATCTCAAGAAACCGCTCTCTCCCTATTCCTACGACTACACCGCCTCCTTCCTCAAGGACGACACCACCTACGAAAAATACAATGAAATCAGCGTCAATGAGACCAAGGGCATCCAGCGCTGGTCAAGCAACTATCTCTCCAAGATTCTGAGAGCAGCCACCGCCGAGCAGAGAAAGAGCTACTATGACCAGGGCATCAACTACATGAAGAAGAACTGCATGCTCGAGGAAGTCATCGCCTTCAACAGCCAGAGCTATCAGAACGCCAAAAAAGCCCTCGGCATCGCCTACGCCTGGCCGAAGAACCAAACGGGTTACACCTCTCCCAAGACCGGCCCCAACGGCGACTTCTCCTACTGGAAGGGAGCAACCCATGAATAAAAAGCTCTGTATCCTCGATACCGATATCGGCGATGACATCGATGATGCCTTCGCCCTCTACTTTCTCCTCAACGAAGAGAATGCCGAGCTTCTCGGCGTGACGACCGTCTTCCGCAACAGCCTGCAGAGAGCGCGGATGGCCTCCTATCTCATCCACGCCTTTCAGAAGGACATCAAAGTCTATCCCGGCATCGACGATCCCCTCAGGGCAAAAGTCGAGGATCTGATTCCTCCGGAGATCAAAGCGAAGGAAAAACTGGATGAGAGGGGCAAATACTACCTTCCCCAGTACCTAGCAGAAATGGATGAGGCCGAAGTGGAAGAGGAAAACGCCGTCGATTACCTCATCCGCGAAATCCGTAACCATCCCCATGAAATCACTCTCTTCGCCATCGGTCCCCTCACCAATGTCGCGACGGCCATGAAAAAGGCCCCTGACATCATCCCCCTCATCAAGGAGCTCCGCATCATGGGCGGAGAGCCCACGAGGCGCTTCAAGGAATGGAACATCTTCTGCGATCCCGAAGCGGCCGCCATCGTCTATGGAAGCGGCGTCAATCTCTCCGCCGTCGGCCTCAATGTCACCATGGCCTGCCGGCTTGATGTTGCCTACCGCAACAGGCTTCAGGCCATCCATGAGGAAAAATACCGGCTCTTATCCGATATGATGCAGAAGTGGTTCGCCCACTATGAATTCGCCGACCCCGTCATGCATGATCCTCTCGCCGTTTTAAGCGCCTTCTATCCCGTCCTCACCTTCGAAAAAGGAAAAATGGAAGTGGGAACAAAAGGGGAGCTGAGAGCGGAGACCTATCTTGTAGAGCGCGGAAATGAAATCGCCTATGCGACGAAAGTCGACACAAAAACCTTCTTCGATGTGTTCCTAAAGGTTGTCTTTAGAGAAAAGGAGGCATTATGAAATCAAAACGACTGATTACCTTCTCCCTATTCCTTCCCTTATCCCTGTCAGGAATTTCCACGCTGAGCAGCAGTTCACACCCCTTTACGGCCGGGTTGGAAGGAGGGGTCAAAGTCTCCTACACCAAGAGTGACAACGATAGCCGCTCAGCACTTTTACTCAAGCCGAACGTCACCGCTGATTTCTCCGGGCAGGGCCTTGCGCTCCGCATCAAGAACCACATCACCTCCGGGGAGGGTTCTCCCCTCTTCTTCTACCTCAACGAAACCGATTCTGACCGCGTTCAGGCCGGACTGGGAACAGAGACGGCTTATACCCTCTATCATCTTGACGGAAGAGAGGAGACGAAGACTTACCGGAGCGGCGACCATGCCGCCGTTCTTCCCGCCTCCTTTGACGGCTATCTCTATCTTCCCTACGGAAGCTTCGGTCTTCTCGAAGGATATGGTTCGGGAGACAAGAGCTTCGACTATTCCACCGTCTACGGCATCTATCTAGAAGTCAACACCTACTATGACGCCTTCTCGGTCTTCTCCCTGGGTGGCATCGAGAAAAAGAACGCCGACAACACGGCAAGCACGCTGCTCGATCCCAAAGCCCTGAATGACCTGACCTATTCGTCCTATTACGCCAAGGACTACAACGGAACTTATCTCAACTTGGAGCATGAAAGTGTCGGGGGAGGAGGCATCGAAGCGGATATGGATTATCAGAAGCTGGCGCTAACAGGGACGCTCGACAAGGGTGCGACCGTCTCCTACCTCGCCGCCGAGAGCGACATCAGCGCCCAATGGGGCATCGTTCCCTCGCTCCGCAATTACGGAAGCGACACGCACGCCTTAGCCTTCCGCATCAAAAACCATACCTCCATCTCCACGCCGATTACCATCGGCGTCAAGAACCGGAGCGGAAACACCTTCTATCTCAACAAAAGCACGGGAAAGCATGTCTTCTTCCGCGAAACGGATGACACCCTCTCCGTCAACAGCTGGAGAGACTGGGATTCCGCCCTCGTCATCCCCTCCTCCTTCGACGGTTGGATGATCCTGCCCTTTGCCCTCTTCCACACCGTCCAAAGCGCCGATCCCGGCGATGTCCGTCAGATTGTCTTCTCGACCTCCATCTTCAAAAACTACGATGCCTTCACCAATCTGACCTTCGGCGATATCAGAATCGTGAAAAACGACATGTCAATCACCCCGCTTCTGACCCCCTCCTCCCTTGACGATGCGAGCTTTGCAAAAGCCTTCGTCAAGAACACCAATGCGGATTATATCCGTTTCAACCGCTATGAGGAGGTGACCGAGACGAAAAAAGTGGGAGACGTCAAGTTCCTGGAACGGTTCCGGCACGTCAAGGATGACAGGGAACTCAACAGCGAATTCCCGGTGTGGTCGGGAGGGTCCAAGCTGACCACCACTCTCGTCGACACCAAGGACGGAAACAAGGGCATGCAGATCGATATCGGTGCCACCATCCCCAACAACAACATCTACGGTTCCATCAACGTCTTCCCGAAATCCTATGTCCCGGACTGGAACAACTGGGCTGACGGCGGAGAAAACAAAGATCTGAAAGCCAAGGGACTCACCTGTTACATCAGAAACAATTCCAGAAAAGAGATCATCTTCAACCTGGAATTCGATGAGATCACAAAGAAAAACGATAAGAATGTCACCGAGCGGTTCAACATCCAACTCGGCGCCATGGTCTTCTACTACGACATCAACACCGGCGAAGAATTCATCCGCATGGCCAAGCCCGCCATCGTCATCCCGATCGGCTTCGAAGGGTATCTCCGCATGGACTTCTCCCAGTACCAGGTTCCGGCCTGGTGCACCGACGGCGACCTGCAGCTCGACCTCACCGGAAACATGGCCGGCATCTACATCACGACGGACTGTTCCAACAACGAAGGCCTTTCCTTCGTCATCTCCGATATCGGTGTCTACTATAACCGGACCGAGATTTCGACCCTGTTTGAGGAAAGTCCCTACTCCATCAGAAACAACATGAAAGGAGGGGAGTAAAATGAAAAAGAACCTCATCGCCTTCTTCACCGCTTTCCTCCTCGTCGGATGTACAGGAAAGCCAAGCGAGACTTCAAAGCCCCTCACCCCGAAGACCAATTACGGCATCGCCCCGGTCTTCTCTGACCCCTTAGGCATCTATGACAAGGATCCCTCCGTCCTCAACGAAGGGGGAAAACGATATCTCTTCTACACGACCAACGAAAACGAGTTCCAGGATGGCGACCTTATCGCCATGCGGATCGGAGAACAAAACGGAGACGGAACCTATACCTACGGAGAGCGGAATCTGATTCTGAGACCGAGTGAAAACTCTTGGGACTCTTCCCGCATTTCCAATCCGAGTGTCATCAAAGGAGTTTTTCCCTATGAAGGACACACGTACTCCTATCTTCTCGCCTATCAGGGCACCTCAAAAGTCAAAGATAAGCTCTATCAGATCGGCTTCGCCTTCTCCGACAATCTGACCGATTGGACCAAAGCCGGAGAGGAACCCATCCTCAGATATTCCTCCTACGCCTACGGCTCCAGCTATGGACTCGGCGCTCCCTCTCTGGTCAGCTATGACCGAAAGGGGAAATTCTACTGCTTCTACACCTACGCCGACAGCCTCATCACCACAACCCGTGTGAGCTATTTCTCCTTCGAAGAGGACGGAATCAAAACGGCGGAAGCAAGCGCCGTCTCCTCCAAAGGCCTAGAGGACAAGTCGGGCGATGTCATCTTCAACAATGCCGATATGATGCTCGGGGCGGACGGAAAGACAATCTACTGTGTGAGAGACCGTAATCCTGTCCTCTCCCTCCCAAGCACCTCCGATTCCGTACAGGTCGCCAAAGCGGACATCTCCCTTCTCACCGCTCCCACCGAATTTGCATGGGAACTTGTGACAAGGAGCATCTCCGACATCGACACGGCCGTACTTGACGGCACGGAAGAACAGGAATTCGGTTGGGAGCGCATCTATTCCGCCTGTTTTGCAAGGGACGCCTACGGAAGAAAAGACGAAGGGAACCTCAATGTCCATTTCACGGTCTCGGCGACCGGAGAAGGAAAGGACAATGGGGACTACCGGTATTCAGGAGCGATTGTAAACTATGAAATCAAATAATTCCCGCAAGAGACGCTTTGCATTTCCTTTTCTCCTCTTCCTTCTTCTCGTCGGTTGCACCGGCACCACGGAACCCGAACCGCCCATCAGCGAAAAACAGCCGGAGGAAGAGAAAGTGACCAAGCTTTTCGAGCACAAAGTCGGAGAAGACGAGAACGACTATTTCTACAACTACTGCCCCAGCGCCTTCGAAGAGGATGGAATCCGGCATATCTACTACTGCTCCAATAAGGAACACGGCAATGTCACCGACTATATCGCCTATCGCAGAGGAGAAAAAGACGCCGAAGGAAAATGGGTCTACAGCGACCTTTCCTATGTCCTGGAGCCAGGAAGCGAAGGGTGGGACAGAAGGCACGTCTGCGATCCGAGCGTCATCAAGGGGAACTTCACCTACCAGAACGAAGAGTACCACTATCTGATGGCCTATCTCGGCTGTGTCACCTCCGACAACACCGCCAATGAAGTCGGTCTTGCCCTTTCGAAGACGCCGTCAGGTCCCTTTGTCAAGGTGGGCAAAGATCCCTTTGTCCACTATGAGAAAAATGACAACAAAGGATTTCAGTGGGGATATGGTCAGCCCAGTCTTGTCTCCGTCGACAGGAAAGGAGAGGTTCTCCTCTTCTATACGGTCGGAGACGGAAACAGCACCTACGAAGCCGTGGAACGCTACGATTTGAGCGACCTCGACCATCCGAACAAACTTTCGGAAACCAAACGGGTTCTGACCAGAGGCCTGAAAAACCTGAACAACACCCAGGATTACATCTCCAACGCCGATTACGCCTACGATCCCAAAAGCGGCCGCTTCTACATGATCAAGGATGACCATCCGAATCCCGAATGGGCTTCCGTCTCCTCCTCGGCCACCATCTATTATCTGGAGGAGGATTTCGAGAATCCGGACTTCTATCCCGGCTATACCCTCTTCCACGTCGTCGGAGACATGTGGAACGAGATGGACCGGATCGATGTCTCCCTCTCCGGAATGACCCTCAATCACAATACCGGATTCGTCTCCGATCCCTTTGGCTGGACGCTATCCAACCGCAGCATCGACTGTCTTTTCACCGGTGCGATGAACTACCCCTCCTCCTTCTGGGGGACCTTGGCGAGTTACCGCATCTATCAGTATTCGATGGAAATCACGGAATAAGAAAGGAACATCATGCCAGATTCCGATAAAAAATTCAATTCGAAAGGCTATCGCTTCCTGAAAGTGACAGGTGACATCTTTGTCATCAATTTGGAATTCATCCTCACGGTATGCCTATCACTCACTTTTCTTTTCTTCCCTGCTCTGTTTTCGATGAACGAGCTTTTCAGAAAGGAAAAGACGAGCTTTGTCAACCCGTTCAAGGATTTCTTCCTTCTGATTGGAAAGCACTTCAAAACCGGATGGAAGTACTGGCTTGTCTTCCTTCCCATCTATGCCCTCTTCGGCTACTTCCTCTATCTGGACTATCAGCTGATCCGAAGCGATGACAATGTCACCTTCGCCTGGCTCAGTCTCATCCTCTCCATCGGAATTCTGCTGGCGCTCACGTCCGCCATCATCGAACTCTCCCTCTATAAAGCCTATTTCGACAAGGAAGAGAGTGCTCTGCTCTCCTTCCGGAAAGCGAGCCTCATCGCCAGGAAGAAACCGCTCCTCGTCCTCTCCACCTGGCTATTAGTGCTCTCTTTCGCCTTTGTCTTCTATCTCTTCTATCCGCTGATTTTCTTCTTCGGAATCGGTCTCTTATCCTATCTGACCGTTCTGATGAGTTCGAATGTCTATGAGAAGCTTTTACGGGAAGAGGACGAAAGAATCAAACAGGAACAAAAGGAACAAAGAAAGGAAAAGGAACAATCATGAAAATACTCGTCGTCGGAAGCATCAACATGGATATGGTCACCTATGCTGACCGCATCCCCAAACGGGGAGAAACCGCCTTCGGAAGAGACTTCATCAAGAATCCGGGAGGAAAAGGGGCCAATCAAGCCTGTGCGGCAGCGAGGCTCGGTTCTTCCGTCACCATGCTCGGTGCCGTAGGGGAAGACTCCTTCGGAACAGAGTTGGAGGAATGCCTTCAAAAGAACGGGGTCCGACCGTTCTTAAAGAAAGTAAAGGAACCCACCGGATGCGCCACCATCCTGATCGAAGAGGAGAACCACGATAACCGCATCCTTGTCATATCCGGTGCCAATCACGCCGTGAAGGAAGAGGACATCGACAACAACATCTCTCTGATAAAAGAGGCCGACATCATCCTGACCCAATTGGAACTTCCACTACAGACGGTCGCCCACCTTGCGAAGGTCGCTGAAGAATACAAGAAGATTTTTATCCTCAACCCAGCACCGGGAATCAGGCTTCCGGAAAGCCTGTTACGCTCTGTTACCTATCTCACACCAAACGAAACGGAGCTTTCCCTCGTCTCCGGTATCGACATCAAGGACGAGGCTTCCTTCTTCCAGGCCTGTCAGGCCCTCCTAGACAAAGGGGTCAACACCCTGCTTGTCACCCTGGGATCCAGGGGAGTCTATCTTTACAGCAGAACAGAAAATACACTCATCCCCGCCTATCAGGTGGATGCTGTCGATACGACCGCAGCCGGTGACTGTTTCAACGGTGCCTTTGCTGCTTACTTGGCAAAAGGATTCGAACAGAAAAAAGCAATCTCCTACGCCGAAAAAGCCTCTTCCCTCTGTGTTCAGAGAAGAGGAGCCATCTGCTCCCTCCCCAAAGAAGACGAAATATCGATTGAAGAATAGGTTTTAAAAGGAGGTAAAAGAAAATGAAAAAAAGAGTTTTAAAATCTACGCTGCTTCTGACCGCCGTCCTCGCGCTCACCAACCTGACGGGATGTAACGAGCCGTCAGAGACAACAAGGCCGATGGGAACCGAACAGCCGACGGAGACGGCAAAACCGACGGAAGCTCCGAAACCCACGGAGACTGCTAAGCCCACTGAAGACCAGGTCGCCAAGAGAAAGACGGAAGCCGAAGCGGAGATCGACGGCTATAAGGATCTCACCCTTTATAGCGAAGCCAACCAGAAGATTCTGAACGATCTGAAGGCCGCCGCAAAGGCGGAAATCGAAAAGGCTACGACGATTGAAGCCATCGATGCCGCTGTTGACGATTTCAAAGCAAAAGCCGACCTTGTCAAAACGATAGAGACAGAAAAAGCCGAGGAACTGTCTGCTTACAAGTCCGAAAAAGAGAACGAAGTCGCTTCTTATAAAAATAAGGGAGACTACCGGAGTGAGCAGCAGGTTGCGCTTCAGGCACTCATCGATGATGCCAAAGGAACCATCAGAGCCTGCACTTCAAAGGAAGCTGTCGATCAGGCCGTCAACGATTTCAAAGCAAAAGCCGACCTCATCAAGACCAAAGCTGTCCTGGACGCCGAGGATCTTGCCGCCTACAAGGTCACAAAAGCGGCTGAGGTCGAGGATTATGCAGACCCGGTCAATTACAGAGCCCACAATGCCACTCTCATCCTCGATTTGATCGATGAATACGTGGAAAAAGTAGAGGCTGCGGAAAGCATCGGCGCCATCGATAGCCTTATGACGGAATTCAAGACGAAGGTCGATACCATCCCCGTCGATTCCGGTTTCACGGGAGAACTCGATAAGGGAGCGACGGTATCTTTCCGCAAATCCGAAGCGGATCTCGTCTCTGACCTTCTGATCCGTCCGCAGGAGGCCAACTGGTCCGGAGATGGTTTTGCCATCCGAATGAAGAACCTCTCTTCCAATGCCGACTCTTTCATCAACGTCTTCCTCAATGAAACGGATTCGGACCGTGTCCACCTCGCCACAGGCGCTCAGTATTACCTCTACAATCTCACGACCGGAAAGAAAACAGCAGCCACTTCCGGAAGAGGCTGGGGTTATTACATCAACCTTCCCGGAGACTTCGACGGCTACGTCTACATCCCCTACTCTTCCATGGAACTCGATACGACGTATGGAGCCGGAGACAAGAAGTTCAACTATCAGAGTGTCTATGGTCTCTATCTCGAAACCAATCCGTTCTATGACACGTATCAGAACTATCAGATCGGCGAAGTCCAGACCCTGAGCAAGGATACCATCACCACCGTCCTCCAGACCTCGGAACTCACCTCCAAGACCTATTCGAATCACTTTGTCAAAGACTATAACGGAACCTATATCAACCTCGCCTTCAACGGCACCGATCCCATCATCGAAAATCCGTGCCCGTTCAGCGGTTCCCTCACCGGTCTCAACATCTCCTTCACCAATACCGAAGCCGATCAGCTCTCCGCACTCCGCCTCATCGGTCAGTCGGCCGACTGGTCCGGTGACGGCATCGCCATCCGCTTCAAGAATCTGAGCAATGCTGCCGATTCCTTTATCAGCATCTTCCTCAACGAGACCGATTCCGACGTCTCCGAACTGACGGCAGGTGCCGAATATACCTATTATTATCTTGACGGAACGACAGCCAAGGGTACCAACGGCAGAGGATGGGGAAGCTATATCGATCTTCCCGCCAATTTCGACGGTTATATCTATCTCCCTTACACAAGTTTTGCCCGCACCCGTGGAAACGGTGACGGCACAATGACCTATAACAGCATGTGGGGACTTTACCTGCAGACCAACACCCATTATGACTCCTATCAGAACTTCATCATCGGATCGATGGAAGTCATGAAAGGGAAAGACGTCCGCAAGGTCATCGATACCACGACGCTCACTTCCGAAACCATCGGAAACTATATCACCAAGGACACCAACGGCGATAAGATCAATTCCACCTTCTATCTGGAAGCCTGATCATCGGCAGTAATCGGCATTCCTTTAGAACCGAAAAAAATGATCCGATCTGGAATCCGTGCAATGTAAGATTGCACGGATTCCTTTTTTTCATGAACATGATCTTAGGGGAAGAAAAACGTCTTTTCCTGAATAGAGATTTCGGTTTCATATTTATTGTTGATTTGCCAGCGTAAATATTATGTATTAAGATTATCAATGGAAAATCGAGAATGTTACTATGATTTCCTATTCTATGTGAAAAATAGGATTAAACCGAATTTGATTTATCTGAGAAACAAGCTGATAGAAAATGGAAAGCTTGGATTTGATGATGACTTTAATCTGAGCGATCTGAAAACAATGCGAAGGAACAATTCGATAAAGTAGACTTCAATCAGGTTAAACAGGATGCGATGCGTTTCGTTTTCCGGAAGGAGGATTTATCCTTCTATTCAAAAGACCTATTCGACCAGATGGCTGAGAGAATCACCGAATAAAAACGAATCAGAAAGTGAGAACGGCACAAATTGATCCGATACAGGATTTTTCAGCAATTAAAATGCTCTCCCGACGGAGAGCATTTTCTTTGTTTTGTTGTGGAAGAAGAATTACTTGTTCTTCTTGGTAGCAGCCTTCATGGCAGCAAGGGCCTTCTCGTAACGGGCAGTGTCCGTCTTCTTGAGATAGTTGAGAAGGTTCGTACGTCTGGCAATCATGATATCCATACCGCGCTTGGAGGAATAGTCATGCTTGTTGATGGTCATATGGACCGTAAGCTTCTTGATTTTCTCGGTGAGAAGAGCAATCTGAACTTCCGTGGAACCGACATCCTTCTCGTCTCTCTGGCTGGCCTTGATGGCAGCACTCTTTTCTTCTTTGGTCAACATGGTAAAGTACCTCTTTCTTTCTTCCTTTCTCGCCAGTGTCGGGGTGACAGATGAGGAACAAGCCCCTGACCAGTTCGAAGGCTTTAATATTATAGCGATTTTTTTGTATACTTCAACTGAAAAATGACCGATTTCAGCAAACAAATCTCTCCATTTTCGCATCGACTTTCGTATACTTATAGGGTATGGAAAATATCGACGGTTTTCTCTTCCTCGACAAAGAGGAAGGTATCACATCACAGACGGCTGACATCCAGATCAAACGGAAACTGGGTCAGAAAAAAGTGGGGCACTTAGGCACCCTGGATCCTTTCGCGACCGGTCTACTCCTACTCGGTCTCGGCGAGGCAACCAAGTTCCTTCCTCTCCTCTCGGATGGAGAGAAAACCTATGTCGCCCATCTGATTCTGGGAAAGACGACTGATAGCCTCGACAAGACCGGAACCTTCACGGAAGAAAAAGAGATTCCATCCTTCGATCAGAACAGACTGGAATGCGTTCTGAATTCCTTTTTGGGAAAACAGAAACAGGAAGTTCCTCTTTACAGTGCGAAACACATCAACGGAGAACGGAGTTACGTCCTTCTGAGAAAAGGAATCGATTTCACTCCGCCTACGGTGGATATCGAAATCAAAAGAATCAAGCTTCTCTCCTATGACAGAGAAAGCATTTCCTTTGAGACGACCGTCTCCAAAGGAACCTATATCCGATCGCTGGGAAGGGATATTGCGGCAAGACTGGGAACCGTCGGTTATCTTGATTCCCTGAGAAGAACAGAGGTTTCCCCTTTCTCCGTCAAAGACGCGAAGAAAGTGGACGAAATCACGAAAGAGGATGTCATGGATATCCTCTCCCTTTTCCCTTCGATAAAGAAAATCGAAGCCGATGGAGAATTGCTCCATCGGGTCGAACATGGAAACGAAATCCGGTTCGATGCCGAGGATGATCATCTCTTCTTCCTTTCTGGGGGAAAACTCCTCGCACTCTATGAAAAGAAAGGCTATCACCATTACGGATGCAAAAGAGGTATTTCCCATGCGTGAAATCATCCATATCCAGGATAGGAAATCCTACCCACCTCTTTCCCTTGCCGTCGGCTTTTTCGATGGGTTACACTCAGGACATCAGTTCCTTCTCAGGGAATGCAGAAACAGCAGTGCTCTTCCTGCAGTCCTCACCTTTTCCAAAGACTGGAAAGGAGTGAAAGAGGAGGAAACGGATCTTCTTCTCACGGAAGACGAAAAGGAGGAGATGCTATCTCGGTTCGGTATCGAAAAAGAATTGGTTTTGCCATTCGATAGAAAGACCATGGAAACCTCGGTAGAAGACTTCCTCTCCTTCCTCCTTTCCCTGAATGTCAGAAAACTGGTGGTCGGTCAGGATTTCACCTTCGGCCGATACGGAAAAGGAAAAGCGGAAGACCTCGGTGTCTTGAAAGAGAAGGGAATCGAAGTGGTCATCCTTCCCCTTTTGAAATCCGAGGAAGGAAAAGTCTCCACCACCCTGATCAAGAAGCTACTGTTGGATAAAAAAATAGAAGAGGCCGATAGACTGCTCTCCTATCCTTTCTTCTATGAAGGGAAAGTCATCCACGGGCTCCATAACGGACATAAGCTCGGTTTCCCGACCGCCAACATGGAACTTGAGAAAGACAAGCTCACTCTTCCCAAAGGAGTCTATCGGACAAGGACCATCATCGATGGGAAATCCTATTCCTCCATGACCAACATCGGCAACCATCCCACCCTCTCACCGCTATGTAAGGACATCGCGGAGACATCGATCTTCAACTTGGATGCCGATCTTTACGGAAAGGAAATCAAAGTCGAATTTCTCTCCTTCCTAAGAGAACAGCAAAACTTTCCGAGCGTGGAAGCACTGGTTGAACAACTCAGAAAAGACAAGGAAAATTGCCTGAAGGATAACCAATGAAAAATGAGAGCCGAAGCTCTCATTTTTCATTCTGTTCGTTTTCGTTGATCGGTTTGCCGTTGAAATCCTTAAGCCAGGCGACAACACCGGTCTTTCTCGTCTTTTTCATATCGATGACGCGCTGATTGGACGAACCGCGCCACTTGATTTTGTTCGGACCGGGATTGAGCGATTCCATATACCGCCCATCAACGAGGACATCGATATACTGCATCATGGGAAGATCCTTGATTTCCTCATAGAGGTAACCCGTATAGACCCAGATGGTCTTTTTCGGGAAAAGGTCCTTAATCCACTTCATCATCTTTGTCGCCTCATCCCGGTTGGACGGATAGGTGGCTTCGCCGCCCGAGAAGGTGACACCGCTGATTTCTTCGCGGGAAAGGTCCTCGCGCAGGATATCATAGGCCCAGGTGGAGACCTCCTTGCCGATTTCCGGATTTTGTGCCTCGGGATTGTGGCACCCTTTGCAGGCGTGAGTACAGCCCGCACACCAGATGACGTCTCTCAGTCCGACGCCATTGACCTGATTGTTTCTGTCGATTCGGATAATTTTCATCACATGGACTTCCTATCGTGGATTTCTGCCATCTTCGCATCATTCATCTTCGTCGTTCCGGAAACCTTGGAATAGCCAAGGTATCCGCAGACACGATTGATTTCGGTGATGGAATGCCCGTGGCAGACCGGGCAGGTGTCGACGCCGTCATCGATCTGGGCACCGCAGTCGTTGCAGAAGCTCTTATCGATATTGACACCAAAGTAATAGCCAAGCTTCATCGCCCTTTCCACGCACTGGGAGATATATTCCTCATTCATACCGGTCGTAAAACGGCAGTACTGGATATGACCGCCGCTGGCCAGATGGAAGTAGCGGAATTCCGCGTCCTGTTTTTCGAACGGAGTGATGTTCTCGGAAACATGCATATGGAAGGAGTTGGTGAAATAGGCGCGGTCGGAAACATGGTGGATGATTCCGTATTTCTTCTTGAACTGCTCCGCCTGGGTTCCGCAGAGGGACTCCGCCGGAGTGCCGTAGATGGCGGCGATATAGGGGATATCCTTCCCGTAATGGGTCTTCTTTTCCTCGACATAGTCATTGATATGCTTCAGGACCTGATAGGCAAAGGCATCGGGATTGTCCTTCTCCTGATACAGCGAATGCTGGTTATAGAGTTCCTGAAGCTCGTTGAGGGCCGTGAAACCGTAGGAGAAGGTCGCCCTCTTCACCAAGGGCTCGATCGTATCACCAATATCGAGAAAACCGAACCCACCCTGCGTATACGCGACAGGAATGGAACTCGCCCGAATCTTGCAGAGAAAATGATAAGTCTTGATATGAAGTCCGTTGATCATATCGAGATAGTAGTCGAGGACCTTGTAGAAGTCCTGATTCTCAATCTGAGCCTTGCGGAGAATCATCGGAAGATTCAGCGAGATGGCACCGCCGTTGAATCGGCCGGTGAAGACCGGCTTGTCGTTCTCATCGGCAGGATGCAGGCCGCCTCTTTCATAATACGGAGACAGATAGGCGCGGCAGCCCATCGGAGAAATGATGCTGTCCACCCATTCCGGATTCTCCCCGACGTTGCCCTCTTCATCGAGCAGCCAACGGGAAACGCCGAATTTATGATATCGATGAAAGACTTTGGCAATCGAAGGTTCCACTTTGACGGCACAGGCCTCCTTGACCAGACTTTCATCCGGTTCATCCAAAGAGAGCCAGTCCGGATACATCGCCCGGGCCGAGCATTCGATACCCTGTTGATAAAGCCAATGAAGCGGTTTTCCCTCTCCGTGAAGCTTCTCGGTGTAAAGGAAGACCAGCTTCGGGAAGATGGCCGGTCTCTTATGGCCCTTATGTCCCTGTCCTTCTCCGCGGACCTTGAGAGCGAGAGACCAGACAAGGGAGCCGAAACGGCTCTCGTCCATACCGCCGGTAAAGGTGGTGAAAGGATAGTCGCCACGGCTCGAGGCGACGGTATTGAACGTGTGTTCAAACCCCTGGAACCCCTGCTCGATGTCACGGCTTGTCTTTTGGATGGCGAATTCATCCGCTTTTTTCGCGTCGTAAACACCTCCAACCGAGTCGACGAGGTCCTGATATTCCCTAAGGTAGCGACGATAGCTCTTCTCCGCATAAGGGGCGAGGATCGAATCGATTTCCGGAACGGTGAATCCGCCGTACTGCATGGAAGCGCAGTTGAGCGTCAGGTCCGAAATCAGATTGCAGGCTGTCCGGACATCCTTCGGCTCGTTATAACCGATGTTTTCCCATTCGAAGCCACCGGCAAGCACACGGCCCATATCGAAGAGGGAGCAGTTATAGGTCAGAAGCCTCGAGGAGATATCGTGGATATAGATATAGCCATCATCGATGGCCTGAAGCTCTTCCTTGTTGAGGAAGGTCTTGCGGTAAAGCTGTTTGGAAAACGCATTATACGTCAACGTCCTCTGGGTGGAGACAAGCGCGGAGGTCGTATTGGCGTTGCTGCGGTCTGCGATGAAATTGAGCTGGTCGACCGTCTTGATGGTCTCATCCATCATGCGGACGAAATCCTGCTTGTAGTTTCTGTAATCGCGATAGGATTTGGCCACCTTCGGATTCACGTGGTCGAGGGCAAGTTCGACATAGACATGCATCTGGGAGACCGGGACATATTCGGCCTTGGAAAAAGCGATTTCCCCTTCGACAAAGTGCTGAATGGCAGCCCATTCCTCATCCGTGAGCGTCACGTTGACGCGGTTTGCACTCTTGGTGACCGCGTTTTTGATTTTCATAAAATCATAATCGGCTAAGCTTTCGTCTTTTTTGATGATTTTCATAGATGTGCCTCCGGTCGGATAGACCTATATCATAATATCGGAAAAGCGAAAAGAATAGAGGAATTTTGCTCAGCAAAAACCGGGATTTCGAAACCTTGCCCTTATTAGGGCAAAAGAGAACAGAAGCAACTCAGTCACTTTTTTTCGGTAGCAAAAGTGACTGACGGAAAAGGGGCCAGGTATCTGGCCCCCAAGAAGAAACGGCTTACTTCTTTGTCGTTTTCTTCTTTGTCGTCTCTTTCTTGGTTTCGGCGGGTTTCACCGTCTCCTTGACGACTTTCTTCTTCGAACTCGGCTTCTTCATAGGTGTTTCCTCCTTCTTAGCAGTTTCATCATCTTCCGGGAAGGCATCCTTCAGCGTGACAGGTTTTCTGTTGATCGCCATGGAGATGATATTCTCCATTTCGGAAGACTGTTCAAAGGTCTTATCCGAGACAAAGGAGAGCTCCGGTGTCTTGTAGATGGAAAGCTTCTTGCTTAGCATCGTGCGGATACGGCCTTTATTGTTGTTGAGAAAACTCACAACTTCATCCGTTTTATCAGGGTTGATATCGGAAACATAGATTTTACAGAACGAATAATCGGTCGTCATCTTGACTTCATTGACGGAAACGAACTGAGTGACCGGGCTCTTGAGTTCATAGAGAATAATCTCGGAGAGATTCTTCTGAATGACAGCCTGAACTCTTCCCTTCTTATCAGCCATTCTTGACTTCCTCCTGGCCGAAGGCCTCTAAGAGATCACCTTCCTGAAGTTCGAAGCGATCGGAGATGGTAAGGCCACATTCGAAGCCCATGTTGACTTCCTTGGCATCATCCTTGAAACGCTTGAGGGAGGTGAGATGGGTCTTAAGGACCAGCTCTTTGTTGCGGAAGACGCGGATTTCGGAGGTGTTGGTGACTTTGCCGTCGGTGACATAGCAGCCGGCAATCTGACCGACCTTGGACGCCTTGAAGAGGGAACGGACCTCAAGATGTCCGTAGATGACCTCCTCATAGACAGGACCTAACGTACCCTGCATGGCTGCCTCGATATCCTCGAGGAGCTTATAAATGATATTGTATTCACGGATTTCGACTTTCTCGCTCTTGGCCATGTCCTTGATGGCGCTGGAAACCTTGACCGAGAAGGCAAGGACGATGGCGTGGGACGCGGAGGCAAGAACAAGATCACCCTGCGAGACATCGCCGGAAGAACAGTGGAGAATGGAAAGCTTGGCGCCGGGGACATCGATTTTCTCAAGGGAAGCCTTAAGGGCTTCAGCGGAACCCTGGGTATCCGCCTTGACGATGAGGTTGATATTCTGGCTTTCGCCGTTGGCAGCAGACTGCGCGAGATCGGCAAGAGACACGCCATTATTGTTTTGACCGATGAGGGCCTGAGCTCTCTTTTCGGCCGCCTCTCTGGCTTCATGTTCATCCTCGAAGGCCATGAAGCGGTCCCCTGCGACCGGAACACCGGAAATGCCGGTGACGGAGACCGGTGTGGAAGGACCGGCAGACTTGAGCATCTTATTGAATTCGTTGGTCATCTTTCTGACCTTGCAGTAGAAAGGACCGATGGCGAGGGTATCGCCGACTTTGAGCGTTCCGTTCTGGACGAGAAGGGTCGCCTTGGCGCCTTCCTTCTTGTCGAGTTCGGCCTCGATGACGGAACCGATGGCAGGACGATTGTCGTTAGCCTTGAGTTCAAGGATTTCGGCAAGGTCGAGGATACCTTCCAATAAGGTATCGACGCCCTGGTTTCTCTTAGCGGAAACGGGGAACATCATGACATCGCCACCCCAGTCCTCGGCTAAGACACCGAGACCGGAAAGCTGCTGCTTGACCCTTTCGATCTGAGCGGCCGGTTTATCGATTTTGTTGATGGCGACAATCATCGGAACATTGGCCGCCTTGGCGTGGTCGATGGCCTCGATGGTCTGCGGCTTGACGCCGTCATCGGCAGCGACGACGAGGACGACGATATCCGTCATCGAAGCACCGCGGGCACGCATGGCCGTAAAGGCTTCATGGCCGGGAGTATCGATGAAGGTGATTTTCTTTCCCTGAACGACTTTCTGATAGGCACCGATTTCCTGCGTGATGCCGCCGTGTTCTCCGCCGGTGATGTTGGAGTGACGGATGCAGTCGATGAGGGTGGTCTTACCATGGTCGACGTGTCCCATGATGGTGACGACCGGAGCGCGGGGATCGAGATCCGAATCCTTATCGAAAATCGGAACCTTGGTGAAATCGTCCACGGCACCGCCGGCTTCCTTCTTGAAGTCGAGGCCGTTCTCAATGCAGACCTCAGCGATCAGTTCATCGGAGAGAACCGTATTGAGAGAGACCATCTTTCCCTGCATCAGGAAGTTTTTGATGGTATCCGTAGCGGAAATTCCGGTTCTTTTGCAAAGCTGGTCGAGCGTAAGCGTACCGGTATAGACAAAGACTCCGTTCTGAACCTGACCCTGGACTTTTTTTCCGAAGCCCGGTTTATTTCCTTTTTTTGCGAATTTCGATTTACTCATTCATCTTCCCCCTTATTGTTTTCTTCGTATTCTTTCAGCATCGTCTCATAGATGGCTTTGGCAAGAGAGACATCCTTGACGCCGAAGGCCTTGAGTTTATCAAAGTCGAGGCAGCTCTTGCAGTCAAAACTTCCCTCATAACGGATATGATGGAAGACCCTATCCTTCGGAGCGATGGCAAGTAGCTTCTCCTCGTTCTTAGCGGAGCATTCCCCGAGAACGACAAGTAAGGCAATCTTATTCAGAGAGAGCATCTCCTCGAGTTTCATCCCGACATAGACGCTTCTTTTCTTTTCCGCGAATCCGAGATAGGCGGAAAGTTTCTTCTCAGTTTCCTCTTTGGACATACTGAATCATCTCCTCCATGAGAGATTCCTGTCTCTTTGCACTGACAAAGCGGCTGAGTCTCTTCTTCTGAAAAGTCATCCTGATATGTTCGATGTCCTTCAGGACATAGACACCTCGTCCCGGAATTTTTCCGGTCGGATCAAGGACGACCTCTTCCCCGGCTTTGACAAGCCGGAGAAGTCTCTCCCGGGGATAGCGTTCCCGGGAGAGGACATCCATACGGTATACGACGTAATCTTTCACTTTGATCACTTGCCGGAATCGTCGCCGTAGTACTGGTCGGAATAATACTGATCGAGATCCTCATCATCCTCGTAGTCCATATTATCCTCGCCTTCCTGCTCATCCTCTTCCATGGCAGCGAGTTCTTCCTGCGTATAGATCGGCATGGCAGCAGCCTGAGAGGCGATGGAAGGATCCTTCTTCTCCTCTTCCGGCTCTTCCTTCTTCTTGCGGCGATAGGAGCGGGTTTCGCTCGGTCCTTTCTTCTGCGTCATGGCAGCTTCCAAGGCATCAAGGGAAATCTTCGGCTTGTTCATGATTTCGACATGCTCGATGACTGCCTCTTCCTTGGCAGGCTTCACCGGTTCTTCCGCCTTGACAGGCTCAGCGGCAGCAGCCTCTTCCACCGGCTTCTCTTCAGCGATAGGCTGAGCCTCTTCTACAGGTGCAGTCTTCTTAACATTTTCTTCCGGATTGATGGATTTGACATCCTCATTCTGGATTTCTTCCTCTTCGATATCAGCCTCTTCCGGAGTGGAGATAAGAGGAGTCTCTTCCTTGGTGGAGAGCTCTGGATACATTTTCTCGACCTGAGCAAGAATCTCAGGGACCATCATATACTTGATGCCGTTCTTCATGGCATCATCTATTTGAAGGACGGTGAGCTTGCACTTGGTGATATGCGAAGCGAGACGGACATTGGAGCCCTGGGAACCGATGGCGACACCCTGAGAGCCGTTGTTGACGATGACGGTGATCTGCGGATGTTCATAATCCCTGTCGTTTTCAAACTCTTCGAAATGGACATTCTTATCGAAGAAATCATCCGGGCAGGTCATACCGATGACCTCGGCCGGCTTCATGGCTTCCATGATCTGCATGGCCTTATTGGGATGCCACTTGCAGAAATCGATCTTTTCACCTCTGAGGACAGAGGAGATGCTTCTCTGACGGCTGGCTTCGGGTCCGATGCAGGTACCGATCGGATCGATGGTCGGATTCTTGGATTCGACAAAGACCTTGCATCTTCTTCCGGGTTCCCGGGCAATGCCACGGATGACGACGATGCCGTCACCGACTTCAGGAATTTCCCGTTCCATCAGTTTCTCGACAAACTTCGTGCTAGTACGGTTGACATCAAGAGAAGTCGGGCTTCCGTTCTCGCTGACCTTTTCGAGATAGAAGAGGACATTGCTGTCATTCAGACTGAAGCGGTCATTGGGAAGGAGCTTCTTGGAATCCTTCTTGATGTAGGCAGTCGCCTTACCGAAGGAGAATTCATAGTTCTGATTGTCGTTGTCGACTTTGATGACCTTACCTTCGATGAGTCCGCCCATCTGGTTCTTATAGGCAGAGAGGACGGCGAGCTTTCCGGCTTCCTTGAGTTTGGCATTGAAAAGCTGTTTGACACGGTTGACAAAGGACTTGTCGAGCTTGGTCACATCGAACGGGATTTCGACGATGGCACCATCCGGTGCATCCTTCTTCGTGAGGGAATAATAATCCTCCGGGGAAATCTGATAGGAATCGTCGATGATGTCATCATCGGGGGTGATGACCTTGATATCAAAGATCTCATAGTGCTTGAAGTCATCGGTGAAGTTGATGCGGCACTGAATCTGAGTCTTGAGAAGTTCGTTGGCTTCCTTATTATTCTTGTCGCGGAGTTCCGGATAGGACCATTCCAGATAAGCGGTCTTCATGGCGTCGATGAGGATGTCACAGACCTGCTCCTGATTGATCATGTTCTCCTTGGTGACTTCGCCGAGCGATGAGGTGAATTCATCGGCGTTGACGTTGCCGAATTCATCGGCGGCTTTCTTCTTGCTCTTTCTTTTGGTCTTCTTCGTCTCTTCGTTTAAAGCGTTCAGTTCAGACATTTGTCTTTTCCTCCATTCTATATTTCAAGCTTTATAACCCATATGAATCATCTCGACTTGGTCCTCGGTGAGGACCTCCTTCTTCTTCCTTCCCTTCAGGAAGTGATGGAAAGTCGCCTTGCCGTCCTGATAACTATCGAGCTGCATGAGAAGTGTCTCACCGCTCTCTTTCACCTTGACGGAAAGCCATCTCGTCAGGAACTTTTCCAGATCCGCAAAGGGAATCAGGCGTTCGCTTCCGCCGGAAGAGATATCAAGAACGTATCCTTCCTCGGAATCATCCATGGCATCGAGAAGCGGATTGACCCTATCGGTATAGGCCTGGATTTCCTCCATCGTGATGGAGAAATCCTTATCGATCAGGACCTCAAGGACGGGTCCGTCTTCCCCGGTATAGAAGCGCACCGACACAAGGACAAGTCCCATATCCGCAGCGACTTCCTGAAACATCTGTTTGGCTTTTTCCAATAAATTTTGATCCATTCTGACCTCCTTATAAGAGAAAGAGTGGACCCCCAAAAGGGAGCCCACTCTTAATTTGTTCGATTAAGAATGTTTGCCAGTAAAAAAAGCTGTCGTGTTGCTGACAGGAAAATTATACCATGAATCCGAAAAAGAGCAACAGAAAAACATTGACTTTTTCATAGCATTGCGCTGGCGGTGGCAAAGCTTGTAACCGCTATCAAATGCAGCCTGCTTTCATGGCGCCTTCAAAAAGTGCCTTATTTCGTCCGCTTTATCCGAAATAGCAGATAAAACAGACGAATTCTCACATTAAAATTAGATTGAAATTTTATAGAACTTAAGTTTTACAGTTGATTTTAAAAAAGCTCGATAAAAAGCCGACTTTCGGAGAATCGTTACCTCGAAAAATTAGTAACGACTTCCAGAAGTCGGCATTTTCTATTCCATCTTTTCGTTTCCCTTGCTCTTTATGCTTCTAAGATTCAGACCCGAATAACTCTCTAGTTCGTCCAGCCTCATGCACTGCTTCGTCATCGATTTCCCGAACGCCTTCGCCATAAGGATGTTCATGTCGTTCTTCCTTGCGCCTATCGCGAATTCGAATCCCTCCTCCGCCAGCAGGACGGCGCCCTTTATCCTTCTCAGCTCCTCCATGACCGCGTCTGCCGTCACCTTCGATTCTTCGGCCCTGCCGAGGACTTTTCCGCCGTTTCCTTCCGCCTCATACATCCTGTGCATCATGTACCGCAGGGTCTGAAGCGCGAGGAACACCACCGTGAAATGCCCTCTTATGTGGTCCGATGTGGTCAGGTATATCGGCCTTGCGTCGATGTTCGTCTTCATCGTCCTGAAGCAGTATTCTATCTGCCATCTCATCCTCGATACGGAATAGAGATCCCTGGAGGCGTCTCCGAGGTTGGTCGCCTGGACATAGTACCCTGCGAACCTCTTCGCCTCCGCAAAGGCGTCCTCGTCGACGCTTACTATCTGGACGTCCGCAGGCTCGCCGTCCTTCGTGGCGCTTTCCGCCTTGGCAAATCCGCGCAGCTCCTTCGGAATCGCGTCGAGCCTCGCCTTGGAACTTGCAAGCTCGTCTATCCTCCGCCTCTTCTCCTCGAGCTCCTCAATCTGGAAGAGATAGTATTTCAGCGAGAACGATACGAGCAGCCTTGAATAGAACCTGTCCTTCCCCTCGGGATTTTTGCTGACGCCATCCGTCCTCTTTTTGTATCTTATCACGTATTCCGTGTCCGGATCCTTGCCGGACATTTCGCATTCCGAGACGTCCGCAGGCTCCTCCGTCCATTTCCTTCTTTTGCCTTCCCCCTTCTTCGCCGTCCTCTTGATGAGGGAAAGCTCGAACCAGGAATCCTTGAAGAGCGTGATCGAGGAAAGCCTCCTTGCTTCCGCGCCGTTCTTTTCCTCGACGGCCTTGGCATATCTTTCCTTGAGCTCGCCGACCTTCATCTCCTCGCCTGCGCCAGATCTCATGGGGCCGTCGCAGGCGACGTATTCCTTGACCAGGTCCGGAGCCTTCGTCCCGAGAACCGGCTGGGTGGTGATATATCCCCTTCCATCCTTGGACAGGAGCCGCTTGTTCTTGAAGGAGCAGAGTCCCGCGTCGGTGCAGACGACCACGCTTTCCATTCTGACATGCGGCGAAAGGGCCTCGATCTGATTCGCAAGGCTTGGCTGCTCGCTTTCCTTCCCGTTGAATATCGTCATCCCGACCAGATATCCGTTCTCGTCGATGAGCAGCCCCATCTGGACAAGTGGCGCGACCATCCCCTCCTTTGCCTTCTTCACGCCGAGGAGCTCGCCCTCGCTTCTCTGCGTGTAATAGAAGTTCGTGCAGTCGTAATAGTATATCATCGTGTTGATTTTTGCCAGCTTTCTGATCCTCTTGTATGAATATGCGTTGATTTCGTCGGAATGGGCTGCCAGGACGTCGAGTGCCCTGTACACATGCTGGATCTCGATCCCCTCGCCGAACCCCATCCCGTCGTCGCCGTCGGCAAGGAACGCATGCCGCTTGCTTCCGGGGCAGAGGATCTGCGACTCGATCAGCGTCTCTACGATTCCTGCGAAGTCGAACCTGTATTTCGCGTTCTTCTCTCCCTTGAGGTTTCCAAGCTTGTCTATGATGCCCAGCTCGCGGAGGAACCTCGCTATGTAGAGCCTGCCGAAATGGACCGTCCTGTATTCGCTGTCCCTGTCCGCGTGGAACCTCACCGTCGCCACGTTGCCTCCGGTCCTTTCCTTCCATTCGGCATAGACGGATGCGGCCTTTTCCTGGATTGCCTCCTCGGAAGGGAAGTCGGTGTCGAAGCCGATGAACCCGAGCGAGAGGGAGGAGGACTTCCCCTCCTTCGTCGCGCTGACCTTCACGTAGAGGGCCAGACGTCCTTTCCTCTTGTTCCTGATGACGCTGTATCCGTTTTTTCTTGCAGGCATTCCGATATGTCCTCCGTGTCGTTCTCAGATATTATACCACGTCTTAATAGAAATTACCATTGATTACTAAGATTACTAACAAATAAATATTGATTTGACAGTAAAAAAAGAACCATATCCTTTAGGATATGATTTTTTCTTTGATTTTGGATGGATCAATTATTTTGTAAAACTACCGTAAAAAAAGCTGTCGTGTTGCTGACAGGAAAATTATACCATGAATCCGAAAAAGAGCAACAGAAAAACATTGACTTTTTCATAGCATTGCGCTGGCGGTGGCAAAGCTTGTAACCGCTATCAAATGCAGCCTGCTTTCATGGCGCCTTCAAAAAGTGCCTTATTTCGTCCGCTTTATCCGAAATAGCAGATAAAACAGACGAATTCTCACATTGAAATTAGATTGAAATTTTATAGAATATATTAGCTTTATTTCTTAATTAAATAGGATTGGAGGTTCTATGCTAACCAAAACCAGCGACGCCTATAAAAAACACATACCGGCCCTCCTGTTAGGACCGATGCTGAAGATGATCGAAGCCGTCTTCGATCTTCTCATTCCGCTCTTCATGAAGTCCATCATCGACCTCTCGAAGAATGTCTCATCCGGCTACGAACCGCTCCATCAGATGAACACCATCAACCGGTCCATCTCCAAGTTCATCCTTCTTTTTGGAAACTGGATTGACGGGAATCCCTCTCTCAACTACGCCATCATCGGCGGCACCATCATTCTCATCATGGGAGTTTTGGGATTCGCCACGACCATGGTTACCCAGTATGTCGCCGCAAGAACGGCCGTCGCCGTCGGAACGGATTTGAGAGACTCCCTCTACGAGAAGATTCTTTCCCTCTCCAAAAAGGATCGGGAAAAGATCGGAAACAACAAAGTCCTCACCATCCTCAACGCTGACTCCTATCAGGTTCAGCAGGGTGTTCTCATCTTCATCCGACTCATCGTCCGCGCCCCTTTCATCATCCTTGGAGCCCTCATCATCTCCATCATCCTCGACTGGAAAATCGGTCTTGTCTTCTTGGGCATCATCCCGCTCATCCTCCTCGTGATCTTCTGCATCATGGGAAAGAGCGGCAAACAATATCTCGTCATTCAGGAAAAACTCGACGGCCTTTCCAATAAATCCAGTGACACCCTCGACGGTGCCAAAGTCATCCGCGCCTTCAATTCCGAAGAGAATGAAAATCGGGAATTCTCCGACAAGGCGGAAGACTACAGAAAGTCTGCCACCCACGTCCAGAAGCTCAACGCCCTCATCAACCCGCTGACTTTCGCCATCATCTCCGTCGCCACTGCCCTCGTCGTCATCCTGGGCGGACTTCCGATTCTCTCGGAAGGAGATGCCACCCTTGCCACACAGACCTCTTCCACCATCATCACCGAAGTCGCCTATCTCGCCCAGATCTTCACCACCCTCGTCCAGCTCACCAACGTCGTCATGATTCTAACCAAGTCCGGTGTCTCCAGGAAACGTATCGATTCCGTCCTCGCCATCAACCCCTCCGTCCAGGACTGTAAGAACCCCCTCACCAAGACAATCGAAAGCGGTGAGGATATCCTTTGTTTCGATGATGTCTCCCTCGGTTACAAGGAAGAAGGAAACTATGCACTTCAGAACATCTCCTTCACGTTAAAGAAGGGGCAGTCCTTAGGTATCATCGGCGGTACCGGAAGCGGAAAATCCACCCTCATCAACCTCGTCGAACGTTTCCTCGACACTTCCAAGGGAACGGTCTATTACAAGGGAAATGACATCAGGGACTATTCCTTATCCTCCCTCCGCAGCGAAATCGCCTTGGTTCCCCAGAAATCCGTCCTTTTCAAGGGTACTATCCACACCAACATGCTGATGGCAAATTCAAAGGCCAGCGAAGAGGACATCGCCAAAGCCCTCCAGGATGCCCAGGCCTATGAATTCGTCAGCAAATATCCGGAATACATCGAATACGGCGTCGAAGAGGGCGGAAAGAACTTCTCCGGCGGACAGAGACAGCGCCTTTGCATCGCAAGGGCCTTAGTCAAGAATCCAGAGGTCATCATCCTCGATGACTCCACTTCCGCTTTGGACCTCCTCACCGACAGAAAAGTGAGGGACAACATCCACAACCACTATCAGGGTATCACCAAAATCATCGTCTCTCAGCGTGTCAGCACCGTCTCCGACTGTGACCTCATCCTCGTCTTGGAAGGCGGAAAACTCGTCGACAAGGGAACGCATGAACACCTCATGGAACACTGCCAGGTCTATCGTGAAACCTACGAAAGTCAGACCAGAAAGGAGAACGACTGATGAACTTCAAGACAAGATTCTTCTCCTATCTGAAAAAAGAGAAAAAACTGATTCTACTTATATCCGTCTTCGTTCTCGTCTTCCTCATCGCTCAGGCCGCTCAGCCGTTTTTGGTCGGTAAGGCGCTCAACGCCGCCACCGACGGTAACAGAACCGCCTTCTTCCTCATCATCATCTCCTGCCTCGTCCTTTCCCTTATAGGCGCCGCCTCGGACTTCATCTTCGAATATTCCGTCGGCATCATGACCCAGAAGATCATCTATGACATCAGAAAGGACGTCTACAACAAATTCAACAGTGTCTCCGTTGAAACCATTTTCAAGGAAAAGCACGGCGACCTTGTCCAACTGGAAATCGGCGATGTCGAAAATGTCGCCAACGGCCTCTTCTCCGTCTTCAAGTCGCTCATCGAGGGCGTTCTCAGCATCGTCATCACCATCGTGATGATGTTCGTCGTCAACTGGATACTTGCCCTCAGCGTAATCGTCCTTTCTCCACTCTCCGTCCTCATGTCCCGCTTTGTCGCCCAGTTCTCCCATAAACACTTCAAGAAACAGGCAAAGCTTCAGTCCGATCTCAACAGCATCTCCCTGGAAGCCATCGACAATATCGACTGTCTGCAATCGCTCCATTACGAAAAGGCTTCCCTGAACAGTTTCAGGAATCAGGACGAAGAGCTCCGCAAGGAAGGTAAAATTGCTCAGTTTTCCGCCTCCTGGACCAATCCGACCACCCGTCTTGTCAACAATATCATCTATGCCATCATCGGCATCAGCGGCATCATCATGATTCCCTATAGCACCATCCTCGCACCCTACCATGCCGTCATGAACATCGGTAACCTCTCCTCCTTCCTAAGCTACACCAACCAGTTCACCAAGCCGTTCAACGAAATCAGCGGCGTGATGAGCGAATACGAAAGTGCCGTCTTCTCGTTCAAGAGAATCGATGCCTTCCTTTCCAAGGAAGATGACGTCGACAACGGAACCGAGGATGTCTCCGAAATCGAAGAGATCCGCTTCGAAGATATGTGGTTCAGCTATGAACCGACCCAGCGCCTCATCGAAGACTTCTCCGAGACCATCCACAAAGGGCAGAAAGTCGCCATCGTCGGTCCTACGGGCGCAGGAAAATCGACCTTGATCAACGTTCTCATGCGTTTCTACGACCCAACCCAGGGGAAAATTCTCTATAACGGAAAAGACGGAACCTCCATCAGAAAATCCGCACTGAGAAAGAACTTCGGCATGGTCTTACAGGAAACCTGGATCTTCACGGGTACCATCATGGACAATGTCCGTTATGCCAAGCCTGAGGCCACGGACGAAGAAGTCATCGATGCCTGCAAGAGAGCTCACGCCGACACCTTCATCAACACCCTTCCGGATGGTTACCAGACCAAAGTCACCGCTAAACAGGGACTCAGCGAGGGTGAACGCCAGATGCTGACGATTGCCAGAGTCATGCTGCTGGAACCGGACATCGTCATCCTCGATGAAGCGACCAGCAACGTCGATACCCGCACCGAAAAACTCATCACCGATGCCTTCGACCGCCTCTTGGAGAACAAGACTTCCATCGTCATCGCCCACCGCCTCTCCACCATCCGCAATTCCGATCTGATTCTCGTCCTCAAGGACGGACACATCATCGAACAGGGAAGCCACAACGCCCTCATGGCAAAACAGGGATTCTATTATTCCATGTACGCTTCCCAGTTCAGATAAAACAAGGAGGAAAACTATGAAAAACAGAAAGATCATCCTGCCGCTTCTCATCCTCTCCCTGTTAGCCGGCTGTGAAGGGACAAACTCGGATTCAACAGCAGGCAATACGGAAGCCAAACCGACCGAAGCACCGGTCTCGGAAAATACCGTTCCGACGCTGAAGAACAGCATGTTCGAAGAAGCCGGCAAAGAGAACATCACCTATCTAGAACAGATCCATATCGTCAACAGTTCCGACGAAAGAAGCGCCACTCTGAAGACGATGTTTGACAAGGACAGCTATTTCGGCGCCATCGTCTCCGACGAGGACGAATCCGAAATTCTCGTCTCTTCCTCCTATTACGCCAAAAACGGGAAAGTCGCCTATTCCTCTCATCCGGACCGCTACAACAAAGTGAAGGAAGTCACTTCCTCCATCCGCTGGGAGAACTCCGTCTATGTCAACCGCTTCAAGAGCCTCTCCAAGGACGACTTCCAGTATGTCAGCAAAAACGAGTTCGGCATCGCCACCTACGTCCTCTCCGACAATGCCATCGGAAATACCGCCAAAAAGGAAATCGTCGATGCCATCTATGATTCCGCCACGGTCTATTACCACAGCGGTACCGCCTCCAAGTTCGGAGGAGATTCCCTTTCCAAGATGGAACTCTACGTCTCCCGCACCGGCATCACCGGATTTGCGATGAAATATTCCAAGACCGATTCGACGGGAAGGAACTATACGGAGCTCAGCGTCACTTTGGAAGACATCGGAAAAACCGTCCTCTCCGAAGAGGACATCTGCCCGAAGCCCTATTCCTATGAGACCGCGTACAAGAGCCAGTACGACGCGCTCGATAAGGCCCTCAAGGAGATGAAGACCTACAACTATCAGATTGACGTCGATGTCAAAAGGGGCGATAGTCTCCTTCAGCATTCCGAGGCCGTTTTCTTTGCGGATGGTTACTCTGGGTATGATCAGACCATCTCCTCCAGTACTTCCACCTACACCTATTACGGCATCCATAAACGGAATGATGGCAAGTATGAACGCTATACCGGAGAGACCCGGGACACGCTCAAGGGTCAGATTTACCGCACCTCCGCACATCAGGGACTGATGCAGTTCGACTTCAGCAATCTCATCTTCGAATACGACAAAGAAAACTCCACGTCCGCTTCCTCTGTCTTCCAGATCAGAAACGATTTCATGAAGTACAACTATATCGCCGATATCGCAGAGGACATGACCTTCGATGAGTACGCAAGCTATGCCGCAGGCCTCACCCTGAAGGTTGAGG
>CAKVBX010000013.1 GCA_934725685.1 uncultured Bacilli bacterium
GTCTTCAGCTACAACAATTATTTCTCCGATGATGCGAACTATACCTTCAAAACTGAGGTCGCTGAGGATAAGAAGTCTTATACGGCTACCCTTGTTTGGCAAAAATACACTTCCTATAACAAGACCTTGAAAGTTTATACTTCCGTCACGACTTTCGATGGTCTCGGATTCATGACCGGTGAAGATTTCACTGCTGCCACTTATGGTGAGGGTTCCTATACAGAATCCGGTGATTCCTATACCATCAACGATGGTGCTGTCGCCACTTCCCTCGATACGATGAAGCTCGTTGCGGAGAGAGGCCTCAAGAATGACCTCACTGGTCTTAAGGACATTCACGATTATGTTCTCGACGATTATGATATTCACCTTCAGTATGTCAAACCCGGCCAGAAGAACACCTATGTCGATGCTGGGGAAGGTACCAAAGTCGAAATGGGTGGCACCTTAAAGTTCACCGTTTCCACCAAGGAGAATAAGGTAATCAGCCCTGCCATCGACAAACTCCCCGATGAACTCTTTACCTATAAATCACTTAGCGATATCACGGCGGCCAAGAAAGGAACCGGAAAGATTGCATTCGATAATGGTCTTGGTGTCATGAAGGAAGTCGATGTCGAAGTCATCGACGCCATTCCGACTTCCATCAACCTCGCGCTCGACAAGACTTCTGTCTATGTTGGAGATAAGGCTAAGCTTACTGCGGCCGTTCTTCCGGATGCTGCCGATCAGAATGTCAGCATCTCTGTTGTCAAAGACGAATCGGTCGGTGATGCCACTATCGCCAAGGCCGATGACGGAACTTTCGAAATCACCGGCACTCAGGAAGGTAAGGTTGTTTTAGAGGCTGTCTCTGACTTCGATAACACCATCAAGGCCAAGACGGACCTCAATGTCATGGAGAAACCTGTCAAGGAAACTGTTCTTGCCAACATCGCCGCAAAGACTGTCCGCTTTGCCGGAGAGATGAAGTGGGGAACTTCCAGCTATACTTCCAATTTCGCCATTTACATCAACTTCAATGCCGATGGAACCGGTACGCAGCGTGCCGCTACTGGTTCTTCCTATAGCGGTTGGAGCTTACAGTCCGTCAAGACCTTCAAGTGGACCTTGGATGATGACTTCCAGTTCGCATTCACCGAACAGACTGGCTCTTCCTACATCATCAATTCCATGGAGGCGATTGCCAACGATAGCTTCAACCTCAACTACCAGGGTGGTTATCAGTATACAAACCTCGAAGGTGTCGGAATGATCGATAGAGTTGCTGATCTTTCTTCCCTCAAGACTTCTGACATTCCAGCAATGAAGTAATCTCCGAACCAATCAGTCTATCTTCAAAATGCCCGTCATAATGACGGGCATATTGCTTTGCTTGGAATTTGATTGAGGAAGAAATCTGCAATCCTGAAGTGAAATTTTTGGAAAGTTTCTTCTTGTCTGCTAAATCTAAGACACGGGAGCAAAAGGTTATTTGAGGCGGTCTATTGATTGTATGATTTTATTCTTATACTTAGACCTAGAAACTTCCGGTCTCCATCCATGACGGCGTCCGCATTTTATTATGGATACGGTCGAAATCCCTAGAAATGACCTTGGATGGATACGTTTTGAAAATACCTTCGTGTGAGTTTAAGACAGAGTTTGCCTGCGACTTTCCATTCTTTTTTTGACGAAGATTCGGCAAACTCCAAATATCTTTTCCTTACTGAACGCCTCAAAGCCTGCTAGTTTAATGATGTCAGCTATCTTCAAGGACTAATGTTGTAAAATCGTTTAAGGGAAAAGGCAACAGAAAATATCGGTTCCAAAAAAGAAACCCAAAGGATAAAAACCATTCTTGAAACTTAGAATAAATCAATTCTTGTCTTAATGATTCTATGTGACTGCGGATGATGTTAGGCCTTTTTGATTTTGGCTTCGATGAGAGGCAAAAGGTCGTTTATCACATCATCGAGGCCTTCTTTGTTCTTGGCACTGATTGTGTGAATCATGGAATCGGGACGTAATGCCTCGACTCTCTTCTGAAAGTCGTCAAAGTTGAAATTGAAGACGGGAAGCACGTCCATTTTTGTAACGATGACAAAGGGTGACACTTTGAACATCAAAGGATACTTCAAAGGTTTGTCGTCTCCTTCCGGTACCGATAAGAGCATCATATTTAGGTTAGATCCGGTATCGAATTCTGCAGGGCATACTAAATTTCCGATGTTCTCGAGAATAAGGATATCCACATTGTCCAGGTCGATTTTGGAAATGCTGTCATGGGTCATCTGGGCGGTGAGATGACAGGCTCCCATCGTATGGACCTGATAGGATCTAGCAGCGGTCTTTTCGATGATTTTCTTGGCATCGACATCCCCGTCAATGTCCGCTTCCAGGACGAGGCAACGATAACCTTTTTCCTGAAGCAAAGGAAGCAAAGAACAGAGGAACGTTGTCTTTCCGCTTCCAGGGGAAGACATAAGGTTGATGAAGAAGATATTCTTCTCTTTGAGAATTGCTCTGACTGTTGCGGCTTCTTTGTCGTTTTCGGAAAGGACGTTATCCTTGACACTGATGATTTTCACTGGTTCCATAGGTGGTTTTCTCCTGAACCTTATTATAAGGTTTTCCCTAGAAAAGAAAAAGTTCTGCAAAGGATGTCTTTGTCTTTGCTTTATCGCAAACACGCTTGTTCCTGAGTAGAGCGATAAGAAAATAGCAACAGATTTCCACTTTTTGTATAGGAACAGTAACTAGTTTAGCACGAGTTATCGAACAAAACTCACATTTTTGTTTTCTTTCTTTTGTTAAAGCGTTACAATACATTCATGACAGAAAAATTCCTGCTTCCTTATCAGCTGGCGATACAGAAACAACAGAGAAAACGTCGTATTGTTCTCCTCATTCTTCTGATTCTGTTTGTCCTCCTTGCCTTTTTCTCTCTATTTGTCGGCGCCTCCTCCCTTTCTTTTAAGGATTCTTTCTTTGCTTTGTTCGGTATCGGGGAGAAAGTCAATGTCCGTATCATGCAGAGAATCCGTCTCCCCCGTGTCTTGGCGGGAATCGTTGCCGGAATCGGGTTATCCATCTCCGGTCTCATCATGCAGACTTGCCTTGGCAATCCCATGGCTTCTCCTTCTACTCTAGGCGTTTCCAATGCTGCCGTGTTGGGTGCCAATGTGGCCATTGTCCTATTGAGTGGAGGAAGCCTTGCCTTCAAAGGACAGGAATGGAATTCTTTTAATCCTTATCTCGTTTCCGGAATTGCATTCCTTTTTGCACTCGGTTCCATCCTCCTGGTTCTTGGGCTAAGCAAACTGCGCCATTTCTCTTCGGAAACCTTAGTGCTGACCGGCGTCTCCTTATCTGCACTGTTTTCTGCTGTCACCACCCTACTTCAGTATTTTGCGACCGATACCGAACTCTCTGGAGCAGTCTATTGGTCTTTCGGTGATCTCGGAAGAGTCACTTATAAGCAAATTATCATTATGGCCCTTGCCGTTCTTGTCTCCTATGCCGTCTTCACCGTTTTCACTTCAAGGCTCAATGCCTTATCCCTCGGAGACAGCGCCGCCAAAACCGGCGGCGTCAATACTGAGTTTCTCCGTTTCCTTCTCCTCACCCTCTCTTCCCTTGTCACTGCCTGCTGTATCTCCTTCTTAGGGGTCATCGGATTCATCGGTCTTGTCTGCCCTCATGTCGCAAGAAGATTTGTCTCGGAAGATCATCATTTCCTCTTGCCTTCGAGTGCGCTATGCGGTGCGATTCTCTTGCTCTTTTCCGATGATGTTGCCAGAGTGATTCTCAAAGGCTTTTCTCTTCCTGTCGGCGCCATCACGGCGCTGATCGGTGCTCCCTTCTTCCTCTTCCTCATTTTTGCCTATCAAAGGAGGAGAGAACATGCTTGAAGTCAAGAACCTATCCTTTTCCTATCAGAAAGGAAAAGAGACACTGGATGACGTTTCCCTTTTTCTACCGGAAGGAAAAATCGGAATTCTCCTCGGAAAGAATGGATCGGGAAAATCCACATTGCTCAAATGTGTTGCCGGTTTATACCGAGATTACAGGGGAGAGATTCTGCTGAAGGAAAACAACCTGAAGAAAATCTCGATACGGGATCGGGCGAAATTGGTAAGTTATCTTTCTCAGACACCGGAATCCTCCTCACTTACTGTCTATGATACGTTGCTCTTAGGAAGACTTCCTTTTTCTGCCTTTCTTTCGAGAAAAGAGAGCGAACCCTATGTCTTTCCTATTGTTGAGCGTCTGGGGCTGGAAACTTTTGTCGATAAGAGAACGGATCAGCTTTCCGGTGGAGAGAGACAGCGTGTGATGATTGCAAAGAGCCTCATCCAGGAGACGCCCTTGATTCTCCTTGATGAGCCGACGGCATCTCTGGATGTCTCACATCAGTTATCGGTGCTGAAGATTCTGAAACGGGAATGTGAAGAAAAACAAATTTCTGTCCTTCTCTCTCTTCACGATATCAACACCGCCTTACGATTCGGGGATATCTTTTACTTCTTGAAGGAAGGAAAACTTCAGAAAGCCTGTACCAAAGAAGAAGTGACGGATAATCTATTACGGGAAGTCTATGATGCCCCTCTCTGTCTCAGAGAGGATGAATACGGGAAATATGTCACGATTGGAGAATGAAACAATGAAAAGAAAACTGATTTGCCTTGGCCTGATGTCCTTACTTTTAGTCGGATGTGGTACCGAATCTGATACAGAAAACAAGACGGAGAATAAGACGGAAGAGAAAACATTTCAAGTTACGGATATGATTGGAAGAAAGAATAGCATCTCCTTGGAAGATGCAAAACGTGTCGTTTGCATCGGTGCCGGTGCACTCCGACTTTATTCCTATATCGGAGACCAGGAGAATCTTGTCGCTGTCGAGGATATTGAACGCAGCGTTGGAAGCAATGTCTTCGAAAGCGTGTCCCGTCCCTATTATGACATCAACAAAGAATTCTACAAAACCCTTCCGAGCTGCGGCAAAGGAGGTCCCCAGGCCCAACAGGCCGAAGCGGAGAAAATCCTCTCTGTTGCTCCCTCTCTCATCATTTCCGAATACGGCGATGTGAGCAAGGCCGATGCCCTGCAGGACCAGGTCGGCGTCCCGGTAGTCGTCGTCAGTTATGGAAAGAAATCGGTCTTTGATGACAATGTGAAGCATTCCTTTACGCTGTTAGGAAAAGTCCTTGGAAAAGAAGAACGGGCCAGAAATCTCAATAACTACATCGCCTCCGCAGAGCAGGAACTTGCTTCGAAAGCACAAAGTGTCAAGGAAGAGGAGAAAAAGAGCATCTATATCGGATGTTTAGGAAACTGGGGAACCCAGGATATCTATTCCACATCATCTTCTTTCCCACTCTTTGAAGTATCCTCCATCAAGAATGCGGTCACTTCCGATGTGACGGTGAATAATGGGAAACTCGAAGAGGAAGCCTTCCTTTCTCTCAATCCGGACCGCATCGTTTTGGACAGTGCCGGACTCGCCCGCTTTAAGACAACCTATGAAAGCGACCCTTCGAAGTTTGATGAACTCAAGGCGTTCCAGGCAGGGGAGATTTATCTTGAGATGCCTTTCAATGCCTACTATACGAATCTTGAAATCGCCCTCATGGATAGCTATTTCCTCGCCTCGGTCGCCTATCCGAAAATCTATCAGGATTTCGATCTCGAAGGGAAGTATAAAGAAATCGGAGAAGCTTTCCTCTCCAAGGATTGCTACACCTATGTGAAGTCGGCGCCGATGAGCTATGGCGGATTCCAGAAAATCAGCAACATCAAGGAGTTTCTTAGCAATGTCTGAACACAATACCGAACAGATCTGTGCTTTTTTCGATGAGAGAGCGGAAAAATGGGATGAGAACGATGAACATAGAGAGGAGAAGACCGATAGTCTTCTTTCTCAGATCGGCATCCGGGAGAATGACCATGTCCTCGATTTGGGTTGTGGGACCGGCGTCATCTCCAAAAAACTCTACCAGCTTTCCAAAAGACAGGTCTACGCTCTCGATCTCTCGGAGAAGATGATTCTTCAGGCGAAGAAGAAAGGCATCCCGGAAAAGGAGGTTTCCTTCCATAGTGGAGATTTCTACACGCTAAAGGAAAGCCCTTTTGATGTCATCGTCATCTTCGATGCCTATCCTCATTTCCTCGAACTCAAGGCGTTCAAGGAATCCCTGTTACGGAATCTTGTCGATGGGGGCAAGTTCGCCATTGTCCACGACTTGGGAAGAAAACAGCTTCATGACTGCCATAAGGGAAGGGATGTCTCCCTTCTGAGCCGCGACCTTTCCGACCCGAGAAAGGAAGCAGATCTCTACCGGGATGACTTCAATATCATCCGGGAAGAGGAAGGGGAAGACTATTACCTCCTCATCGGAGAGAAGAAAAAAGTCGAACCCGTTCTCTATTCCCTGAACGATGAGGAAGACCGGAGAAGAAAAAAGACGAGAGAGCTTCTCATCGAGGTCTTCTATTCTCTTTTGAGAGAGAAAGGCTACGAAGAAATCAGCCCTTACGATATCATCCGTGCCTCCAAAGTCTCTTCGAGCACTTTCTACAGCCATTTCCGCACCAAGGAAGACATCGTCAAAGGAATCGTCGACACCATCCTTTCCCATGTTCTCGCCGAAAAGAAGAAAAAAGAGGAAAGCCATGATTTCAGTCGGGAACAGGATCCCGAATCCTTGCTCACCCATCTTTTTCTGCACTTTGCCGAAGACAGGGAGAACCTGCTTGCTCTGTTGTCCGATTCCCAGGGAAAGAAAGTCTTCGAAGAGAAACTGAAGGAGGCGCTCCTTCCTTTGATGGAGTCTTTCCTCGACTGCGATGTCATTCATAAACCAGGGATGGACAGAAGGTTCCTCTCCGAGTTTCTTTCCGCCGCTCTCTCCTCGTATCTGATTCTCTGGTGTGAAGAAAACACTGGCAAAGATGCCATGGAAGCGGCCGAAGGATTTCTCGCCCTCTTCCGCTCCTAAGACAATAATAATATACGTCCGGAAAGTTGTAAGGGCTTTCCGGACTTTTTGAATCTTTCTCGCATAAAAATATGTCTGATGTAAATGCTTTTTTCTTTTCTTATCACGCTTTACCGAGTATCATATCTTGGTTTGAAAAAATAACTCATTTAGAATCGAATGAAAAAGAGAGGTACACAAAATGAAAATTGATTCCACTGCCTGGGATGGTTTCAAAGGCCGTCACTGGAAAAACGATGTCAATGTCCGTGACTTCATTCAGAACAACTATGAACCCTATGAAGGAGACGCCTCCTTCCTCGAAGTCCCGACCAAGGCGACCAACATCCTTTGGTTCGAACTCCAGAAGCTTCAGAAGGAAGCCAGAGCCAAGGGCGGTGTCCTCGATATGGATACCGATATCGTCTCTTCCATCACCAGCCATAAGCCTGGTTACATCTGCGAAGAGTACAAGGATCTCGAAAAGGTCGTCGGTCTTCAGACGGACAAGCCGTTGAAGAGAGCCTTCATGCCTTACGGTGGCATCAAGATGGCCGAACAGGCCCTCACGACCCACGGTTATACGCCCAATCCGGAACTTCACAAGATCTTCACGGAATATCATAAGACCCACAACGATGGCGTCTTTGATGCCTATACTCCGGAGATGATGAAGTGCCGTCACAACAAGATTCTCACCGGTCTTCCGGATACCTACGGAAGAGGAAGAATCGTCGGCGATTACAGAAGAGTCGCCCTCTACGGCATCGATAACCTCATCGAGGAGAAACTCACTGACCTCGCCAACTGTGGCGATGGCACCATGACTGATGATGTCATCCGTCAGAGAGAAGAAATTTCCATGCAGGTCAAAGCCCTCAAGCAGATGAAGGAAATGGCCGCCTCCTATGGCTATGACATTTCCAAGCCTGCCACCAACGCCCACGAAGCGGTCCAGTGGCTCTACTTCGGTTATCTGGCCGCCATCAAGAGCCAGAATGGCGCCGCCATGTCCGTCGGAAGAATCTCCACCTTCCTCGATATCTATATCAACCGTGACCTCAAGAAGGGCCTCATCACCGAAAGAGACGCTCAGGAACTCATCGATCACCTCGTCATGAAGTTCCGTATGGTCAAGTTCGCCCGTATTCCTTCCTATGATGCCCTCTTCTCCGGCGACCCGGTCTGGGCCACCCTCGAAGTCGGCGGTATGGGTATGGACGGCAGAGATATGGTCACCAAGAACGACTTCCGTTTCCTCCACACCCTCGAGAACATGGGCCCTGCTCCGGAACCGAACCTCACGGTCCTCTATTCGCCCAGAATGAGCGAGAACTTCAAGAAGTATGCCGCCCACATCTCCATCACCACTTCTTCCATTCAGTATGAAAACGACGATGTCATGCGTCCGATCTGGGGCGATGACTATTCTATCTGCTGCTGCGTCTCCGCAACCGAGACCGGTAAGGAAATGCAGTTCTTCGGCGCCAGAGCCAACCTTGCCAAGTGCCTTCTTTACGCCATCAACGGCGGCGTCGATGAGATGAGCCATCAGCAGGTCGGTCCGGCCTATCAGAGAATCACCTCCGATGTCCTCGACTATGATGAGGTCATCAAGAGTTATGACCGCATGATGGACTGGCTCGCCGGCATCTATGTCAATGTCCTCGACCTCATCCAGTACATGCACGACAAGTATTATTATGAGGCTGCCGAAATGGCCCTCATCGATACCGATGTCAGAAGAACCTTCGCGACCGGTATCGCCGGATTCAGCCACGTCGTCGATTCCCTCTCCGCCATCAAGTATGCCAAGGTCACCGCAATCCGCGATGAACAGGGCATCACCAAGGATTTCAAGATCGAAGGAGACTTCCCCAGATACGGCAACGATGATGACAGAGCCGATGATATCGCTGTCGAAGTGCTTCACACTTTCTTAAGAAAGCTCAAGAAGCATCACACCTACCGTAATTCCGAACCGACGACTTCCATCCTTACCATCACTTCCAACGTCGTCTATGGCAAGGCCACCGGTACCCTTCCGGATGGCAGAGAAGCCGGCAAGCCTTTGGCTCCGGGCGCCAACCCGTCCTACGGTGCCGAGAACAACGGCCTCTTAGCCTCCCTCAACTCTGTCGCCAAGCTTCCGTATGAATATGCCCTCGATGGTATCTCCAATACCCAGACCATGAACCCGGATGCCTTAGGCCACAGCGCCGAGGAAAGAGTCGACAACCTCGCTCAGGTTCTCGATGGTTACTTCTCTCAGGGCGCCCATCATCTCAATGTCAATGTCTTCGGCAAAGAGAAGCTCCTCGATGCCATGGAGCATCCGGAGAAGGAAGAATACGCCAACTTCACCATCCGTGTCTCCGGCTATGCGGTCAAGTTCATCGACCTCACCAGAGAACAGCAGCTCGATGTCATCTCTCGTACTTTCCACGATCATCTGTAAACAATGACGCTCGGCTATTATCAGTCCCTCGAGTCCTTCGCCTTGGTCGATGGACCCGGGGTGCGGAGCGTTCTGTTCCTCGCCGGCTGCCCATTCCGCTGTCTGTATTGCCATAATCCGGATTCCTGGGAGTTTTCCAAGAAAAATCCCATCACACCAGAGGAAGCGTTTCAGAAGCTGATGCGGTACCGACCGTATTGGAAAAATCATGGCGGTGTCACAATCAGCGGCGGAGAACCGCTCGCCCAGATCGACTTCGTGACGGAACTTGCCACCCTCTTCCATGAGGCCGGGGTCTCTGTCGCCATCGACACCAGCGGGGCGACGTTCCATGAAAGTCCTGAATTCCTTGTGAAATTCGATAAACTCCTTTCGGTGGCGGACCTTTTCCTGCTCGATCTCAAATGCATCGATAACACCCTGCATCAGAAAATCACCGGAAAAGAGAACACAAACGTGCTCGCTCTCTATTCCTATCTCGATAAGAAATCCTATCCGATCTGGGTCAGGCATGTCCTAGCACCCGGATTGACGGATGATGATGGACTGCTAAAGAAAACCCATGATTTCCTTTCCCAATTCCACAACATCCGGAGAGTGGAAGTCCTTCCTTACCATAGCCTCGGCGAGTATAAGTATTCCCTTCTCGGCATCGATTATCCCCTCAAGGGGACTAATCCGCCTTCGAAGGAGAGGATTGAGAACGCGGAACAGCTTCTCGATATCAAATCCTATCCTGATTACAAGTGAAAAAAACTTCTGCCATTTGGCAGAAGTTTTTTGTCTTTCCACTCTTATTTATCGAGGAAGGAGATGATGTCGTTTACGACCTTGAAGCTATCCGTTTCATTGAGGATTTCGTGCCTCATGTGTGGATAGAGGATCAAAGAGACATCCTTGACGCCGAGCTTTTTGTACATTTCCTCTAAAGCCTTCGGCCCTTTTCCACAGGCACCGACGGGATCCTCGTCACCAGCGACAAGCAGGATGTGCTCTTCCGGAGAGATGCGTTTCAGATTTTTCTTTTTATAAAGCTCGTTGAGGCCTGCCATGAACTCATGGAAGAAGCCGAAGGTATTCTCATGTCCACAGTATGGATCGGCGGCATAGTTCTTTCTGTTTTCTTCGTTGTAGCTCAGCCAATCTAAGTCACTTTTTCTGTTCTTGATGGATTTCGCGTAGGCGCCGATGGAAAGATTTTCCAGGAATTTGGCGTGTTTGTTCCAGTTCTTCTTGGTGGTGAGAAGCTTCGCTAGCTGATTGCCCATGGCAATCGTCAGCTTATTGTTCTTACCATTGGAAGCCATGATGATTGCTTTATCCACGGTATGGGGATAGTTGATCAAATAGTTCTGTACGGCAAAGGAACCCATGGAATGTCCCATGAGATAGACCGGCAGTCCGTCTTTTCTTAGTTCGTTGACTTTGTTGTTCAGCGATTTCTGGGTCATCTTCCAGGCGCCGATGGGCCACTGTTGCTGTTCTTCGATGCTTTTTGCATTCTCACCCTGTCCCCAATGATCGAGGACATGGACGGAATAGCCGACCTTGTTGAGCTCCCTGGCAAAGCTTTCATAGCGGGAAGAGTGCTCGTCCATGCCGGTGATGATGAGAAGATGGGCTTTCGGTTTCTCAATCAGGTATTCGTTTCCTTTCTGTACGAATCCGCTTTTGTCTTTCACTTCGAATATTGCCATAGATGCCTCCTTGTTTTTCCTGATTATAATGGATGATTCACCATCTGTTGTAGACTTTTTCTGCAAAACCGGAACAATTCCTGATTTCGTGAACAGTTTCGCCAATTTTGATGAATCCGTCGTAGAGCCCGAAGATTTGGTTTTGGATGGAATGAATGAAAATGGCATTGCCTCCTCCCCTACGGTGAATGAGGGGCGTGAAGGTGAGCTGGATGTCCCCTTTTTTCGAGGCCATTTTCCAGGGAAGGTCATAATCTTCTTTTCCGTTCTTTCCCTTCGGAATTTCGAAGCGGACATCCTGAAGCTTATAAGCCTTGTCACCGAAGAAGAACATGTTCTCGCTGGCTTTGGAAGTGTCCCCGAATCCATATCCGAGATTGAATCCGATCGGTGTTCCGTCCTCTGTCCTGTCGTTCATGCTGGCCCAATACCAGGTGTTGATTCTGGTCCATACGCCTCTTCCCCAGTCTAAGACGCCGGACATATTCCGGACTTCATACGTTTCATTCCCGAGCCTGATTTCTCCCTCTGCGACGAGATTATTGATTTTCTGATTGTAATAGAAGTGCCTCTTTTTCAAAAAGGGTGTGACGATGACCATGGTGGCATCTCTCACTTCCGATATCTTGAGACGGAACGTGAGGTCTTTCTTATCCTTATAGCCATGATAGACACCTTCGATCAGACGGTCTCCTTCTTTGTTATGGAAGGTGATGTCGACCGCTTTGTCACGATAGGAGACGTCTCCTGTTTTGCTTGTGCTCGGAAAACAATGCTTTCCGAAGGTGAAGAAATGCATCCTGCTCTTCTCATAGTAGACTTTTTTACGATAATCGAACAATGTGACGGAACATAAATCCATATAGGAATTGTCATCGATGGTGATCGCGATGCCGACTTCATGGTTTCCGAAATAATAGTAATCCCATTCCTTGATTCTTGATTGTCTGGCCTTAATGGCATTTCTGTCGTAATCTTTGACCAGGGAGTAGGCATAGCCGGACTCTATCGGATTTCCTGTCTTGTCGAGTAACGGACCCTTCTGTAATTCATGCTGTTCCATAGGCTTCCCCTTTTTTCTTATTATAGCAAAGCCGGAAAAAAGAAAAGGGAAAAAATATTTTCCGTTTTTCTGTGCTTTTCCTTTTTCCGTACTTATATCAGATTGAAAGGACATTGGATGTATGACATATATTTCAAGGAAGGAAGTGGAGACGTTGGGCCGAAAACCCTGCGGAAAGGAAGATATCGGTGTAAACGATACGAGATTATTAGAGTATTTTCAATTGTCGATGGATCATTTCAAACGGTATTGTGAGAAGTCTTCCAGCTATGAGCTTTCTCAGATCACCAATCATGTGGACCATTGGCTGAAGGATAATCGGACTTCTCCGGTGTATGAGACGTATGGCGTAGGCTCGATTCTCTATGTGGATTTCGGAGCGATGAATTTCGGCTTTGAGCTTTCCTTTCCTCATCCCTGTGTGGTATTGGCCGAAGAGGGTGTCTTTCTTCTTGTGGCCCCCTGTTCCACAAAGAAATACGGCCATGATTTCCCTGATATCCTTGATGGCAGAAAGGAGGACGGCTTCCATTCCGATACGGGATTGGTCCTCGACAATATCCGGTGGATTTCCAAAGGGAGAGTCATCGCCAAGATGGGGTGGGTGAAGGAGGATTTTCTCAGAGAACTCACAAAGCGGTGTATCTCCTATTTTCCAAAGATTTCCTGAGAAATCTTCGACATTTTTTTACATTGTGTCAATCTTGTGATAAACTCTTACCCGTGAATCGAGGCTATCTCTATGATTACAATCGTGTCGGTAAGAACCAGAAAACAGAAAAAGGATTTTGTTCAGTTTCCGTTGAAGCTTTATAAAGGTAACAAGTATTATGTGCCCTGCTTCTATGGAGAGGAACTGAATGTCCTTAACCATAAATCACCTTATGAAGATGTCACGGAAAGCGAATTCTTTCTCGCTTATGACGGAAAGAAGGTCGTTGGAAGAATTCAGGGAATCATCCAGAAGCAGTTCAATGAAAAGTACAATACAAAGCGTATCCGCTTTACCCGCTTTGATGCCATCGATAGCCAAGAGGTTTCCGATGCCCTTTTTGCTGCGTTGGAAAAGTGGGGAAAGGAAAAAGGGATGGATACCGTCTGCGGTCCTTTGGGATACAGCGATCTGGAAAGGGAAGGACTTCTCATCGAAGGTTTCGATGAAGTCCAGACTTTTGAGGAACAGTACAATTATGATTATTACCAGAAGCTGATTGAAAACCGCGGCTATCAGAAGGAAGTCGACTGGGTCGAAAGCGCCATCACATTGCCTAAGGAAGTTGACCCCAGAATCGAACATATTGCCGACCATATTCTCAAGAAGAATGATCTTCATATCGTCGACACAACAAAGTTCTCCAAGAAGAAGTTCCTGAAGCGTTATTATGATGGCTTCTTCGATTGCATCACGGAAGCTTACGGAGACCTTTATGGCTATGTTCCGTTCACGGAAAAGACAAGAAAGATGGTCATCGACAGCTTCTTCCCCATCATCGATCTCGATGAAGCTATTTTCATTGTGGATAATGAGGACAAAATCGTCGCCCTTTCCCTCACCTTCCCCGGTGTCGGAAAAGCGGTTGCGAAGAGCAACGGACATCTTTATCCTTCTGCCTTGATTCGTCTTCTGAAGACCTTCAAGGATCCGGAAACCATCGACTTAGCTTTGATTGCCGTCAATAAGAATTATAAGAACAGTGGCATCACTGCAGTCTTTGTATCTGAAGTCGTCAAACGTTGCCAGAAATACAAACATCTTGACCATCTTGAGACAAATCTTAACCTTGAGGATAACATCGCTATCCGCAATATGTGGAATCGTTTTGAAAGCAGGGAACATAAGAGAAGACGTTCCTACGTCAAGAAACTTTCCTGATTCTTCCAATCCAAAATAGAATTGGCTGTCAGAATTTGAAACTTCATTCTGGCAGTTTTTTTGTTGAAAAAATGCCTCTCTCGGATTATGAAAAAAGCTGCACCACCCTAAGTGATACAGCCAATTGTTTATCTTCTTCGAAGAAAGGATTCTGTTCCCTCTTTGAGGCGGGATAAGGCATCCTTAAGCGTTGTAATCGGACAGGCGACGTTCATGCGGAGGAATCCGTTTCCGCCTTTCCCGTAGGTGGCGCCATCCGAAAGATAGAGACCTGTTTCTTTTCTCAGAAAGTCGGCAAAGTCTTTGCTCTTTGGCCCAAGCCGGCTGACATCGATCCAGAGAAGATAGGTGGCATCTCCCGGTAAAACATGGAGAAAAGGTATCTGGTCTCTCACGAAGTCCCTGACATAGTCCCGGTTGCGGAAAAGGACTGTTCTCAGTTCTTCCAACCATTCCCTTCCTTCATTGAGAGCGGCAACGGCGCTAGGACAGGAGAAGATGTTCGGTTCTGCCACTTCATCCGTATTGAGCTGCCGGTCCACCTTTCTTCTCTTCTCCGGGTCCGGAACGAAACAGAGGGCGGTGTGGATGCCGGCGAGGTTGAAGGGCTTTGTTACGGAAACAGCATTGACGGAAACTTCCTTACAGGTTTCACTTGCACTGAAGAAAGGAATATATTCCTTGCCGGGTCTCGTCAGGAAGGCATGGATTTCGTCGCTGAGAACCGTGACGTGATACCGTTTCGCCAAGTTTCCGAGACGGACGAGTTCTTCCTTGCTCCATATTTTTCCGATGGGATTGGCAGGATTGCAGAAGATGATAAGGCTTGTCTTTTTCAGGGAAAAGGCTTCTTCCAGCTTTTCCCAATCGATGGAATAATCGTCGCCGTCTCTCAAAAGCTCAACTTCAAGGACATTCCTGGCGTTGTTGATGATGGAATTATAGAAGATATTGTAGACTGGGGAAAGGACGACCACATTGTCGCCGACCTGCGTCAATTTTCTTACCGTGCTGGAGATGATTGGCACGACGCCGAGAGCGAAAATCATCCAGTCTTTTTCCAAGGTGACATGATAACGGTCTTTATAATAATTCTCATAGGCGAGATACCAATCTTCGTCCGGTTCCGTGTAACCGTAGATTCCGGTCTTGACTCTTTCTTCCAATGCTTTTGTAATGCAGGGAGCGGTTTTGAAATCCATATCTGCAATCCAAAGGGGAAGCTCGTTCTCTTTCACTTTCCATTTGATGGAATCGGTATGGCGCCTATTTTCGACGGTATCGAAATCGTATTTCATTGTTCATCCCCCAAAGTTTCAAAGTGAACGATTCCACCCGGAATGCGGTCCTCGTTCATGATGAGTTCTTCGATTCCCCGGCTTCGGATGATGCCGGAAGTCGGATTCTTGACGGAAAGAAGCTTGGAATGGATGCTGACATCCAAATTAGAGCAGTATTCGAAGATGAGGTCACTATTCTCAATCGTGGAATCCACAATGCTTACATTGTCCATGTAGCAAAATCCCTGATGGGAAACGATATGACAATGTTCCAAGCGAATATTCTTCGTGTTCCATGCAAAATATTCTCCTTCGACACGGCAATTAATCAGGCAGACATTTTCGCAGTTCCAGAAAGCATCTTTGCTGCGGAGGATTGAATCTTTTACAACGATGTTCTTTCCACCATCAAAGCAATAGTTTCCATCGATGATAAGATTCTCTACGCAAACATTGGAAGAATCCTTCCCGAAATAATCTCCGTTTTCCACTTTGATGTCTTTCAGGGTCACTTTGTCACAGGACCAAAGGGTCTCCTTGGCGTCATGGAAGTGAAGATTTTTTAAAACGATGTTGTTGCAACGGCGGAACAACTTCGGAGCGATGATGTCACAGTTCCGAAATGTGGAATCATCGGTATACCAAATGCCGCTCCTTGCCATCTCGAGAAATTTCGAATTCTCAACAAGATGGCCTTTTCCGTACCAGAGCGGATATTTATAACTGAAGGTGCATCCTTTTACTTTGAGGTTCCTTCCCTCTTTTAATGGGGATTCTCCGTCATGGAAACAGCAATCCTCGATGAAAAGATCGCTCTTACGAAATAAGGCACGTTCTCCGGTGAGTTCCTCGTGCTGCACTTTGATGTTGTCCATAGTACTAACCTCCAAAACGTATTGTATATTTTACTCATGCAAAGCAAAAATGAAAAGGAATCAGTCTCCGATCAATGTTTTCTGGTATAACTTCACCTCTTCCCTCGGCTTGAAGACGGGAGAGTGGGTGGGGCGGCTGAGGAAAGCGGAAAGCCTCTCATCCGGACTTTTTTCGAAGACCTCTTCCGGTGTTCCCTCGACACGGATAAGCCCCTGGTCCATGAAGATGACTTTATCGGAGACTTCCTTGGCAAATCCCATTTCATGGGTGACGACAATCATGGTGGTCTTCTGCTGAGCGAGGTCCTTCATGACTTTCAGCACTTCGTTCACCATCTCCGGATCGAGCGCGGAGGTCGGCTCATCGAAAAGAATAACATCCGGATTCATGGAGAGGGCTCTTGCGATGGCGACTCTCTGTTTCTGGCCGCCGGAGAGATCCCGGATTTTATAATGGACCCTGTCTTCCAGTCCGACCCGTTTCAGATTCTCAAGCGCGATTCTCTTCGCCTCTTCCTTTTTTCTTTTCAGTATCAGCGTCTGACCGATGGTGCAGTTTTTCAAAACATCCATGTTGTTGAAAAGATTGAAGGACTGAAAGACCATCTGAAGGCGGACATGGACATCCTTTTCGCTGATATCCTTTTTCAGAATATCCTTTCCGTCAAGAAGGATTTCACCCTGATCCGGTTTTTCCAAAAGACCGATGCAACGTAACAGTGTCGATTTCCCACTCCCGGAAGAGCCGATGATGGTGACACACTGCCCTTTTTCGACGGAAAAAGTGACATTTCTTAGGACAATGGTATCCTCGGTGAAACTCTTTGCCAGGTGTTTGATTTCCAACATGGACATATCAGGCCTCCTTCTTTCTGAAGTGGAAGAACATCTTTTTCCAATCGATTCTGATTTTCTTTCCGTCCAACTTATATTCGACTCCCTTCAGAATCAGCGTCGAGACGATAGTGAGGCAGAGATAGATGGCGGCGATGATGAGGTAAGTTGCCATATACTTATAGTTCTGGCTGGCCGCCGACTCCGCCTGATAGAAAAGCTCACTGACTGCGATGACATTCAGCACTGAGGAGTCCTTGATGTTGACGACCCACTCGTTACCGATGGTCGGAATCGAGTTTCTGAGCGCCTGGGGAAGCGTCACATGGAAAAGCGTCTGAAGTGGACTCATGCCGAGTGACTTCGCCCCTTCCAACTGACCTTCATCGATGCCGTTGAGCCCGGAAAGGACGATTTCTCCCATGTAGGCCGCCGTATTGAAGGTGATGACGATGAGACCGGCGATGAGCCACCCGTTGAAGGTATCGACACCGGGAAGTACGGTGTTCCAGTTGAGCCCGAGCAGTAGCTGACAACCATACTTGAAAAGCATCGCCTGAACCATCATCGGTGTGCCGCGGATGACAAGGGAATAAAGCGAACAAAGCCATTTGATGGGATAACGATAAAGTTTCTGCGGCCAACTTCCTCCCTTGGCATCCAGCCTTTTTCCGAAAGCGAGGAAAACACCGAGAAAAAGACCGGCGAATGTTCCGACTAAGGAGAGGATGATGGTGCTGGCCGTACCTTTGAGATAGAACTCCCAATAGTGGTTTAAAAGATAAGCGATATCCTGACCCATATTATTCGGCACTTCTTTCTACGGCTTTGTTCATCATCTCATCCCGCTGTTCCTGGGAAATCGAGGAGAGCACCTTGTTGACGGCTTTCTGCAGACCGGTATTTCCCTTTTTGATACCGATGGAGACACCGAGCTGGGAGAGATCGACGCCAAGGATACTCTGATCGATGTGGATGATTCCCACCTCGGACATGGAGGAAACATAGGCATTGGCGACCGGAAGTTCAACGGTGAGGGCAAAGGCGGATTTGTTTTCGACATCTTTGGCGGCGAGCCCATAGGTGCTCTGGCCGGGGACATGGACACAGCCGTAATCCTTGACGAAATTGTCGATGATGTCATCTTCGACCGTATCCTTCTGGGAGACGACAAGCTGTCCCTTGAGAAGATTCGAAAGCTCCTCCTTTGAGAGAGTCTTTCCTTCATACCGCTCAGCAACATCCTTTTTGACCAGAAGGACCACTTCGGAGCGGTAGTATTCGTCGCTGAAAAGAACCGACTGCCGCCTTTCCTCCGTGTCGGTCATGCCGGCGAGAATCAGATTGGTGTTCCCCATATTGACATCTTCGATGAGGGATTCCCACTGCTCTTTGACGATGCGAACATCCATCTGCATCCTTTCGGAGAGGATTTTTGCAATTTGGATGTCGTAGCCGTCGGCATACCCACCGGTGGAAATCGGAAGGGTGTATTCACTGGCCCTATTCGCGGTCCAATTGAATGGTGAATAGTTGCACTCCATGCCGATGACAAGCTCTTCGGCTTCGACTCTGTAGGTCTCTCCGTCGATGGTGATTTCTTTTTCCACCGGAGCTTTTCCGCCGCAGGAAAAGAGGGTGGCAAAAGCGAAGAGACTCAAAAGCGGCTTTCTTAAATTGATTGACATTAAAAAATGTCCTCCTTTCATGATGCCAGGTCGCACTAATCAGCGACCTCCCATGAAGTAAGGACTGCTATCAATAGTGCCAACCGAAGATAATCTTCGGAGAGTCCGCAAGGTGTTTCCCTGCGTCCCAACGCGACATTCCCTGACCGGAGAATGAAGGTTTCGGCGATTCTTACCTTTCTTGTTTCCCGATGGTCCTGATGGAAACAGTACTGATTTGTAATCGCTCCTCTATTCGATCTGACGAGGAAAAGCTTATCAGCTTTCCTGTTTTTCTACAATGTCGGTCTCTGTGTTTCTGCCGAATTTCAATATGAAAGCGCTTGAAACAGAGGGCTGAAAGCCTCTTTGTGTTATAGTTTTCCCTAGTGAGGTGATGCCAATGAAGACACTGATCGTCTATTTTTCGAGGGCCCATGGGAATTGGGTTGACGGTGAAGTCCGCAATCTTGAGAAAGGAAATACGGAAATCTTGGCCGAGTACCTCCGGGAAGCGACCGATGGGGACTTATTCCCGCTTGTGATGGAACATCCCTATAGCGAGGACTATGAAACCTGTGTGAGACAGGCGCAGAACGATCAGCTCACTTGGAAGGAACAGGAACTGGTCTCCTATCCGGATTTATCCTCTTATGATGTCGTTTATCTCGGATATCCGATTTATTGGGAAGACCTCCCCTCTCCTGTCGTCTCCTTTCTGAAACATTACGACTGGTGCGATAAGATTATCTATCCTTTTTCCACCCATGAGGGAAGTGGGCTTGGAGCGACAGTTTCCCATATCCGCGAATTGGCAAAAGGCGCCTCGGTTCTCGACCCTCTCCCCGTTCCGGGAAGTCTTGTGAATAGAGCGAGAAACAGAATCCGCAATTGGGCGGAAAGACATCGCTAAAACCTATTATTTTTAATGTGCCCACAATCGGGAAGCCATATCATACAATGATTGTAAGGGCTTCCCCTTATTTTGAATTGTTGACTGAAAAGGAGCGATGCTTATGAAAACAAAGAAAAAATCTTCCCTTCTTCTCCTTCCCCTCTTTCTTCTCACCGCTGTTTCCTGTGGAAACAAGGACTCTGAAATCAAGCCGACGGATCCGGCGAATACCGAACCGGTGACCGAAACCGGCGGACAAGAACGCCCCACCGAAGAAAAGCTTGCCCATCATGACGACGTCATGAATTATGAAAACTATATCCGCATGCCCGGCGGTCAGGAAACCGCGGATCCTTTTGTTTTCCGCTTCAACGGAAAATACTATCTTTTCCCGACAACCAACGGAAGAGCGGTCCGCTGCTATGTGTCCGAGGACATGATCAACTGGGAGCTTGCGGATAACGGCGTCAATTCCCGTGGCTTCTGCTATGAATACAGCAATGACGGGTCCGCTGCTCCGAAGAGCACTACGCCTTTCGCTCCGGAAATCACCTATTTCAACGGCACTTTCTACATGATCATGTCTCCTTCCGGTAACGGCCATTATATTCTCAGCGCTCCGAATCCGGACGGACCCTATACCTGCATCACCGACAACGTGGAGCGCAGCATCGACGGTTCCTTCTTCATCACAGATGATGAAAGGATCCTTCTCTATGGCGCCGGAAGCGGCAGCATCCAGGCCTATGAACTCAATGACGACTTCACTTCCTTCCGGGAAAATGATGACGGCTCTGAGTTCTCTTCTCCGATTACTGGTTGCCATATGGGCGGATGGAACGAAGGCCCCTATCTTCTCAACCGCTACGGAGAATACTATATGACCTGGACCGGCACCCATTATCTCAACAGGGATTACCGCGTCGATTATTGCTATGCCCCGGAGGGAAGCAACCTTCTCTCGTCCAATGCCTTCACGAGAAAAGGCACCGTCCTTTTGGAAACGAAGGATGATTTCTATGCGTTAGGCCATTCCTGCACCGTGCTCGGCCCGGATATGGACTCCTACTATATCGCCTATCATCACATGGTTCCGGGAACCTCCCGTTATCTCAATATTTCCCGCCTTTCCTTTGACGGTTCCAACATGGCTGCCAACTATGTCCGTCTCAATGACTGTGTCGGAACCGACCTCCCTCCCTTTTACACCGATGGCATCGATGGGCTGGAGGAGACGGGAAGCCGCTATCTTTCCGCCACGGCAAGTGAAGATTCCTTCACCGCGGAATTCAATTCCGTCGGAGAAGGCAAGATGATCTTCTCCTATCAGGATAGCGAGAATTATGCCTACCTTCTCTTTGAAAACAATACCCTCAGCGTTCATAAGGTGCTGAAGGGAAGCGATGCACTTCTCTCCTCTGCGGAGCTGATTCACACCTTCGATTCCTCCGTCTATCATACCTATCGTATTCAGTATCGGAACAACCGGATGGTCGTCTATTTTGACAATATGACGAAGATTGATGCGGATGGCATTGAACTCACCGGTGGAAAAATCGGCTATGAAGGCGAATTCTCCGAAATCGGCTATACGGCCTATAGCAATGTCGCCTTAGGATCTTCCGACTATAAATCCTATAATGACGAAGTCTCCTTTGCTGGGAACTATGACCGCGATCTTTCCTATCTCACCGGAGATTCCGCGTTGGAAAAGGTCACATCGAAGAAAGCCTATCAGAATACCGACTCCTACAATATGGTCCTCAGAAATCAGGGAGACATGGCGACTTACCGTATGTATGCCCATGAAAACGAAAAATATGACCTCTCCATGCGGATTCCTGCGGAATATATCGCAACGACCTTCAAAATTCTCGTCGACGGAAGGGACGAACAGACCATTACTCTCGATGCCACGACACCGAAAACGGCCACCGGTGATGTCCTGATCCATGTCGCCGATTTGGAACTCGATCTCGGTCCTCACAACATCAGCATCGTGAATGACGGCGAAGCCTTCGGCTATTCCGAACTTCGCTATGAACCGGTTTTCTCCGCTGATGGATACGATCTGGATTTGGGTGCGGACGATCTCAGTTCCTTCACCGGACGCTGTGGCGGTTCCTCCAAGGTGATGAATCAGACAAAGGATGGTTTGCGCAGTGACAATGAAGGGGCATATGGACTTCTCACCAATGAGGAATACCGCGATGTCACCGTGGAGACGGATGTCACCATCCACTCCATGGAACTCGACGGCTTTGCCGGCCTCCTTCTCAATGTCAAGGATTATTCCATCGAGGAGAAGGATACCGGGAATCCGAATTCCTACAATGGGTATCAGCTCGTGATGGCAAACGGTAAGGCAGCCATCAATTATGCGGACTTCGCCTTCACCCAGCAGGTGAAAGCGGGTAAGTTCTCCTTCGAAGAAGGAAATACCTATCATCTCAAAGCGGTCAGCAAGAACAATCACTATCAGCTTTATATCGACGATGTGCTGCTCGTCGATTACGGTGCCAATATCGGTACGACAAGCGGCAGGGTGGGCCTATTCAGCCACAATGCTGATGTTACATTCTCAAGTCTGATTGTAAGTTGACCATAAAGGCGGGGCGACCCGCCTTTTTTTCCTTGCTTCCTTTATTTTTAATGCTTTTCAAATGTAACCCCATACAATTACAATGGTTTCAAGTGGAAGGGCTTTCCCATGTCGCAATCGTTTGATACGACAGAATAAGTCATCCATGAAATGAAAGGATAAACCTATGAACAAGAAACTTCCGATTTCTCTCCTCTCCCTCTTCTCTATGTTCGCTATGGTCGGCTGCGGCGGAAACACTGAATCTGCCAATCCGTCGACCGAACAGCCGACTCCGTCTACGGATAAGACCAGTCAGACTCCTACGACTGAAGCCATCAAGGTCGAAAAAGTTGAAATTACCATGAAGGATGAGACTCCTCTCACCGAGGACCTTCTCACCGTTCTCGATGGTACCAGCATCACCCTCAAGGCCACCGTCACCGGTTCCAAGAGCGGCCTCAAGGTCGATTGGTCCGTCTCCGATTCCGCTGCCGCCAAGGTCACTAACGGCGTTGTCCGCTTCCTCACCGTCAGCAAGGACACCGATGTCACCGTCACTGCCACCAGCAAGGATGACAAGACCAAATCCGCTTCCGTCACCTTCCATGTCAGGCACTCCATGCTCGATTTCGCCTCTTCCAGAGGTAATGATCTTGATACTTCCCTCTTCCTCAGCGACGGCTCTATCACCGCGGGAGTCGGAGATACCGCTTTGGTCTTCGCCGATGTCCATGACACCAAATGGTATGTTCAGGCCGATATCACCTATACCGGTTTCGCTGACAACGACCTTTATCCGAAGTTCGGTATCATGAGCGGCAACAAGGCCGGTGTCTGGAATGATTCGACCGAGAACGATCCCTGCTTCAACAATTTCCTCTATCTCGATGCCATGAATCCGAAGTCCTCTTCTTCCTGGAATACCTTCAACTTCGTCTGCCAGAACGACGTGATGAACGATTGGTCCTGGGGTTCCCAGCTCGGCGGATTCAACTCCGAGGTCGGAAACGGTGAGACTTACACGCTCGGTCTCATGAGAGACGGAACTGATTATTATCAGTTCTTCTCCAAGCCGAAGGAAGATGGCACTGCCGGCGAACTCGTCGCCATGAAGCATGTCGTCGATACGCATATCCCTGCCGATATGGCCACTTATGCCTGGGTCGGTGGATGGGCGACCGGTGTCGAAGTCAAGAACTTCGTCGCGCTGAGCGGCGATGCTGCCGATAGCATGTACAAGGCACCGACCTCTCTCAATGTCAAGGGTGATGGTACAACCCTTTATCTCAATGAGACTTATCAGATTGATGTCTCTGCCGACTTCATCAACTTTGATTCCAAGAAGATCACCTATACCTCTTCCGATGAATCTGTCCTCACGGTTTCTTCCACCGGTCTTGTCACCGCGAAGAACAAGGCGGGAAGCGCCAAGGTCACTGTCAGCTACGGAGAGAGCCTCAAAAAGGAAATCACCATCAACGTCACCGATGATGAATACTTCAAAGTCGAACTCGACGGCAAGTTGGATGACCTCCTCTGGACCGACACCGTCAAGAAGAACAAAATCCACCAGAAGCTCAACGGCGATGGCGAATATGTCGATTACTATGCTGCCATGAATAGCCGCGGCCTCTATATCTTCGCTGACCTCAATGTCAACACCAAAAAGAATGACGAAGCAAACAGCAACTGGTGGGAAAACGATAACTTCGAAGCCAGACTCTTCGATACCGAGACCAACACCGTCCTCAGCTGCATGAACCATGATGCCGCAGGCGGACAGGTCTGGATCTCTGCCAACAAGACTTCCAACTTCAACAAGTTCTTTGTCACGGATGCCGCTGAGAAAGACGGCAAGTTCAATATCTGCTTCGAAACCTTCACTCCGTTCGATCAGCTCAACGAAGGAAGAACCGAGAAGCTCTTCGATCAGAACTCCAAGATTGGTTTCTTCTGCGGTTCCAACGCCGCTTCCGGCTGGAATGCCTATTGCTGGGAAGACTGGAACGGTGCTCCGAGAATCACTGCCAATGGTTTTGTCCACGGTGACAATCAGCAGTGCGCCGAAGACCATCACTCCTATTCTGATTGGACCATCACCAAGGAAAACACCTGTGGTGAAGATGGATCCAAGCAGAGAACCTGCAGATATTGCGGACACGTCGATACCGAAGTCATCGCCAAGGATGAGAATGCCCACGTCTATGATTGGGACAATGCCGTGGTGAAGACTCCTTCCACCTGCACGACCAAGGGTGTCGCCGAAGCAACCTGCACGAAGTGCGGCAAGAAAGTCGAGACTGAGCTTCCGAATCTCGATCCGGACAACCACTCCGGCACCTTTGATGCCGTCACTGGCTGGAGTTGCTGCCACAACCTCCTGAAAAAGAAAGCTGTCTATAACTACCCCACTGGTCAGAACTGGATTACGAACAATTTCACCGCCGCTGTCATGAACAACAATGCGGATTGGTCTCTCACCCTTGACATCGATATGATCCGTACCAACGGCAATCAGGATGCTGCCAGAGGCTGGGCAGGACAGATCGAAGTCCAGAAAGATGACGGAACGTTTGACAATAGCGATGCCAATAAGTGGGTCTATAGACAGGATTGGTGGGGATGGGGTCACTACAACCCAGCCAATGGTTTGGATATTTCTTTGGATGCTGAGAATCGTGAAGGAAACTGCGGCGGTAGCACTGTCGATACCACATTCACCAATGGTTTCAATGATTACAAAGATTCCGTTCTTGATAACTGCCATCTCGATCAGACTATTTCCTTCTCCTATGAGACCGGTAAGATTTCCGTTGTCACAAAGGTCACTGCTTTAGCTGGTGCAGAAAAAGGCAAGACTGCTGTCGTTTCCTATGAATCCTTAGCATTCCCGAAAGACAAGAAGGTGCGTGTCTGCTTCGGTATGTTATGGAATATGGAAGGTACGCATACCATCAATTCCGTCAAAGTCAATTCCGGTAACATCGTTTCCGGATGTGTCACTGGCGGTGTCGGATACGTCGAAGACTGATTGAAATCCTATCTGATTTGTTTCTAAAGGAGCCCCGGCAGATTCGCCGGGGCTTTCTTGTTCGTTGCTTTTGAGAAGCGGATGTTAAGGCAGCCTGTAGTGTCTTCTTTAGAGACGCCCGGAAAAATCTCTTCTGTTTCCTTTTGTTGAGAAGAAGCCGAAATCAAGACAAACATTCATTTCATGTATACTTTTCGTTTCTTTTTTCTTGTCATTTTCAGTCTTTTGTCATATATTAGCAAAAAGAGAGGTAACGCTATGGCGGAAAAATCTTCCTGTCTGAAGAGTATTGCCTATGAGCTGAATCTGTCCATCAACACGGTGTCGAGAGCACTCCGCGACTGCTCCGATATTTCCGATGCCACCAAAGAGAAGGTCCGGAAAAAGGCTTTTGAAATGGGCTATCTTCCCAATTCCATCAGTCAGTTCATCAAAAGGGACGGAAAGAAGCTGATCGCCATCGTCCTCAACAATTTCAAGAACCTCTATTTCCAGATTGTCTGCGATAAGCTCGTGAGTCTTCTGGCCGCCGAGAATTTTGATTTCACCATCGTCTATTCTCCGACCAAGAAACTGACGCTCGATCTTCTCAAGCAGTGCATCTCGGAGCGCGTCGATGGTATCATCACCCTCTTGGAACCGGAGGACAGCATCATCGACCATGCCAAGCTCAACCACATTCCGATCATCATGGTCGGAAGACATCTCGATAAGGATTATATCGACGAAGTCTATACCGACGATGAGATGGGAGGCACCCTCGCTGCCAACTATCTTGCCAATTACCATCAGATCAGCAAGTTTATCTATGTGAAGATGCCCAATGTCGAATGCTCCAAACGCCGCCAGATGGCCTTCACGGAGGCGATTTCTAGCGTCGACAGCAAGAACGAAGTCCTCATTCTGGAACCGAAGCAGGTCAATCAGTCCATGCTGACCCTGATCAACAAAGGGTATCTCGGTATCTTCTGCTTCTCGGATGAAATCGCCTATGATGTCCTCTATACGCTCAATAAGCTCGTTCCGAATGTCCGCAAGGTCTATCCACATCTGCATATCATCGGCTTCGATGCCGTTTCCACCCATATGCACGGACTGATCGATATCACCAGTGTCAGCTTCGATTATGATGCTATCTGCAAAGAGGCCCTGAGAATGCTCAAGGACCGCTTCCATGACATCAAGCGGGACAAGCAGTCCATGATGTTCACGGTCTCTCTTCACGCAAGAAAAATCTTCGGATAAGAAAAAGCGCATTCGTTCGGAAGGAAAACTTCTTTGCGGGTGCGCTTTTCTTTTTCATTCCTTTTCTTCTTTTCTGTCTAAGGCGATGGCTTTATCGATGACATCGAGCTTTTTGATGACGACGAAGTAGAGGACGGCGCCGCCCATGATGAGGACGGAGACGACCCACGCCGCCGGTGTGGAGAAACAGAGCCCGACATAGGCTTTGTCACTGGTCGGATTGTTCGGTGAGATAAGGCCCGGGATATAGGCGCATACAAGGATTCTGGCGACGAGTTCTCCGATTCCGGAAAGGAATGGAATCATCGGCTTTTTGATGCCCTGCAGCGTGCTTCTGGAAAGCTGCAGGATTCCCTGACAAATGAGGAACGGGGTCATGATGTAGAGATAGGTGGAACAGTAGAAGATGACGCGATCGTTGATTTCGTCTCTGTTGAGGAAGATGTTCGGAACATAGCGGGCGGTGAAGAGCCCGACGATTAAGATTATGCTGTAAGTGATGAGGTCGATGAGGATGGCGGATCTGATACCTCTGCGGATTCTGTCCTTGTCTCTCGCTCCGTAGTTCTGCCCGACATAATGCAGGAGCGCCGAGGACATGACGGAGAGCGGGATGGTGAGGTAACCTTCAAAACTTCCGTAGCAGGTGTGTGCCATGGTGGCATAACCGATGGTTTTCTCCAATCCCGTGTTGGGATCGATGATGGTCTCGAGACCGAATCCGTTGACGACCTTCTGTTGGAAGAAGGAGCCGATGAAGAGGATGGACCACTGGAATCCTAAGGGAAGCCCCATTTTCAGGCAGTCCCAGGCAAGTTTCCGGTCGAATCCGGAGAAGCCTTTTCGGAAACGGAGATATCTGTGGTTTCGCATCAGGTAGAGGAGGTTGAGACTGAAAGTCGTCAGGTTGGCGACGAGGGTGGCGATGGCGACACCTCTGGTATCGAGCCGGATGACGCCGGTGAGAAGGAATCCTAAAAGGATGTTGACTAATGTACCGCAGAAGGAGATGACAAGGGAGACGGAGGAGTTTCCTAACGATGTGACGAAGTTGGACATCAGGTTTGCCATGACCATGATGAGGAAGCCACCGAGCAGGATCTGAATGTAGGCTCCGGCCTTATCGAGATAGATTTCGGGGATGGCAAGGAAGACCATGAGCTGTCGGTAGCAGCAGAGCCCGATGATGCTGATGAGGGCGCCGATGACTAAGGCTAAGACGATGCATGTATAGAGTGTTCTGTTCTGTGCTTTTTCATCCTGCTTTCCTTTTTTGTTCGCCATAATGACGGCAAAACCGGAGGTGCATCCGTAGGCGAAGTTGAAGAGAATGGCGGAGATGGAACCGGTGGAATTCATGGAGGTGACCGAGATGCCGCCGACGGTCGCCTTCAAAATCAGGGCGTTGATCAGGGAAAAGGCATTGGACAAGATGGTGCTCAAAAGAATCGGCAAAGCGAAAAGGAGCAGCCTTTTATAGGGTGTCCCTTGGGTGAGGTCGACGGGGGCGAATATTTTCCGTATGATTTTCATAGTTGTATCCTATCGGCGGTATTATAGGCGATAGCTTTCCTGTTTCGCGGGAATTGTAACATTATTATTAAAGGATTACAATAGGAAAAAGTCCCGATTCTATCGATGTTTTCAGGAATTCCGACCAGGGGAGGAATCTCGGGGCTTGTTGTTTTTTGTAAGCGATTTCTCTAAGATTAACTCGATACAGAAACGAGGTATTTATTATGAAAACGAAAAGAACGATGTTGTTAGCGACAATTGCCATGATGTCCTTCTCTCTCATCGCCTGCGGCGACAATTCCGACAAGCCGACGGAAACTCCTTCCACGGATGCTCCGACTACGGAAAAAACAGAGACGGCTCAGAATACGGAGAATAAGACCGAAGCTCAGGCTCCGACCATCACCCTCACTCCCAATCAGGCCACTGTCGAGATGAAGGTCGATCAGTCCGCCACCCTCACTAACTTCTATACCGTCAAGAAGAGCACCGGTTCTGCCACGGCCGCCGATAAGGCCTGCACCTATGTCTCTTCCGATCCCACCGTCATCAAGATTACCAACAAGATCATGAAGGCGCTCAAAGTCGGTACCGCCAAGATCACGGTCACCTCTTCCAAGGATAAGACTAAGACCTGCGAATTCACGGTCAATGTCACCGAGGTCTATTTCGACCGCCGTTATTCTCAGATCAGCTCCGATGACGAGTTCGATAAGGAACTCCCCAGCGATGGCGGCATCGTCCGTACCAAGGCTTCCACTACCGCCGATCTCTTCGTCAAGGGTATCGATACCGCGACCTTTGTCGCTGATTGCAGCTTCACGCTCCACAGCGTCGCCTCCAGCGAAAAGTTCCCGAAGCTCGGTATCACCTGCTCCACCGGCGACCATGCCGCGGAGGATACTTCTACCAACAACAAGATGTATTTCTTCCTCAACGCCGAAATGCCCAACAATGAATCCACCTGGGACCGCTTCGGTATCTGCGAAGTTCAGAACAGCGCCAACTGGGCCTGGAATGCGGGTGTCACCAATGAAACGGCCCGTCATAAGGATGACCTCTATCGCATTGCCAATCCGATTTCCTATGAAGTCGAATTCAAGCTCACCATGGTGAGAAAGAATCTTGATTTCCACTTCTTTGTCAACGATAATTATGCCGGTTCGGCAAAGACCCTTGACTCCCTCTTCATGAACGGAGAGGAGAATCTTACCTCCATAATCGGCTTCTTCGAATTCAATGCGGATGTCACTTTCTCCAAATACGGCATCGAAACCGATGCTGCTGCCGTCGATGCGAAGATTGCCTCTATCACCAATCCTCATTTCCTCACCGCCGATGAGTGGGCTGCCGACTGATCCCCTACAGAATGAATCAAACCAATCAACTCGAAACCAATATGCAATTAAGGAACGCTTACCCGGTCAAAACGGGTAAGCGTTTTATTTCCTTCTTTATCGATGCCGTCCTTTTCACTCTCGTCGCTTTCCTTCTCTCCTTAGGTTTCTTTCCTTTGATGAAGGCAACTTCGATGTATCGAAATGCCGAGTCGTCCGTTCAGGAAGAAATCCGGTATTACAACAACTATATCGAAGATACGCATCTTGTCTCCTTCACCGACGAGGAGAAGACGACAAGAAAGGACAGCGATATCCTCGTCTTCGAGAATATGGCGAAGGCCATCTATCTCTCCTATCAGACTTTTGAGGAGAACAGCGGGAACAAACAGTATTCCGATTACGTCATCAAGGCGGATTCCAAACTCGCTCAGTATGGTCCGGCCTCCCTCACCAATGACGATGTTTCCTACTTCTACACGGTTTACGTCCCTTCCGTTCAGAACACGGAGAAACATCCTGGGACGATCATCGCCTTTCAGGGAGAAAACACGACCCTCTTTGTCAACAATCTCTATAAGAACAGCGCCATGGGAGAGTTCTTCTCCTATGGAGAGATGAACGCCATGCCGGTGATGTACTCCAACATCTCCTATTCCCTTTTCGTCTATCTCACCGAAAAGAAGTCTGACGTCAATGAATCGGTCTACAATGCCGGTGAAGGCTATTATTCCACCTTCTATTCGGCCTATCATTCCATGCTGCAGTCCGCTGAGACGCTTTGCATCAAGGATGAGCCCTACTATAGCGAACACTATCTGAATTATCGCAAACAGATCGCCACACAGGGTAGGATGATGAATCTCGGCCTACTTCTTTCCCTTGTCCTCTCCTATCTCCTCAGCATCCTGCTTCCGAAACTTCTCTTCCGCCGCGGACAGACGGTCGGAAGGAAATGCCTCAGCCTCTACCTGACGGATCCCGACGGAGAAAAGATTCCGTGGTATGTGACGGCCGTCCATTCCATCTTAGGGGTTTTCGGCTACCTACCTGTCGCGTTCCTTCTCTATCTCTTCCCTCCCTTCAGCGGTGTCTATGATTCTCTTTTCACCCCATTTGTCGGAAATGTCGCCCTCATCTGGTTTCTTGCCATTCCCGCGTTTCTCATCATGGCAAACTATATCCCCTCCCTTTTCTTCGCGGAGCGGGAGACCCTCCTTGAAATGGTTTTCAAAGTCCGGCTCAAGGATAAGCGTGATATCGGCCAGGCGGAAGACAGGGAAATCGAATCCGGAAGAAGCTATTAGCCCGAGAAATCGGGCTTTTTTCATGGACTTTCGTTCAAGAAGACCCGACACATTATTATTAATGAATGTTCGTTCTTGATTGTGAAACCCCTTTTCTCGATACTATATATAGTGTAATTAGAATACACCGCGTGCGTCTTTCATATAGGAGGATAAAACAACAATGCAACAGCACAAGAAAAGCTTATTACGTTCCGGTTTACTTTCTTTGATGATGATGGCTACCCTCGCTTCCTGCGGCGGCACTTCCGATACGGGTAAGAAGACCGATAACGGCGGCACCCACGAGAGTGGAACACCGGCCGTTCCGGATAACACCAAGTCCATCAAGAACCTCGACGGTCTTGCCGACGACCTCACCCTGGATTCTGACGGCAAGGTCGTTTTCGAAGACCAGGTTGAGCTCAGCGTCTGGTGCATCATCGGTGACCCAGATCAGAAGGTTTACAATGATGTCGTCACCCGGTTCAACAACGAATATCAGGGTCTTGTCCACCTCAACATGAAGTATATCGGCCACTACGATTACTACAACAACCTCGAGAACACCTACATGAGTGACTTCGAAGAAGGTTTCCCGGATGTCTGCGTCATGCACAATGAAAAGACCGCGGAATATGCCAACAAGGGATATCTCCTTCCTTTGGATGATATCACGGCCAAGACCACAGTAGCCACTGATTATTCCATGGTTTATGAGAATATTGACCGTGTCACCAAGTTCGATTCCAGACGTTATGCCGTTCCGATGGATGCCCATGGCTTTGTCACTTCCATCCGTCAGGACATCATCAAGAAGAACGAGCTCGGATTCGACGGCAACACCCGTTATATCCCGAACTCCCGTCAGGAATATCAGGAACTTTTGGAGAAGCTCCGCTCCAAGGCGGATGCCGGCGAGCTCTGGACGAGAAACATCAACAAGGGCCAGGACCATTCCTGGAAGAAAGCGACCTCTTCCACCTTCTATCCGGAATTCATCCAGGCTCAGGATCCGGACGGACTTTCCGCCCTTTATGCCAACGGCGGCAGCATCTGCAACGAAGCCGGTGACAAGATCATCTTCCACGAGAATAAGGGATTCGAAACCTATGTCCTCGATCAGGTCAATCGTTACAACGACAGACTCATGGGTGAATCCGGCACCAATGCCGAATCCTTCGGCAGCGGAAATACCGTCATGTTCTCCGAAGGACCTTGGTGGGTTTCCCAGCAGTACACCCTCCAGTGGAACAACACCGAACTGAAGAAGGCCGGTGAAAAGGGTGTCACCGAAGAGGATGCCCAGGATGAAGTCTATTCCAAGCCTTATATCGCTTCCCGTCCGACCGGATGGTGGACCTTGGATGAGAACAAGGAATCCGAGAATGCGAACAAGTGGTACGGAAACGGCCATGCCATCTCCCTCACCCGTCACATCACGTCCGCTCAGAAGGCGGCCGCTGCGATGACCTTCATCAACTGGTTCACTCAAGGTAAGGATGCCGATACCGACACCTATAATCTTGCTGAGTGGTGCAACTCGGGTCACATCCCGGCCTGGAAGAATGTCTATGATTCCAGCGAATACAAAGACTATCTCTCCAAGAACATGACGCTCCGCGCTCTCGGCGATCCGGCCGACATCATCGCTATGGAAGGCCTCGCCTATGAGACGACCTGCTTCAATGCACTTACCACCTCTATCACCTTGGTTCAGTCTCAGCTGAAGACCAAGGATGGCTGCGATGAGGCAAAAGCCAAGGAACTGATCAAGAAAGCCGTCGATGACGGTCAGGCCGCCTTGGAAATCGCTTCCCTTCTCTAATCCGATATGAACAACGCTATCGCGATGGAACGCGGTGCGTTAAAGGGCTCAAAGGTCAAATCGGTATTCAGACGATACGGAACGGCGCTTCTTTTCCTGGCGCCGTTCCTTGTCGCCTTTATTTGCTTCTTTATCATCCCGCTGGTGTACGGCGTCAAGATTTCCCTCTCTGACTTCCGTTTCTCCGCACCGGGTGAGGCGACCTACAATTCCTTTAAGTGGTACCGCATCATCTTCGGAGATCCTTCGATTTCCCTCTCCGCCAAATTGTCCGCCAACTTCTGGAAATCCTTTGCCAACTCCTTCTTCTTCTCCCTCATCATGGTTCCGATTGCAGTCCTTCTCCCGCTTGGCCTTGCCATCCTGGTCAACATCAAGCCGCCGGGATATAAGGCGTTCCGTGCCATGATCTACCTCCCTTCCATCGTCCCTCTCACCGCTTCCGGCACGATCTTCATGCTCTTCTTCCTCAGTAAAAGCCAGCATGGTCTCATCAATGAGTTCTTCAATCTCGACATTCATTGGTTTGATGACTCTTGGTTCAAGTTCAACATCGGTTCCTACACTGTCGATGTCCCTTATGCCTGGATTCCGATTTTCCTCATGTGCCTTTGGGGCGGATGGGGTTCGAATTTCATCATTCTTTCCGCCGGCCTTCAGAACGTCCCCAAGTCTCTCTATGAGGCGGCCAGCATGGACGGCTGCTCCAGTCTGAAGAAAATCGGCGCCGTCACAATCCCAGGCATCAAAGGACAGCTCGTCCTCTGCCTCTTCACCACCATCATCGGCTATCTCGGACTGTACGGTCAGAACTACGTTCTTTCTAACGGCGGTCCGAAGGCGACCACCCTTCCGGGCTCCGGTCAGACGACCACTATCATCTACTTCATTCAGGATATCGTCGCCAACAACACCAACTTCAAGGATACCATCTACGGCCTCGGCGCTGCTTCCAGTATCGTCTATGCGATTCTGGTCGGCTGCATTTCCGGCTTCCAGATGTGGTGTACCCGCGAAAAGAAATCCGGCAACAAATATTCGGAGGAATTCAGAAAATGGCAGCGCATCAAATAACCACCGAACAGTATGTCGGCCTTCTGAAAGCAAGAAAGACCAAAAAGAGAGGAATGCCTCCGGCAAAAGTCGTCTCTTTCGTCATCCTTCTTGTCTTCTGCATCATCTGGGTCCTTCCCTTCATCGTCATGGTCTGCGGTTCTCTTCGCGGTCACAACGATACCACCTTCTACCCGAAGGAACTCTTCTATCCACATTCCGGCTATACGTTGGAAAACTACAAGATGCTTCTTTTGGGCGAATATCCGGAAGGTATCGTCCACAATACCACGGTTCCTTATGACATCGGAATGTGGTTCCTCAATTCCTGCATCTCCGCCATCGGCGGAACCGTCCTCTATCTCATCGTCGCCACACTGGCCGCCTATGCCTTCACCTTCATCGATTTCCGCTTCCGCAATGTCCTCTTTGCCATCCTCGTCGCTACCATGGTCGTACCGGGAACGGCGACGGCTGTCGGCAACCAGGTCAACATCTTCGAAATCGGCCTCAATAAGACCCTGCTCGCCCTCATCCTTCCGGGACTCGGCGGCGTGTACGGCATGTATCTTATCAAGACCTTCTTCGAATCCATCCCTAAGGATCTGATCGAGTCGGCCAAAATGGACGGCTATTCGAACTTCAAAATCTATCGCAAAATCGTCCTTCCCTTAGGAAAGACCGTCATCTTCGTTCAGGGCCTCTTCGGCTTCATGGGCGGATGGAACGATCTCGTCTGGCCTCAGATGCTCTACGGCATCAAGGATTCCAAGATGTGGACCCTTCAGGTCGGTATGGCTTACATCATCAACAACTCGAAGACATCGGATTTGATCGGTTCGGCTCTCGCCGGCGGTGTCATCTGTCTGCTTCCGGTCTTCGTCATGTACCTCATCGCCGCCAACAAAATCATCGAAGGTATGGCGAGCGCCGGTATCAAACGCTAAGGAGTCAATAAACTATGCGCAATGAATATCCACGTCCCGATTTCCGGGGCGATTCCTTCTTCTCTCTCAACGGCAAATGGGATTTCGATTTCGATGATGCCAACGAAGGCATCCGTCAACACTGGTTTGTCAACCATTCCTATTCCAAGAACATCGAAGTTCCGTTCTGTTTCCAGTCCGAACTTTCCGGCATTCAGGATCCGTCCTTCCACGACCAGGTCTGGTATCACAGGACCATCGTGAAGCCGGAGATGAAGAAGGAAGAACGTCTGCTTCTGCATTTCGAGGGCGTGGATTATCTTTGCCATGTCTATCTCAACGGTTTCCTCGTGAAGGAACATATCGGCAGTAATGCCGGTTTTCTTGCCGATGTGACCGATTATCTGAAAGAGGGGGAGAATGATCTCGTCCTCTATTGCTTCGATCCGAGCTCCGACCGTTCCATTCCCCGCGGTAAGCAGGATTGGGAGGAGAAGAGTCACACCATCTTCTATACCAGGACAACCGGAATCTACAAATCCGTCTGGATGGAAGTGGTGAATCAGTGCCGCATCGCATCGATGTTTCTTACGACCAGCCTTGACAAATACACGGTCCGTGCCGATGTCAAGCTGACCACGGAAGAAGGATTCCTGACGTTTGTCGTCACCAATGACAATGACAGAAAGGAATTCACCTTCAATGTCGATAAGAAGAAAAAACAGTATGTCTTCTCTCTTCCGGATGACTTCGTCAATGAGAGAATCTATCGTGTTGATCATCCGTTCCTTTTCGACCTCCAGGTTTATCTGAAGGATAAGGAAGGGAATATCCTCCACCATATCTCCTCCTACTTTGGAATGAGGGAGGTCAGGGCGGAAAACGGAAGAATTCTCATTAATGGTGCCCCGGTCTACCTCAAGCTTGTCCTCAATCAGGGTTATTATCCCGGCGGACTTCTTACCGCACCTTCCGTCGAAGCGATGGAAAAGGATATCGACATGATGATTGCGATGGGCTTCAATGGATGCCGCATCCATCAGAAAGTCGAAGACCCCTACTTCCTTTATCTTTGCGACAAGAAAGGTTTCTATCTTTTCCAGGAATGCGCCTCCGCCTATGGATTCGACAAGGATGAACAGAGAAGAATGATGAACGAATGGATTGAGATTGTCAAAAACAATTACAACCATCCCTCCATCATCGCCTATACTCCCCTGAATGAGTCCTGGGGTGTCGAAGGAATTCCCTATGACAGAGAGATCCAGCACTTCGCCGATTCTTTATACCATCTGATTCACTCCCTTGACAGTTCCCGCCTTGTCATCTCCAATGACGGCTGGGAGCAGTGCAAGACGGACCTCCTCACCATCCACAATTATGGTCACGGAAAGGAAGGCGACTTAAAGACACAGAAGGATTTCATCCGCATTCTCTCCACAAGGGAGGAAATCCTGAAATACGACAATATCCGACGCTTCATCATCAATCCCGGTTATCAGGATGAAGGACAGCCGATCCTTCTCAGCGAGTTCGGCGGCATCGCCTTCTGTAACGATACCGGCGAGAAAGGCGCCTGGGGCTATACCACCTGCCAGGATGAAGAGGACTATTTGAAAGAGCTGACGAGAATCTATGATGCCATCCGGCATTCGGACTGCATCCAGGGAATCTGCTATACGCAGCTCACCGATGTCGAACAGGAAGTCAACGGACTTCTCACCTTCGATAGGAAATACAAAGCCGACAAGAACAGAATCCGTGAGCTCAACGAGAGCCTCGGAATCAAATAGGAGACAGAAATCATGAATCAACAGGAACAGCAGATGCAGAATGGCGAGCTGACCAATGTCAACGGAAAACTCGTCAACGAAAACGTCAAGGCGTTTGTCGAACTGAAAGACATCAATAAGATCTATCCGAACGGCGTTCAGGCGGTCTACGATTTCAACATCGATATCCATCATCATGACTTCATCGTTCTCGTCGGCCCTTCCGGATGCGGTAAATCCACGACACTGAGAATGGTGGCAGGACTTGAGGATATCTCCTCGGGTTCCCTTTATATCGGGAAAGTCCTTTCCAACTATGTCCCCAGCAAGGACAGAGACATCTCCATGGTCTTCCAGTCCTATGCCCTTTATCCGCAGATGTCCGTCTATGAGAACATCGCTTTCCCGCTCAAGGCGAGAAAGTATGATAAGGTCCGCTATCTGGAGAAGGAACTCGACAGAAAGGATGTCCTTGCTGTCTATGAGAAACTCCCTCTCTTTTTCGAAGGACTTCAGGAAAGCAAGGATAAGAACCTCCGTTTCGGTTCTGTCGCCACTTATCTTTCCACCAAGCTCAATCTGAGAGAATCCGCTATTGCATTCCTTCTGAAATTCAATTTCAAGACGGAGGAAGACATGGTTTCTAGACGGGAAGAAGTGTTGGCCAAGCTGGAGGAACTCATCCAGAAGGAGCGCTCCGGTTATCAGGCAAAAGGCTTCTCCTTTGATGAGGGGACCTTTGCCGTTCTCGATCAGAATGGCAGTGAAGTCCATTATAAGGCCCATCTCACCAAGTCGGAAATCCGTGAGAAGGTCTTCGATGCAGCCAGAATCCTCGACCTCGGGCCCTATCTCGACAGAAAGCCGAAGGAGCTCTCCGGCGGTCAGATGCAGAGAGTCGCCCTGGGAAGAGCCATCGT
>CAKVBX010000014.1 GCA_934725685.1 uncultured Bacilli bacterium
ACAGTCAAAGCATTGCAAAAACAGTGACACAATGTTATCCTACGGACAAGTGTTGCAATTAATCTGTCAACTAATACGAAGCGTTTTCCATCACTTGTTTTTGACAGCGTTATCTTTATTATATATACTAAATGGCTTTCACATCGAGGTATCAAACATGAGCATTCAAGCAGAACCCTATCTTCCTGATGAAGATTACGATAATCCGGCGATGGTAACAGATTTCTACGAATTCACCATGGCCAACTGTCTCTTCCTTCACGGATACAAGGATTCCGTGATGGTTTTCGACATGTTCTTCCGCAAAAACCCGGACAACTTAGGCTACTCCATCTCCTGCGGACAGAAGAAACTGACCAAATTCCTGATGAACTATCACTTCACGGAAAAAGATATTCTTTGGCTACGCCACAAAGGCATGAGCGAACCTTTCCTCGAATATCTGAAGAATTACCGCTGGAAGGGAACCATGTATGCCTTGAAGGAAGGAACGGTCTGCTACCCTCAGGTCCCCATGGTCCGCATCGAATGTGACATGGTCGGTGCCATTCTGATTGAGACCTATCTTCTTCAGACGATGAACTTCCATTCCCTCATCGCCACTAAAGCGACCCGTGTCAGCGGTCTTGCCACCCACCGTCCCCGCAAAGTCATGGAATTCGGAACAAGACGTGCGCAGGGCGAAAGCGCCAGCAATGATGGTGCCTATGCCGCCGTCATGGGCGGATGCATCGCAACCGCAAACTGCCTTGCAGAGATGAAATACGGAGAAGACGTCAAAGCGGTCGGAACCATCGCCCATTCCTTCATCGAGTTCTTCCCGAGCGAACTCGAAGCCTTCCGGGCCTACAGTGAAACCTATCCGGACAATGTGGCTCTGCTTCTCGATACTTACAATGTCTTCGAGTCTGGTCTGAAAAATCTCATATCCATCGATGATGAACTCATCCGGAAGTATCCGGATGATCCGAATAAGAGAGTCAAATCCGCACGTGTCGATTCTGGCGATCTCGCAAGAACCTATAAGAGACTCCGCAAAGCCCTGGATAAGGCCGGAAAACCCTATATCAAGCTGGTAGCGAGCAATTCCCTGGATGAGAAGAAGATGATCAACATGGAAATCTATGAGGATGCCAAGTTCGATGTCTATGGAGTCGGTGAAAATCTCATCACTTCGCGGACCGATCCCGTCTTCGGGGGTGTCTATAAGTTAGTCGCCGTCAAAGAGAAAGACGGAAGCTATACGCCGAAGATGAAATGCTCGGAGTCCTCCTCCAAGGCTATCATTCCGGGTAAGCTGATGGCTTACCGTTTCTATGACGAGGAAGACAAAGCGCAATGCGATGTCATTGCCATGGACGGCGAGGAAATCAAGGCCGGTGAGAAAATCAAAGTCTACAATCTTGACCGCGACGATTTCCGTCCTTATCGGATGCTCACGCCGAAGAGAGTGGAAACGCTCTTAGTCCCTTACATCGTCGATGGAGAACAGGTCATTGCCCTCCCCACCATCAAAGAGAAGAAAAACTATGTCAAGGATCAACTGGAAAATCATATCTGGGAGAGTGAACTTCGTCCAGAAATGCCCCATATTCATTATGTGAACCTCACAGAAAAAGTCTATGAATGCAGAGAAAAGATGTATCAGAAGCTTCACGGAGGCAATCTTTGATGAAAACTCTCTTCTTCGGCGGAGCATTCAACCCGCCGACGAAGGCCCATCTCCTCTTGGCCGAAGAACTGAAAACAGCATTCTGTTTTGATAAAGTTCTCTTGGTACCGACCAAGTCCAAGTATATTCTGGACGTGGAAAGAAAGGATTCCTCCTTCTTGGAGGAAGAGCGGTATCAAATGCTGTTGGCCCTAAAGAAGACGCATCCTTTTCTCGATGTCTCTGATATCGAACTAAGAAGCAAAGATCAGCCGAGGACCTACCAAACACTTAAGAAGCTAAAAGAACAGGGGTATGATCTCACCCTGATGTTCGGATCGGACTGGCTGAAATCCTTACAGACCGCCTGGATGTATGTCGACGAGCTTCTTTCAGAGTTCCCGCTTCTTGTCATACGGAGAAACCATGACAATGTAGAGAAAATCATTGCGGAAGATCCTTATCTGAACGCACGGAAAAGCCACTTCACCATCTACACTCCCAAACAAGACTTTCAGTCCATCTCATCCAGTGAAGTCCGAACTCTTCTCCGTGATTTTGAGAAAAACAGAAGTCGGATTCAGGAACTGGTTCCGGAAGAAGTATTCCGCTATATGGAGGAAAACAGAAGATGAAAAACAGCATGATCAAAGTCTCCCTCATCACCCCGATAGGCAAAGTCGCAGACGTCCGTTTCAACACGGAGGAAATTCTTTCCTTGATTAAGAAACAGAGCAAGGACAATGCCATTCTTCTTTTTCCGGAACTTTGTCTCACCGGTTATACGGCGCAGGAGCTTTTCTTGCAGGATTCTCTTTTGGAAGATGTCCTGAACGGACTAGAAAGAATCCGAAAAGAGACAGAAAACAGTCAAACCCTTCTTGTTCTCGGTGCCCCGATCAGAAAAGGGAACCGACTTTATAATTGTGCCATCTTCTTGACACACGGAACAATCCTCGGTATCGTTCCGAAGACCTTTATTCCGAATTATGGTGAATTTTATGAAGCACGCTGGTTTGCATCCGGAAAAGGAATCCATGATTCATTTGTCCGGATTGGTTCAAAAGAAGTTCCCTTCGGAACTGATCTTCTCTTCCGGGACGAAAACAGCGATGCCATCATCGGTGCCGAAATCTGCGAAGATCTCTGGGTCATGGATAAACCGAGCACTCACCAGGCGATGGCAGGTGCCAACATTCTGCTGAATCTTTCCGCCTCTGACGAGACCATTCAGAAATCAGCCTATCGGAGAAGTCTTGTCTCCGTCCAGTCCGCTTCGACCTATTCCGCTTATCTCTACTGTTCCGCCTCCACCACAGAGAGCAGTCAGGATCTCGTCTTCTCCGGGCATCAGATCGTTGCGGAAAACGGAAGCATTCTCAAAGAATCCATCTATCCTGAGGATAGCCATGTCCTGACTTCCCTCCTCGATTTAGACAAAATCACCTTCAACCGCATCCATCAGTCCACCTATGAAAATCAGGGAGAGGAAAACTACCGTTTCCTTTCCGTCAACCTCCCAACCCTGTTCCAATCGGAAAGTACACTGAATGATCAGGCCGAAAAACTGAAAGAAGAGTCCTATCCTGTCTCTCCATATCCTTTTGTCCCTCAGGACCAGGAAGAAAGAAAAAACCGTTGCCTTGAAATCCTTCAGATTCAGGCAAACGGTCTTGCGACCAGAGTCAAAAATACAGGATTGAAGAATCTTGTCATCGGCATCTCCGGAGGTCTTGATTCCACTCTTGCTCTCCTTATCGCAAAGGAAGCCAAAAAGATTATACCTTCTATCCGCATCCTTGGAATCACTATGCCAAGGACAGGAAACACTTCCTCTGTCACTTATAAGAATGCCATTTCACTCCTCGATGGTCTCTGCGATGAAAAAAGAGAAATCATCATCGATAATGCCGTCTCACTTCATCTAAAAGATATCGGCCATGCGGACCATTATTTAGGAGAAGGAGACACAACTTACGAAAATGCCCAGGCACGTTACCGCACCTATCTACTTATGGATATCGCAAACAGTGTCGGCGGCCTCGTCGTCGGCACCGGAGACCTCTCCGAACTCGCCTTAGGATGGTGCACTTATAACGGAGACCATATGTCGATGTACGGAGTCAACGCCTCCGTTCCGAAGACCCTTGTCAGCTATCTCGTTGAAACCTATGCTCTCTACCTGAGCGACCAAAAGCTGCATGACACTCTGATGAGCATTCTTTCCACACCGATATCTCCGGAGCTTACGCCAAGCGAAGAAGGACAGATCAAGCAGAAGACCGAAGAGAAAATCGGAAAATACGACCTCAACGATTTCTTCCTGTTCTATCTCCTCCGTTACGGTTTTGCCCCAGAAAAGATTCTCCTCTTTGCCATGGTGGCCTTCCCACTTCTCGCCAAAGACGAAATCAAGAATGCGTTAATCCGTTTCTACAAGCGCTTCTATTCCCAGCAGTTCAAACGGAGCTGTCTACCGGACAGTGTCAAAGTCGGCTCGGTCTCCCTCTCTCCGAGAGGGGACTTCCGCATGGCTAGCGACTGCTCTGTAAACAGCATCCTAGAACGACTGAAGAATCTCTAAGCAAAAATGGCAGGCGACCGCCTGCCATTTTCATTGTGTGATCAATCCATGATGCAGTAAAGAAAAATAAATCCCGTCATGGTTGTTATCTTCCGTCAGCTCATACCCTCTTTGCTTCAGAGCCTCGGGCGCATTCCCCATCAGCACCGGATAAGTGACAAGGGAGAGCATCTCCACATCATTATAATTGTCACCAAAGGCCATCGATTCCTCCAACCGGTAGTGCTTTGCTTCCGAGAATGCTCGGATACCGACCGCTTTGGAAATCCCACTCTGATTGATTTCGATCAATGTACCGGAAGACTTCATGATGGAAAGATGAGGAAACGCTATTCTCAGCCTTTGTTCCACAGAGAGAATATTCTCCGTTTCCACCATCAAAAGGACCTTATCGACAAACTTCATTTTTCTGATATCATCGATTGTCCCTTCTTCCGCTTCAACTTCCACAATGTCTTCTTCTGTCTTGATTCTCGGATCATTTTTGTCTTTCACATACCAATGGTATCGGTCATAGACATTGTAGGACACCGGCAGACTCTGCTGTTCCAAAAAGGACAGAAGTCGGATTACTTCGTTAATATCCATCGGATATTCCGCAAGGACAGTTCCGCCCTCGTCCAAAATGAGAGCTCCACCATAGGAAACCATGGGACAAGATAAATGATATCGTCTCAGAATCGGAAGGATTGCCATTTCTCCACGGGAAGATGCGAGAACAAAAGGGATGCCTTTCTCCTTCAGAGAACGGATGGCCCGTTCTGTCTTTTCCATCATGCGATGATTCCGGTCGAGCAGTGTTCCGTCAATGTCGGAGTAAATGATTCTGATTTCTTCTTTCATAACTATTGCCTCCAAGGATAGTCTAGCAAAAAACGTTTGTCCTGTCATTACCACGGCTCCTTTCCTGAAATCTGAACCGACTGTATAGAAGATACATACCGAATTTCCTTTTTTTGCAGAGAATTTGGACAAGTTAGAAGAAGGTATACAGACCATGGGAAAAGAGGAAGTCTCCTCCACATAGCCAGAAAAGGAATGGCGTCAGTCCGACAAACCCTTTGCTTTTCCGACGGACATCCGAAACGTTTTTTGGTCACAATCGGTTCAATCAACTACACAGCAATGTTCTTTCATCATCAGTTGAGCGGGAAAAGGAAAACAATCGAAATCGGAAGGCATCACGTCAGCATTAGCGGGAAAATTGCAGAACAATAGGTCTCTGGAATTATCGGTAATACATCAGGTTGACATTTAAGAGCTTCTATACAGGTATCCATGACATCGGCACAAAGATTTGCTTAAACGATTTTCCACCTTCAATTTATGTATCGAGTTAAGAAAATCTCTGTCCGATTGTTTCGAATATGCTTGTATAAACTCTTCTTCAAAAGACGAAAGTCTCGACTGACTGAAAAACAGGCACAAAGTTCTTCAACCGATTTCATACAAACTCTCTTATATAGAAATAGGATGCTTCTATAATATCCGCCAATAATTTCCTACGCCTATGTTTTTCATACCTCTGTTGTGCTTGAAATAAAAAGTCCCAAAGGCAGACATAACCGAATCAAAACCGGTCAAACCATCTAAGAAGATTCCCAAATTCCTGCCTTCTTTCTTAAAACATGCTTGAAAAAACAATGTTTTTTCATTTTGGAAAGTGATAGACTTTATAGGTTTCCAATATGAAAAAAATCGATCTCGGTTCCGAAAAAACCCTAAATACTGTCTTACGTCTCATGATTCCGGCGATGCTATCCCAGCTATCGACCGTTCTTTACAATATCGTCGATCGTATGTACATCGGAAACATACCACAGACCGGCTATCTTTCTCTCATCGGTGCCGGAGTCTGTGCCCCGATTACAACGCTCTGTACTTCCTTTGCCTATCTCATCGTCTTAGGCGGTGCCCCGCTGTTTTCCATCTCCCTCGGACAGAAGAACGAAAAGGATGCAAAGCGCATCTTTTCCAATGCCATCCTTGCCCTCCTGATACTTTCTTTCCTCGTCATGGGTGTTTTCTATCTGGTCATGAAACCGATGCTCTTTGCCTTCGGTGCGAGTGAACAGAGCTACGCCTATGCCAAGGACTATATGACCTACTTTCTCATCGGAATCCCTTTTGCCTTCTTGGCCATCGGCTTCATCCAATTCCTGATGTCACAGGGCCACTCCGGACTTGCCATGGTGAGCACCATCAGCGCCAGTTTCCTCAATATCATCCTTGACCCTGTCTTCCTATTCGTCATTCCTCTTGGCATCAAGGGAGCAGCGATTGCCACGACAATCTCTTGGGGCTTTTCCTTTCTGCTTTCTCTCACCTTTATCCTGCTCAAGGCAAAAATCAAACCGGGCTTCGGGCACTATTCTCTCCGTATTATCCTTCGCATGATCCGCTTCGGTATCTCCCCCTTCATCATTCTCGCATCGGATGCCATCATCATTATCGCACTCAACGCCGTTCTTCAGAAGACCGGCGGGGAGCGAGGGGATTTCTATATCGAATGTTCCACCATCGTTCAGGCCTTCTTCTCCCTGGTGACCGGTCCGCTCTTAGGCATCTCTTCCGGTACCCAGCCTGTCTTAGGATATCTTTTCGGTGCCAAGAAGATGGACTTAGTCAAGAAAGCGGAGAAACAAATCACCATCTCCGGTGTCATCTTCACTTCCCTCTGTTTTATCCTTTCCTTCTTCCTCGCCAAGCCGTTTGCTTCCCTCTTCCTCTCCTTCTCCTCCTCATCTCAGGATACCATGGAAGTCATTGCCCACTCAGTGAAATACATCCACTATTACATGCTTCCGATCATCCTCCTCACCTTCCAGTACACCCTGGTCGATGGTCTCACCGGATTGGGGCGGGCCGATATCTCCCTTTGGTTATCTCTCAACAGAAAGTTCGTATTGCTCCTTCCACTCACATTCCTGATTCCGATTCTCTCCAAGGATGCCTCAAACGCCTTTCTTGCAGAACCCATCGCCGATGCCGTCTCCTCGATTGTCTCTACAATCATCTTCCTCCTTGTCTTCCCCAGGATTCTGAAGAAAGGAATGGAAAGCAACACGTCTGCTCTCGAAGGTCTCTGATTTTGAAAAGTCCTTTCTTTGCGATATAATGAAGCGTCTCCTAAAACCCAAGGAGCACTGTTATGAGGTCATAAAATGTTAAATTCGAAACAGAAAAAAGACATTTACGGCCTTCTATCCCAACGTTTTCAGAAAGAAGTCGATATCCCGCTCGCTTCGGTCGCTTTATATCTGACTGAATGCAAAGTCGACTACAGGAAATCCGGTTATAAAAAAATGAAACCTCTCTTAGAAGACTTAGGATTTCTTGAACTGAAAACAAGTAAAGAAGAAGGCAAAGGAAATGTCAATGCCATTCTCCACTCTTTTGAGTGGAACAAGAAAGAAAAAATGAAAGAACAACACAAAGAATCCGATTCGCAGCAGATTCTTTCCAAGCTTTCCCAGGTTTTCTCCTATGAAAAAGAAGTGAAGTTCGAAGATGTCGAAAAAGAATTGAAGAAGAGAAAAATATCCTATTCCGACTTCGGCTATACGAATATCAAGGATTTTCTCAAATCTTTTGCCGACCAGGTCAGTTTCTCCATCCATATCGGAACAGGAAAGAAACAGGAACGTTATGTGACGTTCCATAGGCCGGTCAAAGAGACAGCAAAGAAAAAGAAAGACCTTCTCAACGTGGACCATCTTTCCCGTCTTCCCGCCGTCCATCTCGCCACCGATAGCCCGCTCAATGCCAAAGTACCGGTTCCACCGGTGAAGAAACAGGAAAAAAAGCCGGTTCAGAAGAAACAGGAGAACAAAGGAATCGTCTATCCGGATTTGAAGGCAAAGGAAGTCCATCTTCCTGATTCCCTCTGCCTCTCTATCAAGGATTTCACGGATCTTGGACTGGATAACAATTCCCTGAAGGAACGCCTCCTGAAAGATTATCGGACAGCGAGAAACAACCATTCCGTCCAGAAGAGAGACGACTGCCTCATCTTCCCGCTCTCCTTCCTCAGCAAGGACAAGGAAATGCTGATTGCCTCCTTCAAGAGAGCGGACAGCAAAAGCGGATTCCAGTACTTTGTCAACTTCCTCGGTGCAGACAGAGACAAACCGAAGGATGCCCTGAAGAATGAAGTCCACTTCAGCAACTATGAAGAAAGCATCAAGGAACTCGCTTTGCTCGCACACAGAGAAAATTGGTGTTACCGCCATTCCAAGGATCCCTACGTCATTCTGAAGATATATCTTCAGTATACTTACTACAGACTGTTGTCCCAGAATCTGATTTCCTTCGATCCGAAAAGCGGGTTTGCCTGCTTCAACACCGGTCTGAAAACAGAATCCTACGAGGATATCTACGGAGTTCTTCTCCTCTCCAAGGATAAGAACATCAAGGAGAAATACCTCTTCCAGGGATTCAGTGTCTCTGCAAGCCAGGGGCTTGGGAAAATCATCATCGAACACTTCAACCCCTTACCGAAGAAGGCCTCCTATCTTCAGGATTTCAGTCAGCTCTTCTTTGACACTTCCAAAGAAATCCATACGGATGAACACCATATTCTTCTCGATAACATCGATCGTTTCCCACTAGAATACCTTGCTGCGATGACCGCTCCTTTCCAGGACGCAAAGAAGATCGTCGATGCCATCCGAAAATCAAAAAACGATCTCGAAAAGGAAAAGCTATACCGCAAGTTGGAAGAAGCCATCAACAAGAACAGTCTCCTCTATAATTTACTGAAGACTTCCCTCGATAGCACTATCGACAAAGCGACAAGAATGGTCGACTACGATTACCGTATGGCGCTTCCCTCCTTCTTCCCGACGAGGAATGTCATCTCGATGATGCTCCCCTTGGAGTTCACGGTGGGAGCAGGTGTGGAAGCCGTGCTCCTCATCGAAAAGACGACAAGCGGAAACTATCAGGGTCAGACCATCCTTACCCCGAAGCAGGCTTACGTCAACGCAAGGCTTTTATCCCCGTTGGAACACACCTATCTCGACCCGAGCAAGATAGAAAACTAAAACAGGAGTCGGATTATCCGGCTCCTTTTTAATAACAACTTTTCTCTTCGTACTAAACTTGCTATTTGCCTTCCTTCTTTCTTTTCACTTCTTTTAGATACCACTGACTTGTCATACCATTGAGATAGGAATCAGTTTTTGAATTTAAATCAATCACCTCACTGACGCTTGTCGCTTCATAAACTGCATTGACTTCCTCCATCACAAGGTTATTTAAATCGAGCCATTTATATTGTTTCTGGTTCTCAAGTCCGTAAACTCCCACAAAACGAGCGACAACATTCTTGTTCAGGAATCTTTCAAACGCAGGTACCTCATAGGAATAATGAGTGTTGACTCCTATCGTTCCATGGAAAACAGAATTGGAATCCACAAAATAGAACTGACGATTCTTTTCTACAATCTTTCCTTCAAAATAGGAAATACGAATAATACCGAGTGCCCATCCTCTATCGGAAGGAGGATCGCAATAAAAACGCTTATTGGATGGAATTTCGACTCCATCACCGCACGATGTCAGAAGAAATAGGAAAGCAGAGAGAATCAGTTTGCTTTTTTTCATGAGCCAAGCCTCCCGAGGACAATTTTATTAGACATAGACCTTCCTCCTTTTTCAATAGTGTAATATAAGGCATCATCCCTGTCAACTTCAATAAGAAGGCCCTTTGATGGCTGGTTCTAAAAATCCCACTCTATTTTTGGTAGAGTGGGAACCGGAATCATTCCTTTCCGTGATGTCTCACATAGAAAGAGAGTACATCGATGTCGGAAGGATGGACATTCGTAATCCGCATCGCTTCCCCTAACGTCTTCGGACGGAACAAGCTAAGCTTTTCCCTGGCTTCCAGGGAAAGCCCCTGCATATTCTTATAATCGAGATTTGGAGGAAGCACAAGTTCCTGATAATCTTCCCTTCTCTTCGCTTCCTTCCGTTCAGCTAGGATATAGCCTTCATACTTGACCTCGGTCTCACATTTGAACGTCTCTTCCTCATCCAGTTCAGGGAGAGCATCCACGCATTCCCGGATTTTATCATATTTGGCTCCCTGACGGCGGAGCGTCTGCTTCAGTGTCTCATTGCCATTCGGTTCCGGAAAGCCGAGAGAAACAATATAGTCACGGAGTTTCCGATTGGAGGCAACCTGAGCCGAAGAGAGTGCATTGATGGCCATGACGACACGGTCGGTCCTCTCCTTCAGACGCTGATAACGTTCCTTATCATTGAGCCCGACCTCATAACCATAACCGGCGAGGCGGCTGTCTGCATTATCGCTTCTGGTGATGAGACGGAATTCACTTCTCGAAGAGAGAAGGCGGTATGGTTCCTTGGTCCCTTTCGTGACGATATCATCGATCATGATGCCGATATAGGCTTCATCTCTCTTAAGAATCAAAGGTTCCTTTCCCTGAATCATCAGTCCGGCATTGATGCCGGCCATGAGCCCTAGGGCGGCCGCCTCCTCATAGCCGGAAGTTCCGGCAATCTGACCGGAGACATAAAGGCCTTTGACATCCCTCACCTGAAGGGTATGAAGAAGCTGACTCGGTTCAATGGCATCATATTCGATGGCATAGGCATACTTCAGGAAGGAAGCATGTTCCAGCCCGTGAATGGAATGAACAATGAGTTCCTGGACATCGCGCGGCATGGAAGTGGAGAGTCCGTCGACATAGCAGGAAGCAAACTCCTTACTTTCCGGTTCCAGAAAGAGCTGATGTCTCGGCTTGTCATGGAAACGGACCACCTTGTCCTCGATCGAAGGACAGTACCTCGGGCCGATTCCCTCGACCACGCCGCCATACATGGCGGATTCCGAAAGATGTTCCCGGATAATTTCATGGGTTCTCTCATTGGTATAGGTGAGATAGCAGGGAAGCATATCCTCCCTTCTCATGTACTCTGTCGTATCATAGGAAAAAGCGAGTCTTCCCTCACCGCCGAGTTCCACGGCAAGATCCGAATAATCAATGGTGCCCGGATCAAGGCGCGGCGGAGTTCCGGTTTTCAGGCGGAGCATATGAAGTCCGAGAGAGGCGATGGATGCGGATAAACCATGGGATGACTTTTCTCCGTCGGGTCCTTCGTCCTTGATTTCATGGCCGCGGAGTGTCCTTGCCTCCATATGGGTACCAGTAGCAAGAATGACGGCCTTGGCCTTCAGAAAACGTCCGTCCTCCAGAATGACACCCTTGATTTCATGGTCTTCGACCACAAGGGATTTCGCTTCGGCCTCACAGATATCAAGATTCGGAAGGGTGAACAGATAACGCTGAACGTTTCTAGGATAACCTCTCTTATCCTCCTGCGCACGGAGACAGCGGACTCCCGGTCCTTTGGACGTATTGAGTTCCTTGATCTGAAGGAGTGCCCCTTTACTGTCTGCCATCTTTCCCATGATGCCACCGAGGGCATCGATTTCCCGGACGACAATCCCCTTGGCGCTTCCACCGATATGCGGATTGCATGGCATATTGGAGACCATGGAAAAATTCAGACAGAGCAAAAGAGTCTTCAGTCCCATTCTGCTGGTGCTGTAGGCGGCCTCCGTTCCGGCATGGCCGCCGCCGATCACGATGACATCGTATTCGTTAGTGATGATATTGATCATAATCAACCGATGGAGCCTGACATGTCGAAGCGGATAAGCTGATTGAGTTCGACAGCGTATTCCATCGGAAGTTCTTTGCTGAACGGCTCAAGGAAGCCCATGACAATCATCTGGGTCGCATTCGCCTTATCAAGGCCACGGCTCATCAGATAGAACAGCTGATCCTCGTTGATCTGAGAGACACTCGCCTCATGTTCCAGATAAGAAGAGGCGTTTTCGACGCAGTTGTTCGGAATCGTGTCCGAATAGGAATGGTCATCAAGAATCAAAGTGTCGCACTCCTCATGCGCCTTGGAATTGAGCGCACCCTTGGCAATATGGATCTGACCGCGGAAATTGCTGGTCCCGCCGTTCCTGGCAATCGATTTAGAAATGATAGTGGAGGAAGTCTCACGGCCGAGATGGATCATCTTGGCACCGGTATCCTGGAACTGGCCTTCCCCTGCCACCGCAATGGAGATGACGGATCCTTTGGCACGTTCGCCTTTGAGGACACAGCACGGATATTTCATGCAGAGCTTGGAACCGATATTGCCGTCGACCCATTCCATCAGGCCGTCATCATCGACAATGGCGCGCTGGGTGACGAGATTGAGAATGGAATTGGACCAGTTCTGAATCGTGGTATAACGCATCTTGGCCCGCTTGCCGACAAAAATCTCGACGATGGCTGCGTGAAGCGATTCCTCCGAATACATCGGAGCCGTGCAGCCTTCCACATAATTGAGTTCCGCATCATCATCGACAATGATGAGTGTTCTCTCAAACTGGCCGCTCCGCTTGTTGTTGATGCGAAAATAGGACTGAAGCGGTTTGTCAAGCTTCACTCCCTTCGGAACATAGATGAAGGAACCACCGCTCCAGACTGCAGAATTGAGTGCAGCATATTTGTTGTCCTGGGGAGGGACGAGCTTTCCGAAATACTTCTTGAAAATCTCCGGATATTCCTTGAGACCGGTATCGGTATCGAGGAAGATAACACCCTTGTCCATGACTTCCTTCAGCATATTGCTGTAAACGGCCTCGGATTCATACTGGGTCGTGACACCGGAAAGGAACTTCTGCTCCGCTTCCGGAATGCCGAGCTTATCGAATGTGTTCTTGACTTCATCGGGGACATCCTTCCAGTCCTGGGCGATTTTGTCGGAGACCCTGGTATAGTAGGTGTAATCCTGAAAATCGATCCAGCTGAGGTCCGGTCCGAACGTCGGCTGATGGTGCTTCACGAATTCATGGTAGGACTTTAGACGGAAGTCGAGCATGAACTTCGGTTCTCCCTTGATGCGGGAAATCTCACGGATGATATCTTCGTTGAGACCTTTTTCCGTCTGATAAAGGACACTGGCCTTATCGCGGAATTCGTATTTTGCACGGTCATCCTGATCGAGCAAAGTCTTTTCCTTGTCACTCATGTTCTTTCTTCTCCTCCTCTGCAAAGGCACGCTGCATGCCGCGCCAGGAGATATTGGCGCAGGTAATGCGGCTAGGCTGCCTGTTGACGTTTATGAAACAGATGGCATCGCCGAGCTTTTCCTCGTCGAAATCCTTTCCGTCGAGCATTTTGTAGAATTCCTGCATGAGGTCCATGGCTTCCTCTTTGGTCTTGCCCAACACCATCTCGCTCATGATGGAAGTAGAGGCGGTGGAAATGGCGCACCCTTTCCCGTGCCACTTGCAGTCCTTGACGACTCCGTCCTCAAAAAGAAACTGAAGGTAGATATCGTCGATGCAGGAAGCGGAATCCATGTGGATTGTCACATACCTGGAATCATCAATGGTTTCAAAATTACGGGGATGCTGATAATTGTCGACGATGATTTCCCGCATGATCTCGGGATTGTCAATTGAAAAAGGCATCTAAGAAATCCTCCGCTGTGGCACAGGCTCTCACGAGAGCCTCGACATCTTCTTCCGTGTTGTAAAGATAGAAAGAGGCACGGACGGTCCCCTGTGTCTTCAGATATTCGGGTAAAATCTTCGCACAGTGCTGACCGCTTCTGACGAAGACACCCTTCGAAGAAAGATAGGTGGCGACATCCTGGGCGAAGACATCCCTGATGTTGAAGGTGACGATGCCGCTGTCGGCATCCTCATTGTAGAGAATGGCATTCCCATTCTTCTTCAGACCTTCCACGGCAAGAGTGCGCAAGTGCATCTCGTGGGCGTGGATATTCTCAAAACCGATGTTCATGAGGTATTCGCAAGCTTTCGCAAGTCCGAGAACACCGGCAATATTCTGAGTGCCGGCCTCAAGACGATAAGGAAAATCATCGAGGGAAAGGAAACCGGTCGAATCGAAGCGGGCATTCATCTCTCCGCCGTAAAACGTCGGAGAAATGAGTTCGAGCATCTTCTTCTTTCCGTAGAGGACACCGGTTCCGGTCGGTCCCACCATCTTGTGGCCGGAGAATGCGAGGAAATCGACATCCGAATCCTTGACGTCCAGTTTCATGTGCGGAACGCTCTGTGCCGCATCATCGACATAGATGGCACCATAGGAATGGGCAATCTGAGCAAATTCCTTCACCGGAAGCGCATAGCCCATGACGTTGCTCACCGAAGCCAAAGAGACGACTTTGGTGTTTGCACTCATGCTCTTTCTGAAATTCTCAGCCGTAAGTCTTCCGTGCTCATCGAGCGGAATGTAGCGGATGATGGCACCGGTAATCTTTGCAACCTGAAACCAAGGAAGCACGTTGGACGCATGCTCTTCGAAGGAGAGCAGAATCTCATCCCCCTTCTTCAGATGGGGGATCAATCCATAGGCGATTTCATTGAGGCCCATCGTGTCTCCGGAAGTGAAGCAGATTTCCTCCTCCTCGGCATGGAGAAAGGAAGCGACGGTCTTTCTGGCCTGTTCAAAGGCGACATCCGCCTCATGGGCGAGGGAATAATCGCCTCTTCTCGTGTTGGCCGTAATGTCTCTGTAATAATGGTTTTCCGCCTCGATGACCGAATAAGGCTTGAAGGTCGTGGCGGAATTATCAAGATAGACCAAAGGGAGACCGCGGAACTGACTTCCATGGTCCTGATACATCGGGAAATCTTTTCTCACTACATAAGGATTCAATTTCATAACGTAATTGCTCCTAAGGAATTCTTCGCCTCTTCGATGAGACTATCATCCTCTGCGGATTCGATCATCGGAAGCAGAGAGCCATAGGTGATGAGACGTTTGCTCTCCTCCATGGTGAGACCACGGCTCATGAGATAGAAAAGATGGTCAGGATTATAGGCACCGAGAGCCGCACCATGGCTGGCCCTGACATCGTTCTCCTTGATGAGAAGAGAAGGAGAGACTTCGCTTTTGCAGTCCGCAGACAGATTGGTGATTTTTCCTTCCTGTCTGGTATCGCACTTATGGGCGCCGTTTCTGATATAGGAGCTTCCTAGGAAACGGAGGACTCCTTTCCCGTCATTAATGCCGCCCATCTTGGTTCTGGAATAACTCCGGACACCTTCATGGCGGACATTGAAACGATAGACTTTCTTATGTTCTTCATTGAGGGAGGCAAGGGAAAGCTCGGCTCTGGCATCGTCTTTGAGAACAACGTCAAAATCCAAGTCGGCATCCGACTTGGCAAAATCGATATAAGTCACCTTGAGACTGACTTGCGGAGAGACAGTGAGGCAGCACTTTGCTGGAAGTGCAGCACGCGCCCCGGAGAAAAAGAAGACGAGATGGGTATCTTCCTCAATCAGCAGTTCCGTGGGAAGGACTTCCGGATTTCTGTAAATAGTCTTCATATTCGCCTACTTTCCGACGACCTGTTTCACAGCACAGGAGCCGATGGAAACATCATTGGCGGATTTCTCCTCTTTCGCAATCTTGATGCCGTACTCCTTTTGCAGGAAGGAATAGCCTTCCTTGGAAATGCGTTTGGCTAAGCCGGCATCCCCTTCGAGGGCGATTCTGCCGTTAACCATGACCGCCGTACGATTGACATGGACAAGGTCATAGAGTCTATCATAATGGGAAATGATGAGGAAGGTCGTTCCTTTTGCCTTAAGTTCGTTGATGACGTCCGAGATGACATTGAGGGCATCGACATCGAGACCAGAGTCGATTTCGTCAATCAGAGCGAGGGTCGGAGAGAGAAGAACCATCTGAAGTATTTCGTTTCGTTTCTTCTCGCCGCCAGAATAGCCTTCGTTGAGATGGCGGCTCGCCATATCGGAATCGAGGTCGACTTTTTCATAGGCCGCCGTCGTCTCACGATAGAACTTGAGCATGGAAATCGGCTTCTCGCTTCTGGCGTAGAGCATGGCACGGAAGAAATCCATGGTGACGACACCAGGGACATCCGGCGGATTTTGGAACGCCATGAAAATACCCTTCTTGCTCCGCTCATCGGTGGAAAGACTCAGAAGATCTTCCCCGTCCAGATTGATGGTACCGGCAGTGACCTTGTATCTCGGATTGCCCATGAGAACATTGAGAAGCGTAGATTTTCCGTGACCGTTCGGTCCCAAAAGAGCAATGCAATCGCCGTGATTGACCGTGAGGGAGGCATCCGATAAAATCGGATTGCCTTCGACTTCACACGCAATATGAGAAATGACCAATTTATCCATAACAACCTCCTTCAAAAGATAAACATCAGCTATCGAACAATAGCTATAGTATTTTATTAGTTATCTAATATTTGAGCAACTGAAACGATAACAAAAATGAGTTTTCGGGCAAAAAAAACAAATCAAAAAGAATTCGTCAAAAAAGGAAAAGCCGCCCGGATTCTTCCGGAAAAGGAAGGATTGGGCGGCTATAGTATCACATACCCTTCTTGATGGAAGTGACGACGTTTTCCATTTCACCGTCGGTAAGCTGACGGGGCGGGAATTCCAGTTTCAGTCCGTCATCATCATAACGCGGAATGACGTGGATGTGGAAATGGTTCACCGTCTGACCAGCAGAGCGCCCGCAGTTAGTGATGACATTGCATCCTGTCGCACCGAGCTGACTGATCTGAGCCTGTGCAATAAGCTGGGCCACTTCGAAAGCATGGTCAAGGATGTTCTTCGGGCAGGTCGTAATGGCAGTAAAGTGTTCCTTCGGCAAGACGAGCGTATGGCCCCTACTTGCTGGATTCACATCGAGAAATGCGATGATTTCGTTATCTTCATAGACTTTGTAGCAAGGGATTGTGCCATTAGCGATTTTACAAAATATACAGGAAGTGTCTTTATTCATTTCAGTTACCTCTTTTACAAAAAGAGAAGGCCGAAGCCTTCTCTAAAATCGACGGTTGATTACTTCTTGAGAACGATCTTCTCTTCGTCGCTGTACGGATTGTCCTTCTTGAAAACATCCTTATAGTTGGACTTGATGTATTCGAGGAAGTCCTCGTCAGAATACTTGACATCGGTACGGCTGAGCCAGTAGACGATAGAGTTGGTCTTATAGGATCCGGTGGTGGACATCGTATAAGCGACTTCACGGGCAATCTGTTCCTTCTTCTCATCGGTATCATAGATGGAAGAGGTATTGGTCTTGGAAAGTGCGGAAGCGGAGACGACATCGAGAATACGGGTCAAATAATAGGTCTTGGATGAAGAATCATAATAGAAGAGATTGTCGTTGGAATCAGAGAGGGTATCGCTAGTCGTAAGATAACGATAGCCATCTTTTCCGTAGACGGTGATGTCTCTTCTGTTGTTGACGCCTTCCTCAGCATCCTTCTTCATGAGATCGACCGTGGCTTTGTCCGTGGCGATTCTAGGGGAGAAGATACGGGAGGAAAGATCACTCGGGATGGAGGAGATACCGCTGGAGGAGAGGTAGATACCTTCGGTGACAAGATTCTTCGACGCGATATCATCGATGGCCTTTCTCACGCCGGTTTTATAGTCATAGGCATAGGAGCCGGTATAAGTGGATTCGAGAGAAGTATCAACCTGGTGGATATTGTTGCGGCCATCTTCGAGCTTCTTCTCATCAGCAAGAACCTTGCCGAGAAGGGTTCCGGAAGAAGTAGCATCCTGAGAAGCATCACTCGGAAGAATGTCGTTGTCTCTGAGCCACTGTTCTTCATCGGCAGAGAGAACGATTTCACTTCCGTAACGGTTGGCCTGGACAGAATCGGCCTTGCTCTTGGTGATACCCTTCCAAAGTCTGGAGAGAACACTGAAGTCGCTGTCCTTCTTGTCGCCCATAATGTAATCCTCGATATAGGCGTTGAGAAGTTTCTTGGCATCGCCGGGTTCATCGCTTCTGTCAGTGAGGGCGATGACCTGAACTTTACGGGCATTGGAGTTACCGATGGAAGCGTAGGACTTCTGATAGATATACTCAGCCGTGAGGTAGTTGATCTTCATATCATCGAAGAGTTCCTTCTCCATATAACTCTTGTAATTGTCGTTGTTGGAGAAGATGTCGGCATACTTGAGTTCCGGAGTGAGAAGCTTGCCGGAATCGCTGATGGAGGCAAGGTCGAAATTCAGATAGTAATAAGTCTCGTTGAGAAACTTAGCATACTTGCTTTCGTAAAAGAGATTGTCTTTGGAATAACTTCCGCCCTTGGCAGTGGTAGTCATGCTCTCCTTGGCACGATAAGAAAGGTTGTCATCGCTCAGGGAAGCAATGGTGTCCATGGCATCGGCAACGGAATTCTTGTTGTAATCCTTCTTGATGGAATAGACATTTGTTCCGGTACCGTTGGTATAGTCATGGGCAACTTCAGCGACATCGAGAAGAATCTGGTTGACCGCCTTCTGATAGATATCGCTGGAAGAAGAAACGGACTGATAATAATGACGGAAGTCATTTTCATAAGCATCCTTCTGATCGATGTTCGTAAAAATCTGATCGGCATAGTCGGTCGGATATTTGACTTCATCAGAATCGCAGCCGACAAGGGCAAGAACGGAAACGGCTAATAAGCAAAGGGATTTGATTTTTTTACTTTTCAACATGGCAGAGACTCTCCTTTCCTTCGAAGCTTCCGCCTTCAAAGGCAGAAATACAAACCTGAGGAATAATGCCACGAGGAGAGACATCTTCCTGGATGGCAAGCTTCTGGATGTAGGTTTCCCAGCTTTCGTCTAACGAATCATCTGCGCTGAGAGACGTAGAATTACGGGTCGTATTGATATACTGCTCGATAATCTTGGCATAATCGGCGCCGATGACATCATCGAACTTCTTGTTGGTGTTCTTCTCATACTGAGCCTTGTTATTCTCATAGAGGGAGAACTCAATGTTGGAGTCGGCTTTCTTGATGGATTTGTAGAGAGCATCTCTACGGGTGTTGTAAGTCGTGTTGGAGTTAACATCCGTCGTGACGTAGTTAATGAAGGAAGCATTCTCAGCATAGCTGTCGCTGCTGGCAGATGTCTTATCGGCTGTTGCGGAAGGAATATTGGTACGATAGTACTCATATTTCGTTTCGGCATTGACAAACGGATTATTGTTGACGACGATGAAGTGAATTCCCTGATAGCTGGAAGAACCGCCACGGACAATGATAACCGGGTTCTTCGTTCCGTCATCCTTTTCAACGAGAATCTTCTTGGAACCGGCAATCTTGGTGTATTCGGAACGGCCGGTGCCTTCATTATAGGTATAGCCAATCAGGTTCTCGGAAATGCCGTCGATAGTCTGGAATTTGTTCTCATCGATACGGTCGAGCTGTCCCTTGACATAGAGGTATTCATCATACTTCTTCGGAAGGGCTTCCGCGACATCGGACGGTTTCGTCCAGGCGCTGGCATCGATACCGGCAGTCTGGGCGACTTGCTTGGCTTCAGCGAGGAAGGAAGCATCATACTCGGCGGAATCATCATACATGAAGTTGACACCGTGATAATTGAAGAAGTTATTGAAAAGGATGTTCCTAGGATACTGGGCTTCCTGCGCATAATCGACCTTGGTATTGTCGGTCATGTTCTTTTCGGTGTCAGAAAGGTAGCCGAGGGTGATGGCCTTGGAGAACGGAATGCCGAAGGCTTCGCTCTTGCCGATGGCGGTCGTGGCAATGGTATCCTTGACAGAGGTCTTGTTCGAATACGTGTAATTGGACGTGCTGACTTCCTTTCCAGGAACTCTGAGAGACGCACGGACTTCATTGTTGATGTCAGCGGTCTTGGTTTCCGGATTGAGATAGGCATCGTAGGCATAAAGGCCGAGCTTGAATTCGTTGATATAGGAAGTGGTCTTCTCCATGGCAACCTGTTCGCTTCCGTCCGTAGAAGTGAAAAGCTCACCGTACTGTTTGGCAGAGCCTTCATCATCAGAGGCGATGAGGGCGATGGAGCCAAAGGAGTCGTTGGAAGCAAGCATTCTACTGACGTTGCCAATCTGTTTGGCATCATCAGAGGAAATCTTTCCGTTCCAGAGGCCTTCGCCGTCGCTGGAGGCATCGACCTTGATCAAGATGTGGCTGACATGGTACGGAGCCTGGTTGATGACATACTTCTTGGTCATGTCCTCAGAGATGTAGTACTTATAGCTGGTATCCGTCGTGCCATCCGCATTGATATTGTAGTAGGAAGTGGAATTGGCGTCTTCCTGAGCTGCAGCGATGTACTTGTTTCTCAGTTCATCGATGTCGTCTACCTTTTCGCTTTCAAAGGTCTTTTCCATCTCTTCCTTGTAAGAAGTTCTGTTGGTTCTTGCGTTGGTCTTCCAGGTATTCTTCAGTTCGTTCATCTTGGAATCGACGGTCGCATTGATTGCGTCGGTCTTCTGAGTGACTAACTGAGCAAGAATGTTTTTAGCGACATTGTAGTAGGCCTGAGCAGATCCTTTCGTGGAATTCAATAAATCATAAATCTGCTTAAAGTCATAAGTCTTACCTCCGACCGTAACGATTTCGCCATCTTTCCACTTGTTGTTCGGATAGCTATACTCGTTATCGCAGGCGGTGAGACTGGCGATGCACAAGAGTGACATTGCCAAAGTCAGAGTACGTTTGCCTTTCTTCATAAGAGTCCTCCTCATTGAAAATAAAATCGCACACAAAGACAACTTCAACTAATATAGTTGTTTCCCGCCTCATTTTCAAGGAAAACAAGTCAGGTGATATATATTATATATCCATATGCGCCACTTTTTCGCATAAAATCTTTCCAAATCGGAAAAAGTGCCCTTTTCTGTAAGGGCTGCGATGAATTGCCTGCCGAATATGGTAAAATCATGATATGACTGAAATCATCGCCATCACAAACCAGAAGGGAGGAGTCGGCAAAACGACGACCGCCTACAATCTCGCCGCCTCACTCGCCCATTACAACAAACGGGTCCTTTTGGTTGACATGGATCCGCAGGGAAACTGTTCCCAGGCCCTCGGTATCGACCCGACTCTCTCCAAACGGACTATGAGCGAACTGCTTTTGGGAAAGAGTGACCTCCGTCACTGCATCCGCAAAACGAATTTTGACAATATCTCGATTCTTTCTGCCAATCTCACCCTGGCTATGGTAGAGAGCAATCTTCTGACGCAGGGAAAGAGCTCAACCAAACTATTACGGGAAATCCTCTCCCGCAAGGAAATCAACCTTTTCGACTACGTTCTCATCGACACCCCGCCGTCTTTAGGTTTTCTTTCCCTCAATGCCCTCAACGCTGCCGATTCCATCCTTGTCCCCGTCCAGTGCGAATACTTTGCCTTGGATGCCTTAGCCCAGCTTCTCTCCACCCTTTACAACGTACAGGAAAAGGATAACCGCTCCCTGAAAATCCTCGGCATCCTCATCACGATGTACGATCCCCGGACCAAGCTATCCCTCGACATCACCAAGGAAATCAGGAACAACTTCAAGGACCACGTCTTCCTCACCTCCATTCCGAGAAATGTCTCCATCCCCGAAGCCATCGCCAAGGGCATGCCCGTAAGTTATTTCCGGCCGCAGAGTGCCGGTTCTCTGAGTTATCTCGCTTTAGCGAGAGAGGTCATCGAACGTGTCAGCAACAAAAACAAAGGCGAACAGGACTGATTTAAACAGTCTCGTCAGGAAATATCAGCGTTTTTCTGTTGTCGATGAAATTGAACAGAATCTTTTGGGTATCTCCGAAACCAAGGTCAACATCGAAGAGCTTTATCTGAGCAATCTCTTCTCCGAAGCAAACTATGACCTGAACTGTTATCGTTCCCTAGAGGATTCCTTAAGGAACGACGGATTCTTTGTTCCCCTCATTGTCGTCAGAAGAGACAAGGGATATGAAATCATCAATGGTGTGAAACGTTTTCTTTTGGCAAAAAGAATTGGATTCAGTGAACTGCCGATTGTCAAGGCGGATCTCGAGGAAGAAAGAAAAATCACCTATATCCTTCAGAACATTCAGGAGGAAGGAGACAGCGCCTTAGTCAAGACCTATGCCTTTTCCATCCTGAAACAAAAGTACGGATATTCCGAGGAGAAGCTGGCAAGTCTCGCTTCCTGCTCCGTCTCCCAGGTCAAGAATCTGCTCCGCCTTGAGACGCTTCCCGATTTCCTGAAAAACGGCATCCGTTCCTACGAACTCTCCTATTCGGAAGCACGTTCCCTTCTCAACCTTCCGGTGGAAAAGCAGAAGGAACTCTACGGGAAAATCAGAAAAGGAGTCGTCTCCGTCCGTGATTTGGAAAAAGAAAAAAGGTCCTTTTCCGGAAACGGAAGAAAGACCAAAGTGGTAAAGAACGGAAACAGAATCACCATCACCTTCGAAAATGAAGAGGAAGCGAAGAGAAACTATCCTAGAGTGCTCCGCTTCTTTTCCGACTGACGTTTCTTTTCTTCTTCCCTCTCGAGAAGTGAGGGAAGGCATCCGCAATAATCCTGACGATACAGCCCATACTCTCTGCTTAGGAGAATCCCTTTGAGCATGCCGTCATTTTTCTTGAAATCAGAATAGAGATATTTCGTCCCAGGATAACGGAGTGACATCTTTTCGGCAATCTCGTTGAGCTCCCGGCTCGGTTTCTTGCAGGAGACCGTCATGACGGTCGTGAAATAATCGAAATGATGCTGATAGGCATATTCGTAGGCGAGTCCCATCCGATAGCTGTGGCAGGCGAGACACATACTGCCGCCCTCATGGTCCTCGCTCCGTTTTTCGAACGCCTTCTGATAACGGAGAAAATCCTCTTCGTTGACAACAAGAGGAATCTCGATTCCCTGGTCTTTTGCGTACCTCATAAGAAAATCCTTCAGTGTCGCAAGACGCTTCTGATATTCCGCGACCGGATAGATGTTCGGATTGAAGAAACCGACCGTCACCTTAAAATGACGGATCAGAATGGAGAGAGGATACGTAAGACAGGGTCCACAGCAGGCATGAAGAAAAAGAGAGGGTTTCTCTCCTTTTTCATCAACCTCACTCACCTCTTTTTCATAAAGGCGCTGATAATAGTCCCGTCGCTGTCTGTCGTCTCTCATTTGTTGCGGTAAAGGAACATGGCATCGCCGAAGGAGAAGAAGCGGTATCCGCTCTCCACGGCATGCCGATAGGCATTCAGGACATTGTCTCTCGTCGAAAAAGCGGAGACGAGCATGACAAGAGTCGACTTCGGCAGGTGGAAGTTGGTGACGAGGCAGTCAATCGCCTGATATTCGAAACCCGGATAGATGAAAAGCTTGGTATCTCCGGAACATTCCCGGAAGGTGCCGTATTTATGATAGACGGATTCGAGCGTTCTTGTGGAAGTCGTGCCGACGGCGATGATGCGTCTTCCCTCCTTCTTGGCGAGATTGAGCCGCTCCGCAGTCTCCTTGGACATATGATAGAATTCCGAGTGCATGGGATGTTCCCGGATATCGTCCGTCTTGACGGGTCGGAACGTCCCGAGACCGACATGCAGGGTGACATCGAGTACTTCGACACCGCGGGCACGAATCTTGTCGAAAAGTTCCGGCGTGAAATGGAAGCCGGCCGTCGGGGCGGCGGCGCTTCCTTCGATCTTGGCGTACACCGTCTGATAGCGGGAATTGTCGCCGAGCTGCGCATGGATATAGGGAGGAAGCGGCATTTTTCCCAGAGCATCGAGGACTTCGAGGAAGATTCCCTCATAAGTGAAACGGAAATCGCGGAGTCCCTCCTCCTTGACGCCGATGCATTCGGCAATGAGTTCGTCATGGGCACCGAAATAGACCTTCGTTCCGAGCTTGACCGTATGGGCATTGCCAACCAAGCACTCCCAGGTATCTTTTTCCTCGGGCAGCTGTCTTAAAAGGAGCAGCTGGACATGGGCGTGGGTCTCCTTTTTCTCGCCGAGAAGTCTCGCCGGGATGACTTTGGTGTTATTCCGCACCAAAACATCTCCCTTGTGGAGATAGTTCAGAATATTGTAGAAATGTTCCTCATCCTTCAGTTCCCCGGTATCGCGGTTCATCGTGAGAAGGCGGGATTCGTCCCGCTTCTCGGCCGGGGACTGGGCAATCCGGTCCTCAGGAAGATTGTAGTCGTAGGACGAAAGAGAATAGATATCGTAATCAAAACCTGGTGTATTCATGATTAACAACCTCTGACGGAGCCGAACTCATCGAGACGCTCGGCGGCATATTCCAAGAACCTGTCGTTCTTGATGGCTTCTCTGGCTCCCTCCATCGCCTGAATGAGGAAACGGATGTTATGAATGGAGCATAGACGGGCACCGAATCCTTCCTGGCATTTCATGAGATGGTGGACATACGCCTTGGTGAAGTTCCGGCAGCAATAGCAGTCACACTCCTCATCGAGCGGGGAGAAGTCGTTGGCATAACAGCCCTTCATGATATTGATTCTGCCTTTATGGGTCATGACGGAGCCATGTCTTGCAAGTCTGGTCGGTAAGACACAGTCGAACATGTCGACACCTTTGCGGATACCATCAAAAAGCATATCGAGAGAACCGATTCCCATCAGATAACGCGGTTTGTCATACGGGAGATAGGGTATCGTGAGGGAAACTTCGTGATATTCGGTGACGCGCGGTTCTCCGATGGCAGTTCCGCCGATGGAGAAGCCTTCGAACGGAAGCTTGGTGAGTTCCTCAGCACAATACTGACGGATGTCAGCATAATCGCCGCCCTGACAGATGCCGAAGAGTGCCTGGTCGTCTCTCGTCTTGGCGGCGAGACAGCGCTTGGCCCAACGGATGGTCCGGTCGACGGAATTCTTCATATATTCCTTGCTGCAGGGCCAAGGAGCACATTCATCAAAACACATGATGATGTCGGCACCGATATCTTCCTCAAGTCCGATGACACTTTCCGGAGAGAAGAAATGGCGGTTCCCGGAAAGGGGGTCCTTAAAGGAGACCCCTTCCTCCGTGATTTTGTCGCGAAGCTTCGTGAGGGAGAAAACCTGATAGCCCCCGCTATCGGTGAGCATCGGTCCAGGGTAGTTCATGAACTTCTGAACCCCGCCGGCCGCCTTGACAATCTTGGTGCCGGGACGCAAAGCGAGATGATAGGTGTTGGCCAAAACGACACCGGAACCCATACTTACAAGCTCTTCCGGAGCGATGGTCTTCACTGTGGCCTGTGTTCCGACAGGCATGAACATCGGAAGCTCAACGGTTCCGTGAGGGGTGTGAAGATACCCGTAACGCGCATGACAGTTTTTGTCTTCATGCAGAATTTCAATGTAAAAATCTTTGGACATAATATCGATATTATACGATTTCCGCCTCTGTTTTTAAAGGGAGAAAACCAGAGAAAAAGCCGGCACATTCCCGAGAGAGGAATTAGGCCGGCCTGAGCATTTTCAGAACTAAAGCGGATTCTTGTTGAGGTAGTCGAGAATCAGACGATAGGAGAGATGAAACCCATAGTCGACAACCTTGCTTTCCTCCATCTCCGGATGGCGGAGAACATAGTAAGTAAAGCCGGACAGGGAGAGAGAAAGGAAATCGAGCAAGAGTTCGAAGGGAATCTTCTTCTCGATGAGAGTGCGGTGCGAAGAGAGGACCTCGGTGAGTTCCTGATAGTGAAAATTGCGCATGGCTGCCGTGAAAAAGATGTTATCGTCCGTCCCCTTATTGACGGTGACGAGTTCTTTCTGATTTTCACGGATTCCGTGGATGATATCGCAAAGATACCGGCGGTAGTCCTGATCGACACTCATCTTTCCGTACTCTTCCTTCGTATCGCCGAGAATCAGAGAGGAGAGCTGGAAAGAGACGACCTCACCGATATGATGGAAGTTATTGTAGAATGTGGCGCGGGACACCCCGGCTTCATGGCAGAGATTGTTGATCCGGATTTCCCCGAGACGTTCATATTCGAGGAGACGGAACAGCGCTTCCCCGAGTTTCATTTTCGTTTTTATGATTCTGCGATCTTCTTTTTTCACCATAATCTGGCACCTCACTTTTTCAAGGGTAACTATAACATCGTATCCGAAAATGTTATTATACCAAATTTACGGAGAATTGACTTAACAAACTATTTATTCTTTCCACAGGGGCCGATAATGGCGAGGATATGTTCCTTGGCGAGGGCAGGATTTGCCTTTCCTTTGGACTTCTTCATCACCTGTCCGACAAGATAGCCTAAGGCGTGATCCTTGCCTCTCTTCCAATCCTCGACGACACTGCCATTCTCAGAAAGGACCTCTTCGATGAGAGAATCAATGAACGAGGCATCGGAAATCTGTTCCATTCCCTTTTCCCGAACAATCTTGAGCGGATCTTCCCCTTTCTCTTCCATGATGGCGAGTACTTCCTTCGCCTGCTTGGAATTGATTTTGCCTTCGCTGATCAGATTGACAAAGGCAACCATCTGTTCCTTGGAAAAAGGAAGGTCGGAAAGGGATTTTTCGTTCTTGTTGAGATAACCGACGATTTCCACCATGAGATAGTTCCAGAGGGTGGTCGCATTCTTGGCGCCGAGCGAGATACAGTCTTCGAAATAGACGACGAACTGGCGGTCTTTGAGAAGTTCCTCAATCTCGTAATCGCCGAGACCGGACTTCTTGAGTTCTTCGCGGTACTGCTTCGGCAGTTTGTTCATGCTCATGATGCTGTCATCGATGAATCCCTCATCGAGATCAATCGGGACAATGTTCGGTTCCCGGAAATACTTGTAGTCGATGGCATCCGTCTTCTTTCTCATGAGGACAGTCTTCTTCTGTGCCTCATCGTAACGTCTCGTCTCCTGTTCGACTTTGCCCCCGGAAAGGAGAATCTCCGTCTGTCTCTTGATTTCATAGTCAACGGCAGCGCGGATATTCTGGATGGTATTCAGGTTCTTGCACTCGGTCTTAGTACCGAACTTGGTCTCTCCCTTCGGACGGAGGGAAATATTGATGTCGCAGCGGAGCGAACCATTCTCCATCTTGCCGTCAGAGACGCCGAGATAAGTGACAATTTCACGGATGGCTTCGACATATTTCATGGCCTCTTCGCCGGAATGCATATCAGGATCGGAAACAATTTCGATGAGTGGCGTGCCGCAGCGGTTGAAGTTGATGAGGGAAATATCGGAGAGGTGGATTTGCTTTGCGGTATCCTCTTCGAGGTGGGCGTTATCGACACCGACGCGGATGTTTTTTCCGCCAGCTTCGATTTCCACATAGCCGTGCGTTCCAATCGGATGGAATTGCTGGGTGATTTGGAAGCCTTTCGGAAGATCCGGATAAAAATAGTTCTTACGGTCGAAATAAAGTGTTCTTGCGATATTCATGTTCAAGGCAGAGCAGACCTTGATACCGAAGGAAACGGCTTCCCGGTTGACGACCGGCATCGTCCCGGGGAATGCGAAATCGAAGGGGACGACCATGGAGTTCGGCGCTTCTCCGAAGGTACAGGGCGCCGAAGAAAACATCTTGGATTTGGTCTTGAGCTCGACGTGGATCTCAATACCGATGACTGGTTCGAATTCCATATTAGTGTTCCTCCTTTGCGACGAGGTTTCTTAATCCGGTCATCTTCTCGACGTCGGCAGCAAAGGAAAGCACTTCGCCGTCTTCAAAGACACGGCCGGTGATGTTGACGCCGATAGGAAGAGAACCGACTTTGCACATCGGAACGGTGATGGAAGGATAGCCACCGAAGTTTCCAATGGTGAGAATGTTGTCGAGAAAATCCGGATGGACCGACCAGGCGGTGGAAAGTTCGTCGATTTTCTTCGGGACAGAGAAGGCGGCAGGGGTGATGAAATAATCGAAGGAATCAAAGAACTCGTTCATCTTATTGACAATGAGTCTTCTCGCCTTCTGGGCACGATTGAACATCTCTTCCTGGTTGGCACTCAGAAGAGAGAAGGAACCGATGACGAAACGGCGCTTGATGAGGTCGGAGAACCCGCGGGTTCTGCAGTCCATCATATATTCCTTGTAGGTTTCCGGCTTGCCTTCCGCAGCAGGTCCGAAACGGACACCGTCGAGATTGGCATCATTGCTGGTTGCCTCGGCACAGGAAATGATCATATAGGTCGGATAGAGGGCATCGAGAAGGTCGACCGGATAGTCATACTCCTCGACTTCGTATCCTTCCTCTCTGATCTTGTCGAGAAGAGCAAGGAAGCTGACACGGATCTTGTCATCCTTCATTTGATTGAGAATGGCCTTGAAATAGCCGACTCTCTTATGATGGCGCCCGTTGAGGACATAGTCCTGATATTTTTCCTTCTTACGGTAGGAAGAGGACATATCCTTGTTATCATGGCCGCTGAGCGCAGTAAGAAGATAAGCAGCATCTAGAACATCGCGGGTGAAATAGCCGACGGTGTCCATGCTGGGTGCGAACGGGAAAAGGCCAAAACGGGAGATTCTCCCCCAGGTCGGCTTGAAACCGACCAATCCGGCATGGGAAGCCGGCTTTCTGACGGAGTCGCCAGTATCGCTTCCCAAGGCCATCGGGGCAATGCCCTGTGCCAGAGCGGCAGCGGAGCCGCAAGAAGAGCCGCCGACGATGCGGGTATGGTCGTACGGATTGCAGGTGACACCCTTTCTTCCGGTAGTTCCGGTTCCACCCATGGCGAGCTCATCCATGGTGGTATGGGCGACCATGATCATGCCGGCACGGGAAAGCTTGGAGACGACCGTCGCATCGAACAAAGGCACATATCCGTTGAGGATATTGGAGCTGGCCGAAGTCTCGACGCCTTTGGTGGAATAGTTGTCCTTGCAGAGATACGGAATGCCGAGAAGATAGTCTTCCTCCTTGACTTCCGTGATCTTCTTCGCCGCTTTTCTCGCTTCGTCAAAACACGTGGCCTCAAAAGCGTTGCAGTCATCTTGCTTGACGGCTTCGATGCATTCCTCTACCAGTTCAGAGGCGGTGACTTCCTTCTTCACGAGAGCTTCGTGGAGCTCTCCTATTGTTTTATTCATCCACTTGATCATTCTTGTTACCTACAACTTTCGGTAAGCGAACTTGAGTTCCGAGCTTGCTGTTGCAGTTCTTCAAAGCGTCGCCGGGCTTCAAAGGTCTACTGGGTTTATCCTCTCTTAAGAGTTTCTGATGTTCGCTGTAAGGGAACGTCATCGGATCAGCAAGATCCACTCCGGGAATGGAAGAGAGAAAATCAATCTGTGCCATGACCGTCGAAAATTCCTCGTTGATGAGGTCCGCCTGACCGGGGCCAAGCCGGAACAGAAGGTTCTCGGCACACTTTTCAATGACTTGTTTTGTGACTTTTATCATAGGAATACCTCAAAAAAACAATTTATTATATCGCAAAGTCCTATCGGTTACGATAGTTATTCCCCCTGCTTGGCTTCGGCCTCTTCAAGGAGAGGGAGAATCTCCTCTTCGCTGTAGATGCGGACACCGAGTGCCCTGGCCTTGTCGAGTTTGCTTCCGGCTGCTTCCCCGGCGAGGACAAAATCCGTCGCCTTGGAGACACTCGAAGCGGATTTTCCACCGAGCCGTTCGATCCGTTCGGTCATAACATCCCGAGGGACGGAGATGGTTCCGGTGAGGACGAACTTCTTTCCTTTGAAACAGTTATCCGCCGCTTCCACCACAGGATGAAGAAGAGCAAAGTTGAGTCCATAAGAGGCGAGGCGGTCGAGAAGAGAAAGGTTATTCTCATCGTGGAAATAGGCATAGATTTTAACCGCCGTGATATCCCCGACATCACTGAGTGCAGAGAGCGCTTCCTTGGACGCCTTCTTCAGGTTATCCATATTCTGGAAATGGTCGGCGAGAATGATGGCCGTCTTCTTTCCAACGAGCGGAATCGCCAAGGCGGAGAGAAGCATGTAGAAATCGTTCTTCTTGGATTTTTCGATGGCCTTGAAGAGCGATTCGCACGTCTTTTTTCCGATACCGTCCATGAGCATGAGATCTTCCTCATGCTCATGGAGCGCATAGAAATCCGATACGTCCTTGACGAGCCCTTCGTTGAACAGCGATTCGACGAGTTTGTCGCCGAGTCCTTCGATATCCATGCCCTGCTTGGAAGCAAAGAAAATCAGATTGTTGATTTTTCTTGATGGGCACTCATTGTTGACACAAAAGGTCTGTCCCTGAATCCGCTCGAGCGGGTGATGGCAGTATGGGCACTCCTTAGGGAATGCATACGGCTTTGTCCCTTCCGGACGGCGTTCGAGAATGACCTTCTCGACCTCCGGGATGACATCGCCCGCCTTGTGGAGGGAGACATAGTCACCAATGCGGATATCCTTTCCCTGAATGAAGTCTTCGTTGTTCAGAGTCGCCCTGGAAATGAGGCTTCCAGCGACACGAACCGGGGTCAAAATGGCAGTCGGTGCGACTCTTCCCGTCCTTCCGACGGAAATCTCGATGTCTTCCAGACGGGTAATCTGCTCCTCGGGCGGGAATTTATAGGCGATTTCCCACTTCGGGGTCTTCATCGTGTAACCGATGGTGTCATAAAGGGTCATGTCGTTAACCTTGATGACAAGGCCGTCGATATCGTAATCGAGAGTGGGACGTTTCTCATGATATTCGTGCATATAGGCGATAACTTCCTCGATGCCGTGGACAAGTCTTCTCTCCGGATTGACGCGGAAACCGAGGGATTTTGCGAATTCCAGAGCCTCGGAATGTTTCTTCATGCCGAGCTCTAAGGCATCGGGGACATAATACCACCAGGCATCGAGCTTTCTTTTCGCCGTCACCTTGGAATCGAGGTTCTTCAGAGAGCCGCTTGCGGCATTTCTCGCATTGGCAAAGAGCGATTCTCCGTTCTTTTTCCGTTCCTCATTGAGAAGATGGAAGGATTTCTTCGGCATATAGACTTCTCCGCGGACCTCGATGTCTCTCTTGTCGGAAATATGGAGGGGAACACTCGGGATCGTCATGACATTGTCGGTGACATCTTCTCCGACGGTACCGTCTCCTCTTGTGGAAGCGGAAACCAGATCTCCGTTCTCGTAGACGAGAGAGCAGGATAGTCCGTCGATCTTGACCTCGCACATATATTCGATTTGCTTAAGACCCGTGGCCTTGCGAATGGTCCTATCGAAATCATAGAGTTCCTCTTCGTTGAAGACGTCCGCGATGGAAAGCATGTATTTCTTATGCGTGATTTTCTTGAAAGAGTCGAGGACTCCGCCGCCGACGCGGCTGGTCGGAGAGAGGCGGTCTTTCAAATCCGGTCTTTTCTGTTCAAGACGCTGAAGTTCCTCCATCAGATTGTCGAATTCCGCATCCGAGACGCTCGGTTGGGAAAGGACATAATACTCATAGTTGTACCGGTTGAGAAGTTCGGTCAGTTCCCTGACCCGTTCTTTGTCTTTGTCGATTGCTTCCATACTCATTCCTCCTATATTTTGTGAAACGCCTTGAATCCGAGCATTAGCTTCTTCACGCCGCTAGCACCGAAGTCAACCGTGATTTTGGAATCCTTGCTGACTTCCGTCACGATGCCGATGCCGAATTTGTCGTGCTGTACCTTGTCACCGACCTGATAGGTTTCCGCCACCGGTTTATTCCCCGAAGCGGACTTTCTCTTCAGGAAATCGTTGGCGTTGGTGAGATTGTCGGCAAGCGAGGGCTTATGGGCCCCACGGTAAGCATTGTAATTCATGTAAGGCTTTGCCTCGGAAGTGGGCTTCTTGACCTCGGTCGTCGCTTTCGCCTCGATTTCCTTGAGGAACATCGAGGGAAGATACTCGGATCCGGAGCGGAAGTTCGTTCCGCCAAAAGAAGAGAGATAGAGTTTCTTCTTCGCACGGGTCATACAGACATACATGAGTCTTCGCTCCTCTTCGATGGCGGAACGGCTTCCATCCTGGAGGGCGTGAGTGGTCGGAAAAATCATCTGATTGAGGCCGGTAAGAAACACATAAGGGAATTCAAGACCTTTTGAGACATGTCCGGTCATCAGGGAGACTTTATCGTCGTCTTCCATTGTGTCCTGATCGGACTGAAGAGAGACTTCCAACAGAAAATCGTCCAGCGTCGGTGCCTTCGGGCTTCCGTTCTCATCAAGCATATCCTGCTGGAAGAACTGGGAGATGGTTCGCATGAGTTCGTTAACGTTGTCCACTTTGGAGACCGAGGAAGCAGCGGTATAGGAAAGCTTTTCCTGCAGTTTCAGGTCCTCCTGATGCACATACTCGAGGAATCCCGCCTCATTGAAATAGTTGAAGATTGCCGTAGCCACATCGTTTCCATTCTTGGAGAGGGAGAGTGCCTGGACAAAATGGTCATAGGCGCCGTAGAAGTTCGTAAGGGCGAGAATGGTACGCTTATTGAGTCCGAGTACGTCCTGATGTTCCCGGAAAATGCGGATTAGCAGCGTCTCCTCTCCGAGGCTGTCACGGAGTTCTTCTGCCCGGCTGAGGATAGTCTGACCGATACCTTTTGTGGGTGCAACAAGAATACGGCGGAAAGAGAAATCATCCGGATTGACCGCAAGGCGGAGATAGGCGATGGCGTCCTTGATTTCGGCACGCTCATAGAATTTCATGCCGCCGTAAATGTCATATGGAATCCGGAAAAGCGTGAGCTGTTTTTCCAAAGCGTTGGAAAGATAGTTAGAGCGGTAAATAACGGCGATATCGTGATAAGGAACATCGAACTGTTGGTGAAGGGTGCGGATGTTGAGGGCGATACGGTAGCCTTCGTTGTCGTTATCCCGGCAGCGGAAATACTCGACGCGGTCACCGACGACACCGCTGGCTGCGATGAGCTTCTTATCCATGCGGTCCCTGTTGTTGGAAATCAGCTTGTTGGCGGCATCGAGGATGCACTGGGTGGAACGGTAGTTCTCATCGAGAACGACCGTCTCCAGCGACGGGAAATCCTTGGCGAGACGGTCCTTGATGATTTCGTTCTTGGCACCTCGCCAGGTATAGATCGTCTGATCAGGGTCTCCGACGACGGTCAGCGTCGCCGTAGGGGACATGAAGAGGCGGATGAGTCCGTACTGAAGGCCGTTGGTATCCTGAAATTCGTCGACAAGGAAGACGTCGTATTTGTGTCTCCAAGTTTCCCGGACATCCGGATTGTTCTCCATCACGAAATAGGTGAGCATGAGGAGGTCGTCAAAATCGAGAAGATTCTGAATTTTCAATTTCTTCTGATAGGTGGTATAGACGCTCATCAGTTCATCGAACGAATAGATGGAATCGAGAGGGACATCACTCTTGGTGACTTCGTCAGGAAAAACGCCGTCTGTCTTGAGCATGGAGATTTTACCAGTGATGGCTTTGACGAAGTCCTTGCTGTCTCCTTTCGTCATTTTGGAAAAAATGTCTTTATAGATGGCGGAACTGTCTTCATCAGATGCAATCTGGAAACCGGTGCTATATCCAGGAATCTTGGCGATTTCCTTTCTCAAGAAACGATAGCAGAAGCCGTGAAAGGTGCAGATGAGTGGCTTTTCGGAAGACGGAAAAGACTCTTTCATAAGGAGGTCTCCCACACGGGTTGACATTTCCTTGGCAGCCTTGTTGGTGAAGGTGATGGCGAGCATCCTCTTCGGATTCACACCGGTCATGATTTGATAGGCGAGACGGTAAGTGAGTGTCCTTGTCTTTCCGGTGCCGGCACCGGCGATGATTCTCAGATACTGACTGGTCGAAGAGGCGGCTAAAAACTGATTATGATTAAGTTCTTTCTGTAAATCCATGTTGTGTTTTTTCTTTCGCTTAAAATTATACCAAATGGCATAGCATTTCTTTCTAAAGAAAGAAAGAATTCTCGGTGATGGGAACACAGAAATAAAAAGCCAATCCCAAAGGACTGGCATTATTTGCATGGCTGGGATACTTGGATTCGAACCAAGGCATCACGGTTTCAGAGACCGTTGTCTTACCGCTTGACTATATCCCAAGGGCAAGTAAGAAGTATAATGATGGCATTGTTATTTGTCAAACATTTTCTTGTTTTTTTGTAGTTGTTCTGTGAATTTGTCCCTGAAAGTTGTTCAGTGATTTTGTCCCTCTTGAAGTATTCGAATGAGAA
>CAKVBX010000015.1 GCA_934725685.1 uncultured Bacilli bacterium
AGGATTGAAACGGATTCGCAAAGCACCAGGCAGTTCGAAGAAGGCGTTCTCGGGAACCTCCTTCCAAGGAAGCCGCTTTACTCGACGAACAACACTTAATTGGTACTACCCTTTTTGGAAAATGAAACTGAGAAATCCTTTTGCAGACTTTGTTCGTTTCATTCAAAAATTTCTTGATGACTAAGGGATTTTCCACGGATTTCAACAGTTTTAAAAATGTGGTACAACCGGGTAAAAAAACATCACCCAATGAAATTTTGTCTTGCTATACTGAACAATGTTCAGTACAATAGTCGGACTATGAATAACAAAGAGACCATTATCGAAGAGACAACAAAGCTCATCGAGACCTATCAAGGCGACATTTCCAAAATCACTATTCGGGAAATCTCAGGCAGAATCCATATCAGTGTCGGATTGATCAATTATCATTTCGACAACAAACAGAAACTGATTGAAACCTGTGTTCAGAGAATCATCGCCGGAATTGTGAAGACTTATCGTCCTGTTGTCATTCCGGATTCATCCATGAATGAGAACGAAGCTTTTCTTTACCGTTCGGAAACAATCATGAGAGAAGTGTTTTCCTATCTCTTCTCTCATCCGTCCATCAGTAAGGTTTCGATTCTGTCGGATTATCGTTCCTATGACGATGCTTCCAACTCTGCTTCCTGTGTCCGTGCTTTCTCTTATATCCTGAAAGAAAAGTTTGATGAGGAAAAGGCAATGCGCCTCTCCTTCTATCTCGTCTCGGCTATGCAGGTTGCCTTTGTGAAGTCGTTGACGCAAAAGCAATTTCTCGACTATGATTTCACCGTGGAAGAGGAAAGAAATCGTTATCTTCATGATTTGGTGATGACTGTATTGGGAGAAAATCTGAAATGAGACTGAAAGTGACAAGAATTCTATTGATGGGATTGACAATTTTGATTTCTATCGGTGCGTTTTTTGGCGGAATCATGATGTTGATCAAGCCAGATGGGAGTCTTCTTGGAATGACGGATATGCTTCCTTATTTCCATCCGCTTCCCTTCAGTGATACCCTTTTTCAGGATTATACTTTTGCCGGCATTATGCTGATCATTGTCAACGGAATCACGAATCTTATCGCCTTTCTTTTTCTCTGTTTCAGAAAGAAGGCAGGTCATGTTCTTGGAACTCTGTTCGGTGTCACGCTGATGGCATGGATTTCCATTCAGTTTTCCATCTTTCCAATCAATGCGATGGATATCATTTTCTTCCTCCTTGGACTCCTGCAGTTTATCGTCGGTTATATTTCCCTTGTTTCCTATTGTCAAGAACATTTCCATGTTTTGCCTTCCGATTATCCCAACATTCAGAAAGACAGCGAGACAATGGTTGTCTATTTTTCCAGAAAGGGATATACGAAGAAACTGGCCTATCAGCTCGCCGATGAACATCGTGCCTGTATCGAGGAACTGCATACGGCGGAGAGAACGGAAGGAGACTTGGGCTATTGGTGGTCCGGCCGCTTTGCCATGCATCGCTGGAGGATGAAGACCGAGAAAGTCATCATTCCTCAGAGTGTGAAGAAAGTCATCCTTGTCACCCCAATCTGGGTTTTCCATATGTCTGCTCCGATGTGGGATTTTATCATGGAAAATCAGGAAGTTCTTAAAACCAAGGGTGTCGCAATCCTCTTCAATCATTTCAACAATGCACTCCCATCCTGTGCCAGAAAGGAAGTGGAGTCTTTGCTTCCTGTTACCGAAATTTATTCTGTCACCACAATTCTTGGATATCAGACGAAGCGGAAAACTGTGAAAGTTACCAAGTGATTTGTACCGTCCGGTAAAGAATCAGATCAAAAAACAGTTGCCTCATTCTCTCCGTTTTTTTCTTGGCGGGAAACATTCTCCGGGAGCGGAATATGACGGATGGAAAGAGAAAAGCATAGAATAATGTAAGATATCATCCAATAGGCTATTTTCTATTCCCTTTCATTTGATAGAATAATGCCTATGTCTTTTGGGAGGTTACCATGGAAAACACAAAGAATCTTGGAAACGAAAAAATCGGGAAACTTCTTCTGAAGTTCTCCATTCCCTGTGTGGCTTCTCTTCTGATTTCCTCGTTATATAACATCGTCGATCAGATTTTCGTCGGAAACTCTTCCTTGGGTTATCTCGGCAATGCAGCGACAGGTGCCGTTTTTCCGATTCTGGTTGTCACTCAAGCCTTTGCCTGGTGCTTCGGAGACGGCTGTGCCGCCTACCTCAGTATCTGCCAAGGAAAGAAAGAGACGGAAAAAGCAAACCGGGCCATCGGTACGGGAATTGTCTTCACTTTCCTAGCCTCTCTTCTGATCATCCTGATCAGCTTTGTGTTTGGAGAACCGATTCTCCGTTTCTGTGGCGCTAGTGACAATACGGTGACGATGGCAGAAAACTACCTGAGAATTCTAGCCTGCTTCTTCCCATTCTATATGCTTCAGAACATGATGAACGGCATTATCCGCAGCGACGGTTCTCCGCTCTTTGCGATGCTTTCCACCGGTGTCGGTGCGATTCTCAACATGGTCCTCGATCCGCTTTTTATCTATGTGTTCGATTGGGGCATTCAGGGCGCCGCCTGGGCGACTGTGATTGGACAGATTGTCGCTTTCCTAATCGGTGCCATCTATTTCTTCCGTTCGAAGACTTTCCGACTGAATCTGAAATCCTTTATTCCGGATTTCAGAGGATTCAAAGAGCCGTTATCCTTAGGAATCAGTTCTTTCATCACGCAGATTTCCATTGTTGTCGTCAATCTCGTCGGCAATGCGATGCTTGTGAAATATGGTAACCTTTCCAAATTCGGACAGGATATTCCGATTGCCATCACTTCGATTGAGACCAAGGTCTTCACTGTCGTTCTCAATATCGTGGTCGGAATTGTCTTAGGCGGCCTACCAATCATTGGTTATAACATCGGTGCCGGAAAAATCAAACGTGTCCGTCATACCTATTTCCTGATTCTGATGTGGACAATTGGCATTTCCTTTGTCGCGACCTTGCTCTTCGAACTTTTCCCGGATGCCATCATTCGGATTTTCGGCGGTCAGAGCGACCCGCTCTATATGGAATACGGAAGACTGGTCTTCCGTCTGTTCCTGGCGACGACGATGCTGACCTGTTTTATCAAGATGTCTTCCATTTTCTTCCAGGCCTGCGGCAAAGCAGTCAAAGCAACCATCGCCTCTTTGGCGAGAGACCTTCTCTTCTTTGTCCCCGCGGTCATGATCATCCCTTATTTCAGTGAAAAGTCCAATCCGGGAAGCGGTGTCGTCTCTTTGCTCTACGCGCCGATGATTGCGGATACGCTCGCCTTTTTCATCGCCTTATCCTTCACCTTCGTTCTATTTAAGGAACTCGGGAAAGAGGATATTGTCGAAGAGGAGAAAGCGATAATTCAGCCTTCCCGTCCCGGTGTCATCATCACGATTGCAAGAGAACACGGGTCTCAGGGAAAGACCATCGGAAAAATGGTTGCCGAGGAACTGAAGATTCCCTTCTATTCCAAGGAACTGCTCTCTCTTGCCGCAGAAAAATCAGGCCTTTCCCAGAAATTCCTGGAAGAGACGGATGTGACTAAGAAGCAAGGTATTTCCAACAGTCTTTATCTCAGCAAAAGCGCGGAGAGTCAGTCCATCCAGGCACAAAGGGAAGTTCTTCAGGCCATCGCCGAAAAGGGAAGCTGCCTGATTGTCGGTCGTGCCGCAGATTATGTCCTGAAGGATTATCCGGATGTTGTCTCTGTTTTCATTTATGCATCCGAGGAAGTCAAAGTGAAGAACATTATGGAGATGTATCATGATACCGATGAGGAGGCAAGAAAGAGAATACGGCAGTCCGACAAGACGAGAGCCGCCTATTATCAGAGTATCTCCTCAAAGCGTTGGGATGACCGCCACAACTATGATTTATGCATCGATTCCGGGATTGGAAAAGAGATGGCGAGCAGAATGATTCTCGATTATCTCGAAAAGAGAGAAGAAAGTAGAAAAGAGATTGCTTGAGACACCTACGATTGTTTTTGCAGAATGACGTGATAGAAAAAGCCAGAAACCCGATGGCTAAGGGAATTTCTGGCTTTTTAAGTTTGTTTGAAAATGTGGTGAAAACTTTTTGCTGGAAGGGATTCTCTATGAAATGATAGAGAATCGTTTTCCTTATTTGGTTTCCTGAATTTCCTGCGTCTCTTCTTTCTTTTCTTCGGTATTGTCTGTCTTCTTGTCTCTGAGAATGAGGTTCATGATGATGCCGATGATCATGGCGACAGCCGTGGAAGTGATAGTGATGAACGGATTGTCCGGGTTACCGAATTTGAAGGCGAGTCCGCCGATACCGCAGACTAAGATGGCGGAAGTGACGAAGATGTTCTTGGTATTGGCCATATCGATATGTTCGTTGATCATCATCTTGACACCGGAAGAAGCGATGAATCCGTATAAGAGGAGAGAGACACCGCCGGTGATGCAGGTCGGAATGGTCTGTGTGACGGCCATGATGGGAGAGAGGAAGCCGAGACAGATGGAGAAGACGCAGGCGAGCATGATGACTTTGACGGAAGCAATCTTGGTGACACCGATGACAGCGACGTTTTCACCGTAGGTCGTGTTGGCAGCACCGCAGGTGACGCCGGAGATGGCGGTGGCGATACCGTCACCCATCAAGGTTCTGGTGAGACCGGGTTCGGTGAGCAAGTCTCTTCTGAGAAGGCCGGACATATTCTTGTGATCGCCGATATGTTCGCAGATGGTGACGAAGGAAACAGGGATGAAGAGAAGGGCAATGGTTCCAATCTGGGAGGCTTTGAATGTGTTGGTGAGGGTGAGGAGGTTACCGGCTTCATCATAGTATTTGACGGCGGAAGCGGCATAGTTCCAGTTCTTGGGAAGGAAGAGGAAACTGGGGAGGTCGAGGAAGGACTGAAGCGTGATGTTGGCGACACGGTTCCCTTCTGCGTCGATGGCCGTGAAGAGGTTGATGACAGGATCGAAGTTGATGATGTGGAAATATTCGTTCTTGCAGGCATAGAATCCGATGAGGGTAAAGAGCATGGCGAAGACGTAGCCGGCACCCATACCGATCATGAACGGAATGAGGGAGAAGGTCTTCTTTCCGAAGTGGGCACAGATGGCAGTGACCAACATGGCAATGAGACCGCAGAGGAGAGCGATGAGGTTATAAGCCTGACCGTTGCCGGAAGCTTTGGTGAGGTTGGAAATGGCGGAAGCGGAGAGACCGAGACCGATGACCATGATGACAGGTCCGACGACGATCGTAGGAAGGAGCCTGTTCAGCCATTTGACACCCGCAAAGCGGATGATGAGGGCGACGATGACATAGACGAGACCGACCATGGCCATACCGATGGGAAGGGACCAGAGGTTGGCAGTCTTTCCTAAGAAGTTGCCCGCTTCATCGTAGACATTTTGGCTTCCGAGGGCGACCGCTGCGCACATCGGTGAGATGTAGGCGAAGGAAGAGGCCAAGAACATCGGAGATTTCATTTTCGTAAGAATAATGTAGATCAGAGTTCCGATGCCGGCGGAGACAATAGTCGGAGCGATGAGGGTCTGGGCAAGAGAGGCACCGCTCACATTGATGTATCCGTCGAAGACGATGAGAGGGACGGTGATACAGGCGACAAACATGGCTAAGACGTGCTGAATGGCTAATACAATCCACTGACTGATCTTCTTCGGCGATTCGTTGACTTCCAGTATCATCCCGTTTTCGTGCATAGGAATGCTCCCCTTTCTGTGTTTTCTCCAAAAAAAGAGGCTTAGGTATTTTGCCTAAGCCTCGAAAACACGATTAATAAGTATTGGGATTGAAAATCACGAAAGTGAGATGGGAAGAGAAAAGACTTCTGTCCTTGGCTTTTTCGACCTTGGCGATGAGTGTCTTTTTCTTGAATCTGTTGTTCATGATTTTTGGCCCTGTGGTCTATGATACAGGTCTCATAGAGGAATGTAAAGGAAAAATTTAAAAAGTTTTTCCCGTCTTCTTCAAAGGAAAAATATTCACTTGGAATCGAAAAAAGCCTCTCCTCAGACGAGAGGAGAGGTGAAGAAACAAAAGAATCAGTTCTTTTTCTGTTTGGCGAGATATTCTTCCATCTTTTTCTCGTCATCAAGTTTTTTTCTGAATGCTTTCGACTGTTTTTCAATCAGTTTTCTGTTTTCGAAATAATTGACACCGAGTGCTCTTCTGACACGGAGAACAGTTTCGTGCGCTTTCTGTTCTGCCTTCAGTGATCCCTCTTCTAGAATCTTGTAGACACCAGGGATATCGGCTTCAAACTCTTTTCTTCTCTTTCTGATCGGGTCGAGAACATCGTTGAGAACTTCTGCCAGGAAGCGTTTTACCGTAACGTCACCGAGTCCTCCTTTTTCGTAATGGGCCTTGAGTTCCTCAAGATTATGATATTGAGGAAGGAACTTTTCGAAGTGTCTGTCTTCTGCAAAGGCGGAAAGATAGATGAAGACAGGGTTGTCTTTGGTATGGCCGGGGTCTTCGATGCGGAGATGGGTCGGATCAGTGAACATGGTCATGACTTTCTTGGTGACGGTCTTGCTATCGTCACTCAGATAGATGCAGTTGCCTAAGGATTTGGACATCTTTGCTTTTCCGTCTGTTCCGGGAAGTCTTCTGCAGGAATCATTTTCCGGAAGCATGATTTTGCAGGGAGTCAGGGTGTCTCCGTATAAAGAATTGAATTTATGGACGATTTCGTTGCACTGTTCGATCATCGGTGCTTGGTCCTCGCCGACCGGAACGATGTTGGCATCGAATGCGGTGATATCAGCAGACTGGGAGACCGGATAGCAGAGGAATCCGGCGGGGATAGAGGATTCTCCGAATTCTCTCATGTTGAGCTCGTTTTTGACGGTCGGATTTCTCTCCAGTCGGGAAAGGGTAACAAGATCAAGATAATAACAGGTAAGTTCGAAGAGTTCGGGAACATGGGACTGGACGAAGATGGTCGTTTTATTCGGATCGAGACCGCAGGAGAGGTAGTCGAGTGCGACTTCGATGACGTTGTCTCTGACTTTCTGAGGGTTTCCGGAATTGTCAGTAAGTGCCTGTGTATCGGCAATCATGACATACATTTCATCAAAATCCCCTCTGTTCTGCAGTTCCACTCTTCTTCTTAAGGAACCGACATAGTGTCCGATATGCAGCTTGCCAGTCGGTCGGTCACCGGTCAGCATGATTTTCTTTTCTGTGTTTTCCATGGTTGATACCTCGTATTAAAAAAACAATTTCAAACTCTTTGAATTATACCATATTTCAGGCATTATTCTTTTGAGATGGTGTACAAAAGAAATAATGAGTGGTCACTATTTTGTTAGGGAAAATGAGGCATACAAAAGTATCAAGAAATGACTGCCTGTAAGAACAATCTATGTTTTTTTGTAATGAAGACTCTTAAAAATGGACCATTGATTCAAATTATTTCTTTTCAGTCATTCAGTTGTAGGAAATAGTTTCCTCCGTTATATTCTCCTGTCTTTTTGGCTGTCAGTTTTCCTGAAAATGCATTCATCCTTATGGCGTCCGGATAATCGCAGTAACCTGTGATGCCTCCGGCAATATCAGCCGCGGTGATGTCGGCGTTTATGATATTGCCTGTCACAATTGAGAAGATACTATGACGGTACTTCAATGTTTCCAAAAGTTCATCTATTTCATAGAAATTATACTCACTATAGTGATATGAGAAATTGTTGAGGATAATGCTACCGCATAAACCGCCTGCAAATCCGTAACGATTTTCCTTGGAATAATTGTTAGTGATTGTTCCTTCCATTTTATTATTGATGATGTCACAACGAACAGTGATTCCGGATAGGAATGATACTCCTCCATATTTGTTTGCTGTTACATTGATGTTTCTTCCCTGGATTCCGGAGAAACGAGAGTTCAAGCAATTGGATGTGACCACATGAAATCCTTCTAAATTCCCACTATAATTGACATCTGCAGTAACATTTCCCACCTCATAAGTGAGGTTTCTGATGACATGGCGGAACGGATTGAGGAAGATGCCATGATCGAATTTAGGGAAGAGATAGCCTTTCTCTTTCTTACCCTTGAAGTATTCGTCGTAATCGATGTCGGTATTCAGTACGGCAATCGTAGAATCCTTGACACGCTGAATGTCATCGGTGCTGTTGATGTAGACGATGTCCTTTGCGTTCTTTCGGAACCCGAAATACCCTAGCCGCATTCGATTGGAACGGATATGGGTCTTTGTATTGATGAAACAGAAGTCGATAGGCGCAATGACGGATGCAAACTGCTTTCGCTCTATCTTGATTTTAAAGGTTGCTTCTTCCTTTGAGAAATACTCTGAGCCTACAGAAAAACCATTAAAATTGGCAATGTCTTTGAACACCTCAACACCATCATAGCAGTCTGCTATCCATGTCTTATTGCCGTCCCGGTCCACTAGGATGCCTTCGGGGAAGACGTCCTTCAGAAAATCAATTTCGATAGAGTCCTTATCCTTTTCGAAACACTCCATTCTCTGGTAGTTGAGGTATTGCTTTTGGTCGTAATCGTATTTTATTTCCGGTGTGGAAGGGTGGATGAAGGTACAGGATTCCAGGGAAAAGAGCAGGGAAGCGAAGATAATGAATTTAGAATGGTGTCTTTGTTTTCTCATAGGTCCCTCCAATACATGAACTCTAAGTTTGAACCAGACTTTGCCTGACCTTCCTTATAGTGATACTTTTCTGACATGGTTTTCAGCACTGGGACATCTGCCAGATGTGCGTTTTTCCTTTCTGTGTGGCAGAGCCTATGGCGGGAGAGTTGGTACTAGAGGTTCCTTGTGGTTATTGTTATTGTAGCATAGATCATAATTGTGGCAAACATAATTTGGGTCCGTTTGATGTAGTAAACACTTCTAATAGGCTGAAGAATTGATGCAAACTGCTTTGTTTCTGTATTCGCTAATGAAAAGTGTACAATTTCCTATTCAATTGTCTTCGATTAGTGATTTTATCCCTTTCCATAATGTGCTAAAATAGATAAGGTCAATATTTTGTTTTTCTATACCAAAATATTGTAATCGCTTACATAAATCTATATAATAATCACTGCAAGGAAAGAAATTATGACCACTTTTAAAATCATTGTAACGAATATGGGTGGACTAACCTCCCGCTCTAGCGCTGAACTTGTCGAAGAAGCAAACCACCATAGATGTAACGTCACTATGAAACTTGAGAATGGTGACGAATGCGATCTCAAATCCATTATGAATGTCTTCGCATTATCCCCTATCGATAAAGGTGCAGAACTTACTATCGTCTGTGAAGGCGAGGATGAAGAAAAAGCTGTTCTCGGCTTCGAGAAGCTCTGCAAAGAATACAGTTTCTGAGAGTCTGACTACCCTGTCACCTTCTTTGATTCCTAAGCATATCATTGACCATGGTATCGTCGGGAAGAGATGCGATGGCTTCGATCAGAGTTGAAATGATTCTTTTGTTGTCCCCCTTTCGTCGATACGTTATGGAGATCTCTGAATGGGCATAACTTAGTTATGCTCATCTTTTTATTCAAGGAGGATTCCAGGATGGAACAGTATAAAGCAGAGCTTATCCTATATTCCGAGAACTATCCGATTGAAAGAAAAATCCAAGTCCGGTTCAAGGCATCGCTTTATGATCTTGCAACCTTTCTTTTCACATCCTTGATGGAAAAAGAGGTGAGAGAGAAATACTCCTTCCTCTTCCGGTTCGATGATACGATATATCTCACAAAGAAAGAGGAACAGGAGACAGGCTACGGCTATTCGGATGGGACCTATCATCTCCTCGATGAGGAGTCTTTTCTGAATGTCGTGTTACGCAATCCGAAAAAACTTTTTTTTGAACTTTCCGACTACTCTGCGAAAGGAAACCTTGTTTTTCCGATGTCAGTCACATCCGTCACACGAGCTGATGATGAAGACGATATCGTTCTTCTCGATGGGAAGAACATTCTTGGAGAAAACAGAAAAGAAGAAAGCGTTCCGCTTTCTTCGATTGCTGCTTTGATTCAAAAAGACTGGAAGGAAGTGAAAAAAGAGAACAGATACCGGGATTAGGAGAGATAAGGAGTAAAGAGGTTCTGGATTTCTTTGTAGTTTTTCTGCTTGAAGGGATGGATTCCTTTGACGGCGAGATAAGTACCGTCGGAATAAGCGATTTCGAGAAAGTACTTGATGGAAAAATCCTCGCTGTCGCTCTCATAGAGGAATGCCTTGTAGTTCTCTTCGGTCTCTTCGATCTTCAGAACATCGAAAAGAGAATCCACAAGGGCTACCCACTCGGAAAAAGGATAGCTTTTCCCATGTTCGTCCACCATCTTTTTCCCTTTTACGGAGAGCTTCACCTGTTCGATCTTGTCGACGGAAGAAGCATTCCTTTTCCAGAAGGAAATATATTCGATTGTCTTGTTCATCATTCCTCTAGGAAAAGGCAGGCGAAAAGATTCTTCAGAGCCGGATAAAGCTTCGGGAAGGCTGCTGTTCCGAGATAGCGGTCTTCTTCGAACGTACCGACCTGATAGGTGAGTCTGATTTCGAAAGACTCATCTTTTCCGGTGACAAATCCGGTGGAGACTTTCGGCCAGTCGAGCAGGAAAAGCTGCTCGAATATCAGCTTCAGGAATCCGTCGTACTGTGCGGTGAAATCAATCTTTTCATAGGGCTGGAGCCTGTGGTCCTCTGTGATTTTGGAAGGATAGAGAGAAACCTGGTTTCCTTCCTTCTTGATGGAAACCTGGATGGAACTCCCGTCCTTTTCCGTGTGACGGAAGAAAAACTCTTGCAGCCCGTTTTCATGTTCGATGATGGTCTTTCCGTCATCGACACCGAAATCCTTATGGCAACTGTCGCATTCATATCCGTGGGTGTGGAAGACGGAATCGGAGAACGGAGTCGCTTCTCCGTTCCCGCAATAGGGACAATAGATTTTCATAACTGATCTCCTTTTTTCATGTGTGTCACTTCAAGCAAGGCATCGACTTCCTCTTCCGTGAGGAGCCGGAATTCTCTTTCCTTGAGGTCGCCGAGGCTAAGCGGTCCGAATCGGACACGCTTCAGAGCGACGACATCATAGTTGAAATGGCCGAAGAGCCGTTTGACTTCATGATATTTCCCTTCATGGACGGTGAGATAGGCGTGGTATTCATCGATGATCTCGAGTTTGCTAGGCTGTGCTGTCTCTCCCCTTCCGATATCGATTTCCCGGTTGAAGAGGTCGACTAAGGTCGGTCTCAGAATGTGGTTCACTGTGGCGAGATAGGTCTTTTCGACCTGGGTCTTCGGATGGGCGAGTCTTGCGTTCATGATGCCGTTATCGGTGAGAATGAGAAGCCCAGTCGTGTCCTGATCGAGTCTTCCGACCATACGGACTCTTTTCCGGTAGAGATCCGGAATCAGGTTCATGACGGAGGGATAGTTTTCGTCGATCATGGAACACATATAGCCTTCCGGCTTGTTCAGAATCAGAGTGACAAAGGGGGTGTTCGGAATCTCTTTGCCATTGCATTCGATTTTATCCTGCCCGGTGATGGTCATCTCTCCGTCGGTGACTCGGACCCCGTTGACCCGGATATCGTTGTTCCGGATGATTTTTTTGCAGGCTTTTCTTGAGCCGAGCCCGCTGTTGGCGAGGAAACGGTCGAGTCTCATTCTGCTTCGTCTCCTTTTTTCTTTCGGAATACCGGGAAGACGAGGATGGCGGAGATGAGAAGGAAGGCGAAGAGGGTTGTGACTAAGGTGATGTTCTGGGCGGTGATGGTGATGACTTCGAAATCGAAGTACCAGGGGGCTTTCAGGCGGTCCGTGACAAGAAGAAGGAAGCCAGAGAAGAGGAGGGCGATGTTGACGCTGTGTTTTTCCATGGTGAGTTTATCCAGCTTATCCTGGAAGAAGAGATAGAAGGCTTTTCCGATGAAATAGGAAAGGAAAAGGATGACGAAGACGAAGAGCCAGTTTTTGATTCCGCCGTATACGGTTTTGTTGAGATAGGAAGCAAAAGTGGTATAGTTTGCAAAGAACATCAGAATGCTGAAGGACGAAATGCCGCTGAAGGAAGAGAGGAAGGAAGAGAAAGAAAGGAGAAGGAGAAGAAGGAAGGGGAGGATACTTTCTTCTTCCACGGCTTTGAAGGGAATGTAACGGATGGTGAAAGAGAGAACGAAGAAGATAGCGAAAAGAATCCCGGATGCAATCAGGTGTTTCTTTTCTTTTGTTCTGTCCTTTATGGTCTCATAGATTTCGGCAGCCAGGAAAAGAAGGGCCATGATACCTATCCCGGCATAAATGCTGGTATGATACCGCTCTATCATGTAGTCGACCGGGATGAAGAAGAAGACGGAGACGGAGATGGCAGTGGCGACAAGAGTAGGAATGGTGAGGGAAAAGAAGGAAGCGAAATGGTTCTCTTTTTCCAGAGAAAGGATCTGTTTCAGTCTTTTTCCGTCAAAAAAAGGAAGACAGTCAAAGAAAGAGGAAAACAATCCTTTGAGGAAGTTGAGAAGGATGAGAGAGAACGATGTTTTTTCTTGAGATTCTATTTTTTTCATACGCTCTATTATATAAAATTGATTGACCCTTTTAAATCTATCACGTTGTTGTAAGAAAGGAGAAAATTCCGATGAAAATAAGAAAAACGATATCGAACGGGAAAATCGCGGCAGCCAGTAACATACTCTATTCTGCCACCTTTTATCTGATTCAGCTACTGCCTTTCTTGTATTCGAAGACTGAAAATCATATTGAGCCGATTACCGGGTATTCGCTTTTCACTTTCATGGAAGACAGAGGTAATATCCTGCTTTATACCTTCAGTCTTTTCTATACGTTTGAGTTTGTTTTTGTCTCTCTTGTCGTGTTCTTCTCCCTTTGCCGCCTGTTTATGCCAGAAGATCGGGATAAAATCAATCGTCGCATTTCTTATTTCTGCCTTAGTCTTGCCATTCTCTGTGCCGCTGTTGATCTTGGTCTAGCCTTCTTCCTTAGCGGCAGTAATCTTTATCCGAATCTGGGTGTGTATCTTAATCTGATTTGGCTCGCCTATGTTCTTGCGGCATCTTTGTTCCTTTTCCGCCTGCTGAAAAAGAGAAGAAAAAATGTCCCGGAACAGAATTGATTCGCTCCTTTTTGAATGATTACTTAAGAGCTTCTGCTCTTTCCGTGATGATTCTTTTCAGTAGCTCTTTTAAGTCGGTTGGCAGTGTAGACTCCTCACACATCCTGAGCCATTCTGGAACAAAGCAGATAAGATTTTCAATCAGCTTCTCTGCAACATTATGGCTGATTCCGCATGACTCAGCAAATTTTATGAAATCATTTTTATGGATATTCTTCTTTTTCCCGTTTATTGTGAGGGCGAGTTGTTCTGTGTCTTCGGGAATGATGACACTGACCGGTAAAAGATCATAGGCAGGGGAGAGTATATATTGATTGGAGCCTTCTTCCGTTTCAATGAGTGAGAAATTCTTAAGGTGCATATCGGAATTCCCGACGAGAAAACAGAAGACAAGCCTAATGTAGAACTCCGTCCTATCGATGCCGACTCTTGAAGAATATCTTTGAATGATTTTCTGACATCGTTCATAGGAGCCCTTATATTTGTCTTCGGTAAGCCGGTGATCAAGCTGACAGAAATCTTCCATGGCTAACATTTCGGTTGTGCCATTTATTAATCTTCTGTCGATTCGTTTTGTGATATAGGCAACACTATCTCCGACTTTAATTAAGGCATGTGGAACGGTTTTTATGGAGGCAACATCTGCCATCTCCATGATGAGCTGTTCTGATTCAGGGAGTGCCCTATATTCAGGGACCTGTGGCTTTAGAATATATCCTGTCGGGCAGTTCATCAGTGTAAGTCTTGGATTTCGTCGGTCACTGATAAGATGTAACGACAATTTCTTTTGTACACCCGGAACTGTGAAGCCGTTGCTTGTCATCTCAATGGCTAACTTTGCCAGTGTCCTATTATCGATTCTGATTTCCGGGAGCGTTGACGTTCCGAAAAAACGCTTGATGCATGTTTTGTGCCAACCGGTTTCCTCATTTGGCTTCAGGGGTTTTCCACAGCATAAACAATTCATGCTCTTTCCTCCTTGATTGTCACTTTTCCGATTGTGTCTTTGCATGCGACAAGCAAAACACCGAAGCGGTCCTGTCTATTGATTTTCCAATTGTCGGTCACTACTTTCAAAAGCCAACCCTCCGGAATGAGGCCGTCAAAAAAAGAAAAAAGGGTTTTGGAGGTATATTCTTCCTCAGTCAAGGGTAAAGTGATGGAAACAGCGGATGGCTTCTCACTATGAAGATAATTCTTGTCATATTGGAAAGAATAGCCATTATCAGTTTCCTTTAGAATTCCGGCAAAAGTGTTTCTCACATAAACAAATGCTGTTCTGAAATCACTCATTGATTATCCTTCTTTCCTGCAACTGCCTGTGCATTGAACATGGAAAGTGCGATATTCACCTTGTCCATTCGTACGGTCTCCTTTCCCTGCTCAAGTTCCCGAACGAACCGAAGACCGAGACCAGAGCGCATTGCGAATTGCTTTTGGGTCAGTCCTGCTTCTTTTCTTTTTTCTTTTATAAATTCGGCAATTGGATTCATATTAAACCTCTTTTATACCCTAAAGGGTATTGTTTAATTTCTGCAATATATTTTATACCCGAAAAGGTATTATTACAACTTCTATATTGTTATTTATACCCTAAAGGGTATATTGATATAGACAAGTGATTTTAAAATATAAAAAAGGACGATTGCTGAAACTCAGGTTCTTGCAATCGTCCCGCATATTTCTGAATGCGCTGCTCTTGAGATTATTGTTTGTTCTTTAGTTCATAGACAGCGGCTTCGTAAGGCCTCAGTTTCTTTGCTACATCCTTGTAGTTAGAAAGGACCAAGGTCTTTTCTGTCTCACGGAAGCCTTCCGGATAACGGAGAGTCTTTCCACAAAGATTGAGAATGACAAGATAGGCTTTTTCCTTATCCTTACGGATATAGTTCAGAATCCGCTCATCGGTCTCGAAGAATCCGATGCTTCCATAGACGAACGTATGTTCTTTTTCTCTCAGTCCGTTGATTTTTTTGAAATAGGAGAGGATGGAATCTGGATCATTCTTTTCTGCTTCATAGTTGTATTTGGCACACTGCGGATTGTAGACCTGCCACGGAGTGACATCCGGATCGGCAAAACCGTATCCCTTTTCGGAAGAGAATGCCATCGGTGCTCTCGAGTCATCTCTGGATGCCTGCCATGGGATTCTCTTGGCGATGAACTTGGGAAGATGATATTTGTTCCTGGCCATCTTATAGATTGCGCTTGTCACACAGTCGGAGCAGTTCTCCATGTCGAGCGGATGCGGATAGTCTCTCGCTCCGACTTCCTCTCCCATATAGAGGAAGGGAGTTCCTCGTAAGGTGAAGAGCATCGTGAGAAGCATCTTAGCACCCATATCCTGATGTTTTCCCCAGACATATTTGCCGATGGAACGATGCTGATCGTGGTTTTCGAGATAGTTTCCGTTATAGTCGACTTTTGTCTGCCAGCTGATGACAGCTTTACGGAACCGTTTGATGTCTCCGTGACGGACAAAGAAATTTTTATAGACGCAGGCAGTCTCGAACTGGAAAAAGGTATCCAGTTCATCCTCTAGGTATTTCACACCATCTTCCGGGGTGATGCCACCGCCGCACTCTCCGATGAGGACTCCGTTTCTCGGTTCCACGACGTCTTTTCTAATTTGCTTCAGAAGGCGGTGGTTTCCTTCCGTAGCGACATAGTGCTCGGCACCGATCGGAATGCCTACATTCTGTTTCTTGCCGTCTTCATAGGATTCTTTGTAAATCTGGGAGATGACGTCACAGCGGAAGCCGTAGACCCCTTTGTCCATCCAAAAGGCGATGATGTTCTCGACTTCCTTCAGGACTTCCGGATTGTGCCAGTTGAGGTCAGGCTGTTTCTTGTGGAAGAGGTGAAGATAATAGGTGTTCTCTTCACCTTCCACTTTTTCCCAGGCAGAGCCGAGGAAATTGCTCGTCCAGTTGTTGGGAGGAAGTTGTTTTCCTTCTTTGTCTTTTTTTCCTTCCTTGAAGATATAGTAATCTCTGTATTTGGAGTTCTTGTTCTTCAGGGCTTCCTGGAACCAAGGGTGCTCATCGCTAGTGTGATTCACGACGAGGTCCATGACAACTTTCATTCCTCTCTTCTTGGTCTCTTCCATGAGGCGGTCGAAGTCCACCATGGTTCCGAACATCGGATTGATGCTGTAATAATCAGAGATATCGTATCCCATGTCAAACATCGGAGAGGCATAAATCGGAGACAGCCAGATGATGCGGATGCCGATGTCCTGGAGGTAATCAAGTTTTTCGATGATTCCTTTCAGGTCACCTTTTCCGTCTCTGTTACCGTCTTTGAAGGAAATCGGATAAATCTGATAGACAGCATGTTCTTTTAAGAATGAATCCTGCATTGTAAGGCCTCCTCTTTTGCTGTTTTGATTATACCATGAAGAAAGTAATCACTTTCATAAGATTCTTCCTCATAGAGGAAGAAAAGAGGACTATAATCTTCCGCGTGGAAATTCTGTCACTTATTTTCTTTTTCATTGCAGTTCTCGGACTGATTCTGTCAGTTCTGTTTAAACCATCGTTTTCAATCGGAAAAAAGAGTATCTCCTGCTTCTATTTCCTTCCGCTTCTGATGGCGATTCTGATGCTCTGTTTTTCCATCGTTCCTCTTTCCAAGGTGAAAGAGTCTTTCTTCTCTTCGGATAGCATCAACCCACTGAAGATCCTTCTTCTCTTTTTCTCAATGACATCCCTCAGTATCTATCTCGATCAGAGAGGATTCTTCTCTTATCTTGCCGAAGTTTTCTCTTCCCATATCAACCATTCGCAGTTTCTTCTGTTCTACGGCCTCTATTTTCTCATTTCTCTCCTCACCGTATTCACGAGCAACGATATCATCATTCTGACTTTTACTCCATTCCTCATTCTGTTCTGTGAACGGAACCATATTGACCCAATTCCGTATCTTGTTATGGAGTTTGTTGCAAGCAATACATGGAGCATGGTATTCATCATCGGTAATCCTACCAATATTTACCTTGCTAGTGCTTTTCATCTCTCTTTCTTCACCTATTTCAAAAATATGATTCTTCCGACTGTCTGTACCAGCCTTGTCTCGCTTGGTATCATGACACTGCTTTTTTATCGGAAACTGAAAGAGAAGTCCGTGCCGGACAAACGGGAAATCACAAAGCCGAAGATGGTTCCTGTCACTGTCGGTCTTTCCCTTTTATTGATTACGACCGTCTTGCTTTCCGTCTCCTCTTATCTTGGGATTGAAATGTATTTTGTGGCAGTCTCTGCCGCCATACTGCTTCTTTGCTTTTCTTTTGTCTATTCTCTTGTCACAAAAGAAAACCAGGTTCTTCCTCTGATGAAAGCACTGCCTTGGAATCTGATTCCTTTCATGCTTTCGATGTTCATCCTTGTTCTCGGTGTGGAAAACACAGGTTTATATCAGAATCTGAAAAATCAGCTCCTCACTTCCGAGCCCACTTATACCTATGGGCTTTCCAGTGCTCTGGCGAGCAATCTTATCAACAACATTCCGATGTCCGTCTTCTATCAGCCGCTTCTGATCGGTGCGGATACCAAAGCGCTCTATGCGACCATTCTCTCCAGTAATGTCTCTGCTTTTCTGACTCCGCTCGGTGCTTTGGCGGGGATGATGTGGATGAAGCTTGTCAAGGAACATGGCATCAGGATGAACTGTCTTATCTTTATGAAATATACTTTGATTATCGGGATTCCGTCTCTTCTTGTCGGCCTTACTGCAATCCATTTTTTGACAATTGCGTAACGCTGTCAAAAGCATGAGAATCTTTGCTTGACCCTTCCTGATTTTTTCGTTAAACTGAGGAAAACACACCTTCGGACTCATAACGGAACACAAGGAGGTAAAACAGGTTATGGATTCCAAAGCATTCAGAAAACTATCGTATGGTGTCTATCTTCTCACCACAAAGGATCAGAAGGGAAAACGGGTTGGATGTATCATCAACTCCGCTTTTCAGGTGACGTCTTCTCCGGCGCGGATCTTAGTTTCCCTCAGCCATGAGAATGACACCTGCCGCGCCGTGAAGGAATGCGGAAAGATGATTCTCTCCGTACTCGGAGAGGATGTGGACATGGAAGTCATTTCCGTATTCGGATATCACTCTTCCCGGGATATGGATAAATTTGCTTCTTTTGCAACACAAGAAATGGATGGTCTTCCTTATCTTCCTGTCGGTCTTGCCGATTTTGAACTGGAAGTGGAATCTTTTCAGGAGACGGAAAGCCATACGCTTTTCCTGACCAAGGTTCTCGATGCTTCCGTTCGGAAAGAGGGAAAGGAAATGACGTATTCCTATTTTCATGCCGTCAAGAAAGGGGTGTCTCCGAAGAATGCACCGACTTATCAGGAAGCGGAACAGAAAAAGAACGGAAAGCATCATTTCCGCTGCACTGTCTGTGGTTATGTATATGAGACGGAAGAGGAGGAACTTCCGGATACATTTGTCTGCCCTCTCTGTGGAGTCGGGAAAGAGATGTTCGAAAAGATAGACTGATTCTTAGATAGTTTTCCGACAGCAAAAAAGGCAACCCGATGGGTTGCCCCTTTTGATTGAATCAGAGATTACTTCTTGGTGTAGGTGTACTTGGCGGAAGAGCTTCCCTTGAGGGCACCAGTGATGCTGATACCGGCAGTGGAGCTGTTGAGGGAGAAGTCGAACTTGCTGGAGGAGCTGGCGATAAGACCATCAGAATTGTAGCTGTAGACAACCTTGGCAGTGCCCTTCATGCTCTTGGCATCGACGGTGAGACCGAGATAATTCTTGATGAAGTCGGCAGCATCCATGTTATAGGTGATCTTGAGGGACTTTCCGCTAGTGGAATAGGTGGCTTTATCACCATAGACAGCGACACCGGCTTCGGTGAGGACGAGGATGGAAGCGTCACCAGTGTTCTCAGTCTTTCCGAGTTTGACGTTCTGGAAGATGCCTTCGGCCTTGGTGTATTCCGTGACAGTCTTGACGGAACCACTGGCATACTTGGCGCTGGCAGCATCCTGGCTGTAGTTGGTCTTGGCGAATTCTTTGGCAGCATCGAAGCTGATGTTGCCGCAGCCGACTAACATCGTGAGGGAGGATAAGGCGAGAAGCAGATTTTTCTTTTTCATACTCTATGAGTCTCCTTTTGATTGAAAAAGATAAGGACAGAAGTCTCTTACCGGGAACATTATAGCAAGTGAAGAGTATTGTTTCCATGTTTTCGCTTTGTTTTTTCAAACAAATGCACACTTTTCATAAAAATGATGAAATATTAAACTTGCCTGTCAGAATTCCTCCAAGGATTATTTCTATGATTTTTTCAATATTTTTGCGAAAATATAGAAATTAAAATAAAAAATGCTTATATATCAGTTTTTTTACTTAATAAAATTAATGTTCTGCAATCGCTTTCATGTTTGCTATTCTCTTCTTTGAAAGGGTTCATAATATGAAGAAAAGTACAACATTATTAAGTCTTTGTTCTCTCATGCTGATTCTAGCGGGATGCGGAGAAGCAAAGCCGAGCGATAGTTCCTCTCTCCCTCCTGCCACGGAGAATACGACGGAAAAGGCGACAGAGAAAGTGACGGAAGAGAAAGATGATAATCTTCTTTCCGGAAAGTTCGAGAAGACATCGGACGGATATCAGTCTTTGGAATCCGGATCGATGATGTTGCTTCCTGATACGATGGAAGAGGGCACTTTCAAAGCGACGATGTCCATTACGGAGAAACTTGCCGACAACGGTGTCATCTTCGCCTATGACAAGGAAAGCAAGTCCTATTACTTCTACGGCATCAATCTTGCGAAGAAAGTCGTCCTTCAGAAAGTGCAGAACGGAAAAACTATTGTCTTGAAAATGGCCTCCTTACCGGAGAATGCCGAACTCTCTTTGGCTGTTTTCTGCGACAGACAAGAAGGCGTCATCGACTGCTATCTCGGGGATGAGTTCCTTTTCCAGGTGGAAGAGGACATCATGGGCGGATATGGATTGGGATTGAAGGCGGGCGGTAAGAAAACCTCCTATTCCGGAATCGGAGTGACGGAAGGGGAAAACACCTTCAATCAGGATGTCTTCCGTTATGACTATGCCCACGGAGAATACGATCTGGAGCAGCCTTCCCTGATTTCCACACAGCGGACTTCGATGGCGACAAGTATCGACCGCACGTTCCGGTATGGCGTCTTAGAGGCGGATATCTCCTTCCCGCTCAACGTCACCTCTCAGAACGGCCTTGTCTTCGGGCTCTCCTCTGACAAGACGAATTATTGGGAAGGGACCGGTATCTCCTATTATTTCTTCTATATCACGGAGAATGGGAGGGCCTGCTTAGGAAGAACGGAAAATGGCAAGTGGAATACGGTCTTTGAGAAAGTCATCCGTCCGTTTGATAGCACGCATACCTATCGGATGAGAGCGATAAGAGGAGAAAACACGATTTCCTGTTATGTCGATGGTATCCTTTATGGAACATTCAGCGATTCCGCTCCGCTCACCGGTACGAAATTCGGCGTCCGCTCTGGTGATCAAGGTGTCCGTTTCTCGGATATCCGCGTTCACGAAATCGCGAATCCGAAAAAGGATATTTCAGAAGAGCTCAATATCGGAACCGGCTCCTATTATGCGCTCAGCAATCAGGTCATCGCTTCCGAGTCCTCTTCCATCATGACCTATAAAGGAAAGACGAAGAAGAACGGAACGCTGAAGACCTTCCTTTCTCCGCACGGCGGAGAGGATAATGGCATAATCTTCCATGTCACCAGAGGAAATCAGTTCAGGAAGGAAGGAGAGGGAACCTCTTATTATTGGTTCGGTTATCAGGCCAATGGCATGGTTGCCTTCAAGAGAGTGGAAAACGGAACGGTTGTCAAATCCAAGGATAAGTTCCTTCCCTGGGGCTCTTATTCCTATATGGGATATGAAGTGAAAATCGTCATGGACGGAAATGATTTCTATTGTTATTTCGATGGAAGACTTGCTGTCACCTATCATGACGACAATGTCCTGCCCGGGGAAGAGTATGGATTCCTTGCCGGTGGCAAGAACGCTATCATGGACCGCATCGAGGAAGAGGAGAAAATCAAGCCGGATCATTATGAGACCTTGATCTTCGGTCATTCCTATATGGATTACTGGTACACTTATCAGGAAGATCTTCCGGAATATGAGAGCATCTATGATATCGGCATAGGTGCTTCGGTCACTTCCCATTGGAACGACTATACGAATGAAGTGATTGCCTATCAGCCAAAGCTTGGAATCTATGGAATCGGAATCAATGATATTTCCGCAAATGTTCCTGCCAATACAATTGTCAATAATGTGACGAAGATGTTGACTGACATCAAGGCTGCTGTCCCAGAGTTTGAAGTCGTCTTATGGGGCGTCTCACGCTGCCCGGCCAGAACGGCTTACAATAGTCAGATTTCTCAGGTGAATCAGGGATATGAAAACCTCAGTGCGGAGATGGAATGGATCCATTATATCGATGTGGAACGCCTCTTCTGCAATGCATCCGGAAATCCGATGTCCATCTATTTCACGGACGGACTCCATCCGACGCATGAGGGTTATTTGATGATGGTCGATCAGATGCGTTTAATTCTCGGTGAATAAAAAAGAAAGGGGAAACCTATGAAAAAGAGAAAATTAGCTGTTGCGTTGTTGTCGCTTGTGATGCTTGCTGGATGTGACGGTCAGACTTCGGACATAGGAAGCGATACTTCTGCTCCGAATACGGAGAAGGCTACCGAAACGGCAAAGCCGACTGAGAAACCTACGGAAAAACCTACCGATAAGCCGACTGAGAAGCCTACGGAAAAAGATACGAGTGCCGAAGCGGCAAGAGAAGAGGCTTTGGCTTATCTCAACACCATCGATACCACTCTCTATCGTGAGGAAGAAAAGAAAGAACTGGACGAGATGATCGCCACCCTCAAGGAAGCCATCAATTCGGAAGACGCCACCGAAGAAAGCATCAAGAGTGCCATCGAATCGTTCAAGACCTATCTTGAAACGCTTAAGACCAAGGCTGATTATGAGAGAGAGGAAGAAGAGAAGAAAAATCAGGAACTTAAGGAAGCGAGAGATGCAAAGCTTGCTGAAGCGAAGATTGCTGAAGTCAATCGTTTCCGCAGCGAAGAGAGAACAACTGCTCTTGCTTTACAGAAAGAGCAGATTGATGCCATTAATGCCCTTCAGACGAAGGAGGAAATCGAGGCCTATTCCCTCGAAGCCTATAAGAATCAGATTGCCGAATTGAAGACCAATGCCGAATATACCATGGATGAGATGGTCGAATATCATGGCTATCCTTCCAAGTGGAGTCTGGTCAATGAGCATGCGTTCACCTGGACCAGAGAAGGCGACCATGTGAAAACGGAAGCGGTCGGTTATCTTTTCGATGCGGCCAACACCTATGATGATGTCACCTTCACGATGACCGTCGATGCTCCTGTGGATACAACCAATGTCGCAGTCCTTTTGGGAAAGAACAGTGAAGTCAACGATGGTTTCACCGGCTATTTGATGAACATCCATGTCGAATCCGACAAAAACTATCAGTATGTACAGGTTTACAATGTCGTCAATGGTTTTGCTTCTTATGGAAATAATCAGGTTTGCGCGTATATTGATGGATGGACCTATGAGCAGACCGGAAACAAGGTTCTGGGAACGACATTCCGCTTTGAAAAGAAGGGTTCCACCATCGGTATTTATGATGAAAAGGAATACCAGAAGAATCCGGATGCCGCAACGAGAATCAATGTCGACCTTTTGAAGAATGGCTATGCCCTCGAGAATGATCTCCATTTTGGCATCTTCAACTGGGATGGAAGACTTGCCAATGTTAGAATCGATGACATCATCACGGATGATGAAAATGTCGTTGACAGTGTTGAGACCGCAAAATTCTATTCCGAGCTTTATCTTGCCACCGTCGATCTCAACAAGTATCGTGAAACGGAGAAGGCTGCGATTCTGACAAAGAAGAATGAATTGATTGCTCTCTATACGGCAGAGGGAACTTCCTATAAGAAGATCATCGATAAGATGAACGAGATGAAGGAATTCGTCAAGACCCAGAAGACCGATGCCGATTATCAGGCGGAAGAAGATGCCAAGAACCTTTCCAAGGTCAAGGAAAATAAGATTGCTTCGATGTTTGTCTATGAAGCAGGCGCTTATTCTGCCGAGACTGCACCGAAGGTCCTTGCCATCTACAACGAGGCAAAGGATGCCGTCAATGCTTTGACCACCATCGATGCCGTCAACGGCTTTGATTTCACTCCTTATCAGACCCGTATCGATGCCCTCGGCGACAATGTCACCGAATTCTTAAAGGAACTGAAGGATGATCCAACCAAGTCCTCATGGGATCTTGTCGTTGAACATGCCAATCAGTGGCAGTATTCCGGAAAGACACTGACGGTCAACAGCGTTGCCTGGCAGGCCGGTAAGACGGACTATGCCGACTTCGATCTTGTTGTCAATATGAATTCCGTCAATAGCATCAGCAATAGTAACGGTGACTATGCCTCTGTTCTTGTTCGTGCCAATCAATCCAATGAATCGGTCAATGGTTATGCCATCAACTTCTGCAATAAGGAAGGGGAACAGTACGTTCAGATTTGGTATCTCCATCCCAGCTTTGGCTATTCCTTCAATATGGATTATCTCGGCGGATGGGTTTATCCTGGAAAAATCAATGATGCAACTTTCCGTGTTTCCTTCATTGGAACCAACTGCTACATCTATGATGAAGCGGAATATGCAAAGTCCGGAACGGATGCCTTTAACATCACTGTCGATCTTTCTGCCGGAGGCAGAGAAGTCTATCAATCCGGTAAAATGGGTGCTGCCTGCTGGGCTGGTTCTCCGGATGCTGTCAAGGCTGCCGATCTCAATTTCAAGAAGATTGTCCGTCGCTGATTTCTAAGCAGATAACTATCTCCTTTTGGCCTCCCCGGTTTTCCGGGGAGGTTTTTATCTACAGTTTCCGATATTTTCCCATGAACTATATATATATTTATATATATTTTTTTGTGTTTGGGCCGAAACAATGGTATATTTTAGTAGGCTTAATTTTTTCCGCCTTCTTTTTTTGTAGGCGGTAAATAACCTGTGTGCGCCATATCCAAATCAAAGGAGACTACATTTATGGGATTTCTCGATAAACTGTTCCGTATCGACGCAAGAGCTTTCCAGAAGATTCAGAAGAAAGCGAAACGTGTTTTCGAATATGAGGACAAATTCAGACTTTTGACCGATGAGGAGCTCAAGGCGATGACTCCCTATCTCAAGAAGAAGCTCGCTGACGGACAGACTGTCGACGACATCCTTCCTGAGGCATTTGCCACCGCCAGAGAAGCGGGCCGCCGTGTTCTCGGACAGTTCCCGTATCCTGTTCAGGTCTTCGGTTCCACCGTTCTCAACGAAGGCGATGTCGCCGAGATGAGAACTGGTGAAGGTAAGACACTCACCGCCACCATGGCCGTCTATCTCAACGCTCTCGAAGGCAAGGGAACGCATGTCGTCACCGTCAACGAATATCTCGCCAGCCGTGACGCAGACTGGATGGGTAATATCTATCGTTTCTTAGGTTTGACCGTCGGTGTCAACCTCAGAGAGAAGGACACCCAGCAGAAGCAGGAAGCCTATCGCTGCGATATCACTTATACCACTAACTCCGAGGTCGGTTTTGATTACCTTAGAGATAATATGGCAAAGACCGTTCAGAATCGTGTTCTCCGCGGTCTTCACTTTGCCATCGTCGATGAAGCAGACTCCATTCTCATCGATGAATCCCGTACGCCGCTCATCATCTCCGGCGGAAGCGGAATCACCGCTTCTTCCTATCTCACCGCTGACCGTGTCGTCAAGATGATGAGAAAGGACAGAGATTACACCATCGATGTTGAGAAGAAGGTTGCCACGATGACTGACCGCGGTGTTGAACTCGTTCAGAGAATGTTCTCCATCGACAATCTTTTCGATGCCCAGTGGGCCGATCTTACCCACCGCATCCAGCAGGCTCTCAAAGCCAACTATATCATGAAGCGCGATGTCGAATACATGGTAGCCGATGACGAAATCATGCTCATCGATGGCTTTACCGGCCGTGTCATGAAGGGAAGAGAATATTCCGATGGCCTCCAGCAGGCTCTGCAGGCGAAGGAACATGTTTCCATCAAGCCGGAAACAGTCACCCTTGCCACCATCACCTATCAAAACTTCTTCCGTCTCTATGACAAGCTCTCCGGCATGACTGGTACGGCCAAGACCGAAGAGGAAGAGTTCCGTAAGGTCTATAACATGCGTGTTGTCACGATTCCGACCAACCGTCCAATCCAGCGTTTCGATGACAATGATGCCATCTTCGGAAACGAGGAAGCCAAGTACAACGCCTTGGTTGCCGATGTCAAGGACAGACATGAACACGGACAGCCGGTTCTTATCGGCACTCCTTCTGTCGAGAAGTCCGAAATCGTCGATCAGAAACTGACGGCCTTAGGAATTCCGCATGAGGTTCTCAATGCGAAGAACCATGCAAGAGAAGCTTCCATCATTGCCGATGCCGGTCAGAAGGGGGCCGTCACCATCGCCACCAACATGGCAGGCCGTGGTACCGATATCAAACTCGGCGAAGGCGTGAAGCATATCGCCAAGGACGAAGCCGAAGAAAAGGCCATGCATTATGATGGTCTTGCGGTTCTTGCGACAGAAAGAAATGAATCCAGACGTATCGATAATCAGCTTAAAGGCCGTTCCGGCCGTCAGGGCGATCCGGGTTATTCTAAGTTCTATGTTTCTTTACAGGATGAGCTTTTCATCCGTTTCGCTCCGCAGTCTACCAAGAACCTTTACGAGAAATTAGGCGATGAAGCCTTTGAATCCAAAATGATGATGAAGGCCATCACCTCCGCCCAGAAGAGAGTCGAAGGTCAGAACTTCGATACTCGTAAGCAGTTGCTCAACTACGATGATGTCCTTTCCCGCCAGAGAAAAATCATGTACGAAAGAAGAGACCATATCCTTTACAGCAAGACCATTTCCGAAACCATTCCGGATTACTTCATGCTTTGTGCCAAGGATATCTGCAACCAATCTTTCTATATGAAGGACCAGGAAAAGGTCATCGACGGAAAGAAGCTGCAGGAAGTTACCGACAAGATGCTTTCCCTCGAGCCCGGAGAAGTCGACCTCTCCTCCCTTGATGGCGTCTCTTATGACGACTGCAAGGAACTGCTCGGTGCCAAGCTGCAGAGACTCTATAAGGACCATGGCTCCGAATGGACCCAGGAGATGAGAGACTTCGCCGAAAAGACGGTCTCCCTCGACTGCATCGACCGCCGCTGGACAAAACACATCGACCAGATGTCCAAGCTCCGCGATGCCATCTGGCTCCGTTCCTATGCTCAGACCGATCCGCTTCAGGCCTACACCAACGAAGGCTTCGAGATGTTCGACCGCATGAATGCCTCCATCGCCTCCGATGTCTGCCGTACTCTGCTCCATGTCGCGTTCCGCAAACAGGAAAAGCCGAAGACTCCGGTCGAACATGTCGACACTCAGTCCAAACCTGCTGAAGCTCCTGTCAAGTTCAATCCGGATACGGATGTCAACATCAAGCCGGATGACGACGGCATCGACAGAAGTAACCCGACCGCAAAGATCAACTGATCTTACGAAATCCGTTTTCATATCACTACCCAATCATAATTGATAGAAAGGAGGGCCTTACAATGAAAGAACTATTCGAACTCAACAATCTCTATGAATCCATCTCTTCTCAGCTGCTTGATTTGCAAGGCTGTCTTTGACCTTCCTGAACTGGAAAAGAAAGAGGCTGAACTCTCAGCGCTGACTGCCGATCCCAGTTTCTGGAAAGACCAGGGACAGGCCAAAGTAATCAACCGCCAATTAGCCGATATCAACTATAAGCTCAACAGCATTAAGGATTTCCGGACGAAACTCGATTCCATCAAGGAATCGCTCGATTTCCTGAAACTGGAAATGGATCAGGACATCTTTGATGATGCCGATAACTGTCTGACAGCTCTGAACAAGAGCTTTACATCCTTCCAGAAGGAAATCTTCTATGCCGGAAAATATGATACCTGTGATGCCATTCTGGAATTCCATCCCGGTGCCGGCGGAACCGAAGCCCATGACTGGGCCGGCATGTTGCTCCGTATGTATGAACGTTACGCGGAAAGCAACGGCTTCAAATTCAAGCTCGTCGATATTCTCGAAGGGGAAGAGGCCGGCATCTCATCTGCAACTCTCGAAATTAGTGGAAAGATGGCTTACGGAAACCTTCGGGGAGAAAGCGGTGTTCACCGCCTTGTCCGTATCTCCCCGTTTGATTCCGGAGGAAGCAGACATACTTCCTTTGCCTCCGTTTCGGTCATGCCGATTATCAAGGATGATATCAATGTCCAGATTAATCCTTCTGACCTAAGAATCGATACCTATCATTCTTCCGGTGCCGGCGGACAGAATGTCAACAAGACGGAATCCGCCGTCCGTATCACGCACCTTCCGACCGGTATTGTCGTCTCCTGCCAGATTGAGCGTGACCAGCTCGCTAATAAGGAATTCTGTATGGAGATGCTCAAGTCTAAGCTCTTCCAGCTCGAAGAGAAGAAGAGACAGGAAGAGATGGATAAGATCTCTGGTGTGAAGAAGGATATCTCCTTTTCCTCTCAGATCCGTTCCTATGTTTTCTGTCCTTACACTTTGGTCAAGGATCACAGAAGTGAATATTCCGAAGGCAATGTTCAGTCCGTCATGGACGGCAATATCAACGGATTCATCGATGCCTATCTCCGTTGGGATTTCCGAAGAACCCACCAGGTCAAGTAAAGGATCTCTTTCATGCAGAAAGTGAAGAATTGGCTGAAGGGACAGCTTGAGATTCTGAAAAAGGAGTTCACGAATGAACCCCCGGTGAAAACCATCAAGAATCTTCTCTTTGTCTTTTTCGGCTCCGTCCTTGTCGCCTTCGGTGATGCCTTCTTCATCATTCCGATGAACATTATCTCCGGTGGCGTCGCTTCCATCTCCCTTCTCATCCATAAGATTCCGGGTCTTGACCGCCTGCCGGTCAACACGTATGTCTTAATCATCACTTGGGTCTTTTTCTTCCTTGGTCTCATCTTCCTGGGCCTCAAGTATTCGCTCCATACGCTTGTCTATACCATCTCCTACCCGCTTATTGTCATGCTGTTCACCTATCTCATCCAGAACGTTGTCGTCGACGGAAACTATATCCTGGATATCGCCAAGATTTCCAAAGACATCGAGATTGCGAACGGCATCATCATTCCGGTCGCCGAAAACAAGGAGGCGATGTTGCTTCTCGCATACTTTGTTTCTGCGATTGTCGGGGGTCTCTTGACCGGCTCTGGCATGGGTTTCACCCTCGCCGGCGGCGGATCGAGCGGTGGAACAGACGTCATCAACCTTCTCGTGAACAAATACCTTCACATCAAGGTAGGAACCTCCTCTTTCATCGTCGATTCTATTCTGATTGTTCTCGGTTTCTTCACCAACGGATATAACCTCTTGCCTACCCTGGTCGGTCTCATTACCGCCTTGCTCTGCTCCATCATGATTGACAAGGTATTTTTAGGAAATAACCAGTACTATCTCGCGATGGTCATCTCTAAGAAGTGGGTGGAAATCAATGAGTTCATCAACGAACATCTCGGAAGAGGAACCACTCTGCTTAAGGCGCAGGGCGGTTATACGAAGAATGATACTGTGGTTCTCGAGGTCTGCTTTGACCGCGTGGATTACAATATCATCCGGGAAAGCATCAACGCTATCGACCCCAATGCCTTTGTCACCGTCATGCAGACAAAGGAAATTCTCGGCTATGGCTTCAGCCGTGCGACACCGAAGTCGGAACGTCAGGATATCGCCATGTCGGCCGATGAGGCAAGAAAGCTGGTATCCAAGGCCAGGACAAAGCGGAAGAATACTTTCAAAGAATGAATGCGGTGAGGAGAAATCCTCACCTATTTTCTTTTTCGGTGTTGCTTTCCCATTCTTCCTTTGATACAATTCTCTTCGCCGAAAAAAGACAGTTCGCCGTTACCATCCTGTCTATAAACAAAACCAGGAACAAAGACAACATTATCTAATGCGCTCTTTTGTCTCTGGAAGGAGCGTTTTTTAATCGCTCCTTCTCGGTAGAAATGGAGAAAACACAACATGGAAGAGAAGAACGAAGTTGTTTCGAAGGCTGAAGAAGAGACGAAGAAGTCGGGCGTGAAAGAATTTTTCCGTAATTACTTCAAGGCGATGAAGCTCGATACGAAAAGCATCGCCCGGAATGCGATTGTGGCTGCACTCTATACGGCTTTGACCTATGCTTTCTTCTTCTGCTCCTATGGGCAGGTTCAGGTCCGTATTTCAGAATTCATGGTCCTTCTTGTCTTTTTCAATCCGAACTATATCTATGGTCTGACCATCGGATGTATCTTGAGTAATATCTATGCCCCTGCAATGTCCGCTTTTTGTACCCCTCTTGATATTGTCATGGGAACTGCGGCGACAATCATCGCGCTGATTCTCATCTCCTTATCCAGACATCTTCTTATTGCGACCCTGTTCCCGGCTGTATCCAATGGTTTCCTGCTCGCCTGGGAATTCACGTTCATCGCCAATACAGAAGGAACCGGAAATGCTGTCCTTTTCTGGACAAACTTCGGATTTGTCGCCTTGGGCGAGATTATCGCTGTTTCAATTCTCGGATATGCCTTGTTCAGGATTCTGACAAAGAAATCGAAACGGTTCTTATCAATCATCGACGCAAAGCAGAATCTTGACTATAAGTGGTGATGCGATTGTAGAAACTGACGTAAAAGCTTGTGCGAAATGAGGTGGCACTTTGCCACCTCATTTTATATGCTGGCTAACAACGACCAGAAAAGGTTCCTATCTTGCTGGTTACACCATTAATTGTACGTTTTAGGCTGAAATAAATCTATAAAGCTTTCATAAGAAAAGTCGTCGGTTCACTAAGAATCGGCGACTTTTGAAATTGACAAAGCTAACTTAGGCCTGAGTGACTAATTCGAAGATGGAAATGTCCTTCTGACCGCTTTTGTAGGTGGCGAAACGAGGGCTTGAAGCATTGTACTTAATAGAACGGGCAGTTACGTCACAGTTGGTGATTGTCGCAATACCTGCTTCACTGATTGTAACAGTGAAAGAGGATTTTGCTGTAACTTCTGTTGCAGTATGGAGGTTGTTACTTCCGCCGTTGTAGGAAAGGTAGTTTTCTCCGTCAAAGAAGGCGTAAGTGTTGTCCTGGTAGCCCTTGACCACTGTGAATTCGACAAGGCCATCGGTCTCAGAGATGGTATCATTGGCAATAGTGAGATCGACTTTGTTTCTGTAATTGCCGGTGTTCTGTGTACTCATACCATAGGCTGTTCCGGCTTCGGCATCTGCATAAGCGATGGTGATTTTATCGCCGACAGAGAAGTCAGCGATGTCCTTGACCAGTTTGTAATTCTTAGCAGTGCTTGCAGAGGCAATGGTGACTTCATGGGTGGCTTTGATGGAGGCATCGGCAACGGAGGTAGCGGTGACAATGACTGTTCCTTCTTTTTCACCGGCAGTGAGAATGCCTTCTTCGGTGATGGTAGCTAAAGCTTCTGTGACAGAGGCATCCTTGTTGGCGACAGACCAAGTGATGGATTCATCATAATTCTTGAAGGCTCCGCCGTCGCTGAGAGTTGCAGTGAAAGCGGTGCTCTTTCCGGCAGCGATGCTGTCTTTTCCTTCGATGGCGATGGAAGTCGGTGCGCCGGCTTCATTGGCAGTGAAGGAATCGACCCAAAGAGTGGTGGCGTTGACAACATAGGCAGTGAGGGTTCCCCATTTATCTAAAGGAAGTTCGAGATCATTGACGGCACACGGATAAGCGGATGTCTGCGTTCCTTCGACATTGAGGTAGGTCTTGCTTCCGGAAGCATATGCTTTGACGTTCTTGAGCTTGATATATTGACCTTTGGAGAAAGCAGGGGTCTTGGTAAAAGTGACAAACTCATCTTTTGTCATCTCTTTGGCATCGGTAGAGACACCTTCGACTGTTCTCTTGGAAACGACCATGGAATCGACGGTTGTATCAGTGATTTCAGCAAGGTAATTATACTTCATAATCTTGCCCTTGTAGAGAACGACGTCACCGACCTTGAGTCCTTCAGGAATCTTGGTGAAGTTGTAGCCCTGAACGATACCTGTTCCGTCGCTGATGAGGAAGTTCTTCGCATCCTTAAAGGCCGTGACAACGCCGCGGAAAGCGAGTTCATCGGTTGTTGCGTTGTTTTTAAGATCTTTGACGAGATCGCTGATTTCTGCACCGGTCTTCAGATTGGCGACCTGAGTGGAAAGATTGATTGAGGCAAATTTTCCGCTGTCATCCGTGGCAGAGGCTGTGATGGTGACATCGCCGTCTCCGACGAAGGTAACAACACCATCCTTGACTGTGGCGACAGAATCATCGCTGGAAGACCAAGTGACGGTCTGAGGAGCATTGTCAGGAAGAACGGTTGCGTTAAGGGTGACAGTTCCGCCGAGATCAGCGCCGGTAGCACTGTCTTCGCTAGCGAGAGTGATGGATTCGACGGCAGCGCTCGGAGCAGCCGTGACGGTGAGGTTGAATTCGCCCTTGATTTCAGTTCCCTTGGCGGTAGCAAAAATCTTGGTGGTTCCTTCCTTGAGACCGGTCACAAGACCATTAGCATCGACCGAGGCAATATCTTCTTTTTCCGAAGACCAGACAACTTCCTGTAAAGCACCGGCAGGAGTGACGGCGGCAGAAAGCTGGAGGGTGCCGGTAGCCTGGACGGAAGTAGCATCGTCGGCGGCAGTGATTGTGACGCCGGTGGCAGTCGGAACTTCGATTTCGACTTCATCCGGATTGCAGATCTGAATGGTGTCTTCTGCATACCAGGAACCGGAAAGCTTGGTGAGCTTGGTGCCTTCTGCAACATTCGCTAACTTTGCAGTGAGAGCTTCAGCTTCGATGACATTTTTATTGAAGGAGAGGTAGAACTGCTTTTCTCCGATGAGGAACCCATACTTGAAATTGGCGGCATCGACGGAATTGATGACGACACCTCCTTCAGGGATGGCCATGAGAGCGTTGCGGGAAGCTTCGAAGCTGTTGCTAGCATCTCCGGCGATGAGGGTGGTGATGGCGATATCAGCAGTCTCGGTGACGGTTCCGTCCTTCAAGTTGATAGCAGGATAAGACTTCTTTGCGCCTTTGCCGGTGAATACATAAGATTTTCCGACGGTGACGTTAGCTTTGGGAACGTTGTTGATCCAGTATCCGTAGATGCCTTCCTGAACAGCGATGTTGCAGGTTGTGCTTCCGGAATAGCTGACAGCGTGGATAACTCTACCCTGAATGGTGATGTCTGCATTAGAATCCGACTGCTTTTCCATGTAGTTGGCATGACGGGTTTCTGCGGTTTCTTCCGCTGGTGCATCTGTGTCAGGAGTCTCAGTCGGCTTAGTTGTTTCAGTCGGTTTAGTCACATTCTTCCGGAATATTAGGTGCTGAGCTTTTCTTCCCCGGAATCCTTTCCATAGGGGACAACATCTATTGAGG
>CAKVBX010000016.1 GCA_934725685.1 uncultured Bacilli bacterium
CATCGGGAACGTTGATTCTGAGCGGTTTTCCGCTCTTTTTTTGATTTTTTTGGGATGGGAAATCAATTGATGACACCCCTTTGTCAAGGACACATTGAGAAAAGGGTAAACATCATACTGTATCTGTCCTGTTATCTTAATTCATGAAAAAAGCTACCCTCTATCATAAAATAGTGGGTAGCTTTTTGACATCGGTTAGGCTTTGGTGACGGTGAGGTTATTGATACGGGTCTGAGTGTTGAGGGCGATGGTGAGGGTCGTCGTGTTTTCGTCACATATAATCTTGATGGAATTGCCGTTATTGGCTTCTGCAGTGCCGCCGGTGATAGTGGCTTCTGCGATGACCTGGGCATATTTGGTTCCGGATGTGATGAAGGTGCAATCCTTCAGTGTTCCTTCCGTAGTTGAGATTGTGATGATCTGTCCGCCGTAGACACGGAGCGGATTATAGAAATAGGACGTGTTTCCGACATTGGTGTTTGAAGTTCCTTTTTCCACCTTGAAGGTAATCGTCTTGGTACTCCAGATGGAGCAGTTTGGATCTTCCTCCTCCAAGAGATTCTCATTGGTGAAATCGAATTCGCCATCGACGGCAGCGGTATATTTGGCGATAACCAGGGAGAAGAGATTGTCGGAAGATGCGAAAGTAAGCTTGACATCTTCTTTTGCGGAAATGGCGGTGACTTCTCCATCCTTCTCGGAGATTGTATAACCGGCTTCTCTGAGTAATGCTTTATAGGCTTCGACAATGCTGTCATTCTTGTCGATGGCTTCGAGATAGATGCCTTCCTCTAGGGAATAAAGTTTGTATTCATTGCCTTCTGCGACCGGGAAAGCAGGGACTTCCGTAGCACCTTCACCAAGGTATTCTTTGATGGCCGTGGCAGGGAATGTCTTTTCTAAGCTATCATAGGAAGCTTCCATCAGACCGATTTCGACCGTGAAGACCTTGGTGTCTTCGTCATAATCGTAATCGACATAGGTATCTTCAATCCAGTTGTAGGCGAAGATTTCATAGGTGTCGGAATCGATATCGAAGAAAAATCCGCTGTTTTTCAGACTGATTTCGTAGGTTTCTATGATGTCTTCAGATACAGTGCCGGAGATGACGATGCCAGTTTCCGGATAGTAATAGGTGTACTTTCCTTCAGAAACTGCGAAGGAAGGAATGGCTTCCTTTGTGACGGCCTTGATTTCCGTCTCCGGCCAAACTTCGGACTCTTTCTTGACGATATCCTTTTCGCTATAGGCGAGGATGAAGTTTCCGGAGTAAAGTTCTTGATAGTAGTAATCGACATGGATGGAATATCCTTCTTTGTCGGAACGCTTCTTGGCATAGGAATAGACAATGTCTCCATCATCGTTGGTACTCGTTCCGAGAGAAGTGAAACCCTTGGTTTCCAGTTTTGTTCCGTAGTCGGTGAGAACGTTCTTGGTATTGGTGTCGGTGATGAAGAGATAGTCTCCGCTCTCGACATAATTATAGAAGAGAGAGCCGGCATCCATCGGTGCGAAAGGAAGCTCTTCTCCGAGGTTGTCAGTAAGAATTCCTTTCAGTTCCTCCGGCCACTCTGTGAGTTCGGCGATTTCTCCGTTATCGAGGTAAGCCTGAATGACGTTTCCGGCATCGTAGCCTTCCCCGGCAGGCTGGTATGAGACTTCAATGACGAGGTCTCCTTTCTGATAGACGAAAATATCGAATCCTTGACTTTCATCTTTCTCTTGGAATTCATATCCGTTTGCTAGAAGGATTTTGCCGTACTTTTCCACGATGCTCGTCTCACTGGTGTCATAAAGACAGAGGATGGTTGTGCCAGAGATTTCATAGGCGTAATAGGTGGCTTCTTCGCCCATGGCGATATAGGGAAGCTCTTCTCCGAAGAGATCGAGCATCTGCCCCGAGATTTCGCTGTCCCAAGACCCGACATCCGGTGTTTCTGTAGTGGTGTTTGTCTCAGTGGGGATTTCTGTCGGTTTGGTCGTGTCTGTCACTTCATCGGTGGCTGGCTTGTTCGGCGTATCGGACGCTTTGTCACAGGAGACAATACCGGAGAGGAGGAGAGGAAGGGATAACAGCATCAGAAGACTCTTCTTGTGTTTCATGATGATACCTCTTTTTTTAACTGGGATATTCTAAACCATTATTTAAGGTTATTTCAAACTTTGTGCAAAAAAATCCGGTCTAACTTCCGTCAGACCGGGTGGAATCACTCCGTTGTCAGAATTTCTCGAGGTAGGTACGGATGTCGGAAAGACTGGTATAGAGATCCGATTCCTCATTTTCTTCGACGATCAGGGTCGGAGCCTGGTTGATATGATACTTGAGGGCGAGTTTTTTTCCTTCCTCTTCCTTGTCGGCGAGGTAGACATCATATTCGATGCCTTTTTCGTCGAGCAGGTGCTTGGCGATTCTGCAGTTGGGGCAGGTGGAAGTGGTGATGAGAATCGGTTTATGGTGATGATGCATACAACAGCATGGTTTGGAAGCGGAGCAGACCTTTCCGACCGTGGATTCAATCATGGAAGCAGGAGTCTCCTGTCCTTTCAGTTCGAGCGGTGTATAGGTCTTTCTGTTGTTGAATTCGGAGACCTTGCCATCGTTCCAGTTCTTGATTGGACGATAGTAACCCGTAATTCTGGAATAGACCTCAGCCTCTTTTCCGCAGGTCGGACACTTGAAGTGTTCGCCAGGGATATAGCCGTGTTCGCTGCAGACGGAGTAAGTCGGAGAGAGTGTGAAATAGGGAAGTTTGAAGTTATAGGCAATCTTCTTGACGAGGGAAGCCGCACTCTGCCAGTTCGGAAGTTTCTCTCCGAGGAATGCATGGAAGACGGTTCCGGAGGTGTAAAGGATCTGCAGGTTATCTTCCATTTCCAGGGCTTTGAAGATATCGTCGGTGTAGTTGACCGGAAGATGGGAGGAGTTGGTATAGAACGGAGAACCGCCGTTCTTGCAAGCGGTCTTGATATCCTTGAATTCGGCGACATCGTGCTTGGCGAAACGATAGGTCGTGCTCTCCGCCGGGGTGGCTTCGAGATTGAAGAGGGCGCCATATTTCTCCTGATAGTCAGAGAGGCGTTCTCTCATATGGTTGAGGATATCCTCCGCCATATGGTTTCCTTCTTCCGTCGTCAAGTTTCCGCCTTTGAACCAACTGGCATTTTCCAGGCATTCGTTCATGCCGACGAGGCCGATGGTGGAGAAGTGGTTGGCGAAGGTGCCGAGATAGCGTTTCGTATACGGATACATGCCCTGATTGAGGAGCTTGGTGATGACTTTTCTCTTGATGTCGAGAGAGCGGGCGGCGATGTCCATATAACGGTCGAGGATGCTGTAGAAGTCTTCTTTGCTCTTGGAAAGGTAGGCGATTCTCGGGAGGTTGATGGTGACGACGCCGATGCTTCCGGTGGATTCACCGCTTCCGAAGTATCCGCCGCCTTTCTTTCTCAGTTCACGCAAGTCGAGACGGAGTCTGCAGCACATGCTGCGGACATCGCTCGGCTTCATGTCAGAGTTGATATAGTTGGAGAAATACGGGGTTCCGTATTTTGCGGTCATTGTGAAGAGCAGACGGTTGTTTTCCGTATCGGACCAGTCGAAGTCTCTGGTGATGGAGTAGGTCGGGATTGGATACTGGAATCCGCGTCCTTCACAGTCGCCTTCAATCATGATTTCGATGAAGGCTTTGTTGACCATGTCCATTTCCTTTTTGCAGTCTCCGTAGGTGAAGTCCATATCTTTTCCACCGACGATGGCAGGCATGTTGACCATATCTTCCGGAACGGTCCAGTCCAAGGTAATGTTCGTGAACGGAGCCTGGGTTCCCCAACGGGAGGGGGTGTTGACGCCGTAGATGAAGGACTGGACGCACTGTTTGACTTCCTTGTAGGAAAGGTTGTCGACTTTGACAAACGGAGCGAGATAGGTGTCGAAGGAGGAGAAGGCCTGAGCACCGGCCCATTCGTTCTGCATGATGCCGAGGAAATTGACCATCTGGTTGCAAAGCGTGGAGAGGTGTTTGGCTGGAGCGGAAGTGATTCTTCCGACTACGCCGCCGAGTCCTTCCTTGATGAGTTGCTTCAAAGACCAACCGGCACAGTATCCGGTGAGCATGCTCAAGTCATGAAGATGGATGAAGCACTGACGGTGGGCATCGCTGATTTCTTTGTCATAGATTTCGCTGAGCCAGTAGTTGGCGGTGATGGCACCGGAGTTGGAAAGAATAAGACCGCCGACGGAAAGGGTGACGGTGGAGTTTTCCTTGACTCTCCAGTCCTTGTCGGTTCCGATATAGCCGTCGACGAGTTTTTTATAGTCAATCAGCGTATTTTCGGCTTTTCTGACCTTTTCATGTTGATTACGATAAAGGATATAGGCTTTCGCAGTATTGGGATAGCCGACTTTCATGAGGGTGGATTCGACGACATCCTGGATTTCCTCCACGGTGGCAGAATCCTTTCCGTTGGCATTGAGGGTGGATTCGACAATCAGTTCGACCGCTCTTGCCATGCTGGAAATATCCCTGGCCGGGATTTCACTGGTGGAAACGAATGCCTTGAATACGGCATTTTCGATTTTTTCAGGCTCGAAGGCGACTTCCGTACCGTCTCTTTTGATGATGTTTTTCATAATGCGAATCCTTTCATAAACCATAGGCGACACTGCTGACTTCTCTGACTCTGTTCTCTTCCAGACTTTTTCTCACGTCGATGAGTCTCTGGTTCGTGCTGCCGCGATAGAGGCAGTCATCGCTCCGGAGCGCTTCGACAAATGGTCCGTCGATGAGGACGTCGATGCTCTGAAGTAGTCGGAGGGCGGAAGAGGAGACCTTTCCTGCCAGAATGGTCTCAAAGGTCCATCCGGTATAACACCAGATATTGATTCCTTCTTTTTTGAGCCTTTCTGCGATTTCCGCACAGGCTTCTGCCTGAAAGAGAGGATCTCCTCCAGAGAAGGTGACTCCGTCGAGGAATTTTGTGCTGAGGATGTCTAGGATGATGTTTTCGGTGTCATAGGTGGTTCCTTTTCTGCTGTCCCAGGTGTCAGGATTCTGACAGCCTTTGCAGTGATGAGGGCATCCTTGAACAAAGATGACATAACGGGTTCCGGGTCCGTTGACAAAGGAGTGCCGTTCGATACCGGCAATGTTGATTTTCATAGGCCCTCCTTTGGTTTCCAGAATAACACAGTCTGTTTGCAGGCTTGATTATTATGCAATGAAAATGGTGGGAAAACAATTGTTTTGCATTAGAAAAATCTATGAAAAAGTTTACATAAAAATAGTCATTTTTTAGTATTTTAAGCAACTTAAAACAATAAATGTGGTTGTGCGCTTTCCTTTCCTTGGATACTATCGGATTATTCGTATTTTGCAAGGGCGTGTGACATAAAAATAGAAAACGGAAGAGTGGGAATATTTCCTTTTTCATTAGGCAGAAGCCGGATAATGTCAAGAGAAAATGATAGAAAAAATCTATTTTGACAATTTTTGCTTTTTGTCAAAAACAGACAGAGTCCTTTTCTTAAAGAAACCTTATTTTCCAGCAGATTTCAGTTCGGCTTCCAATGTTCTCAGTTTCTTTTCATAGGCTTGGAAGAACTTTCTTGTCAGGAGACTGTTTTTCGGTGCCGTGGACCGGTTGACCCGGATGGGATTGAGGATTCCGATATGAATGGCATCATTCGGGCAGCGGTAAGCACAGCGCATACAAAGGACGCAGTGGGAGGAGAACTTCGGATATCCGTTCTTGTTTTTGATGTTGTGTTTCGGGCAGGAGCGGAGACAGAGACCGCACTTGGTGCATTTCTTTTTCTGCACGTGGAAAAGAGGACCATCAATCTTGGCACCGAAACGCTCCAAGAAAGAAATGAAATGGGCGGTTCCATAAGTGAAGGCAGTATAGGGAAGATGGTGTTCTTCTTTGTTGATTACTTTATTCACGGCATAGGGGAGCAATCTGACGTCATATGCTGCAATCCGTTCTTTCCATTCCGGAGAATAGGCAAAAAGGATGTTATAGGGATAGAGGAAATGAAACTCTCCGCGGAGTTCGATTCTTTGTTTTTTCAGAATCTTGGCAATTGGATGGCTGGAGGAATTGTTCAGGGGAAAAGGTTCGCCGGACTGTTTGATGACATAATAGATGCTTTCCTTGGGGAAAGTGAGCTTCTTCAGATAGGCAAGGAATGGTTGCGGTGCCTGAAAGGCATAGATGGGATAGGAGAAGAAGATATAATCGTATCCATGAAGAGGGAGAAAGGCATCCACTTCCAGGACGGGGACGGCATCGCTTTCAATTCCATGAGTTTTCAGTTCCTCACAAAAACTATCCACGAGTGCTTTCGTGTGATAAGTTCCGGTGAAATAGAGAAACAGCGCTTTTTTCATTCGGAGAGATATTCCTTGAGGTAACGATCTGTCTCTTTGTCGAGCTGTTTCATATCCTCTTCACGGAAAATACTGGAACTCAGTTTCTGGAAGCTTGGGTACCCCCATCCGTGGAAGAGACCGCGGGGACCGAGATAATAGGTTTCATCTTTTGGACGTAAGGAAGCGCATTCCAGTAAGGAGAGACAGGCTTTGTCCGGAGACATGAAGATTGCTTTCATCGGCCATTTGATGAGGGAGAGGATGAAAGGGGGATAGGCACCATTTCCTTTAGAGAAAAGACCGGTATAGGAAATGCCGGGATGGGCGAGATAGCAGTCGATTCCCTGTCTTCTCAGATAGATGGTTTCCATGATCAGGAGCCGTTTCAGAAATCCGTAGCGTTTGATTTTGCTTTTGATATCAAGCCCCTGGATTTCCGTTTCAAACTTATGGTAGTGATAAGAAATACTTGCCGTATTGATGAAGGTGATGGAGTGTCCTTTTGAGAGTTCCTTCATGAAATAAGCTGGCACAAGATAGTCGACAAGGAAAGAGGAATCAGGCCCGTTATCTTTGGTATCGATCGGTTGGTGATAGACTCCCGCGTTGTTGTAGAAGTAATCGATATTCAGTTTTTTCAGTCTTGGGATGGAAGCTCTGACTGCTTTTCGGTCCGTGAGGTTTAGAGGAAAGAGAATCAGTTCGGCTTTAGAACCCTGAAGTTCTTTTTCAAGCAGATGAAGTTTGTTTTCGCTCCTTCCGACGAGAATCAAAGTGACAGGGAGACTGGAAAAGAAGGCGGCGATGCTTTTTCCGATTCCGCTTGTCGCCCCGGTGATTGCGATTCTTGCTCCTTCTTTCAGTGTAAGTAAGGGAAGGACTTTTTCTTCATATCTATTCATGAGAATATTGTACTGATTCTCATGAGAAAAGACTATGAAATCATGCACGAACAGTCATTGAACAATGACACGATGTATGTTTGACAAATAGAAAAATGCGGTCAACTTACCGAAAAATTTCAGTTAAGTCTGCTACTTTTAGAATATAGTCACCGCTTCCATACGAAAAATGGTTCCGTAGGGAAAATGAACTGCTTTTCAGTCTAGATATTATTTGATGAAAATTTCTCTTCAAAAATGTGTAGTAAACCCCTCTAGTTGGACTGAAGAGTAGGGAAAGAAAACAGTCGACTATGAAGTTAAAGAAGGATGATTTGGTGACCCTGAAGAGATTCGAACTCTTGACCCTCTGATTCGAAGTCAGGTACTCTATCCAACTGAGCTACAGGGCCACACATCATATTATCTCACTTTTTCTTTTCGCTTTGTAGGAATCGGGAGAGTTTTTCCGGAATACGGCGAGGCCCCCGGATACTGGTAAGACCGTATTCCCTGAGGAGTGACATCGGATACTGATTTTTCCCGTATTTTTCGATCATCGTGATTTCCATCAGTGGTTCCTCATATTCTTTGTCGTATCCGGCATCGAGTTTCGTCACCTTCGTTTTATAGAGAAGACAGCCGTCCGGCAGCGTGGAATAGAGGTAGACGATGTCTCCGAGCCGATTGCTCTTGCTCCTCCACCAAAGGATTGTCTTATGATTGTCTATTTCCTGTTCGAGCGGGTAGACGCTCGGGTTAGAGGGAAAGACCCATTCGAAACTCTTTTTCGGTTTCAGGGTGAGTCGATAGGAAGTGAGGACCTGATTCATGATAGTACTATCCGTATTCTCATCCTGTAGGGAGATGCTGATCCAGTGGGTTTTGTTCATGTGGTAGGCGGGATAGAATCCGGCTTTTTTCAAAAGCTCATCCCTTTTTTCTGGATTGATTTTCAAATTGATAACTTCTGTGGGAAGGGATCCGGGATAGAGAGAGTCTTTTCCGATTGAAAGAATCAGTCCGAACCAGGTTCCGTCTTCCTGCATGAAAACAGGAATTGTGCTGTTTCTGTCGTGGAAGGGAAAAGAAGGACTGACATGGAGCTCTTCCCTGATTCGATTCAGAATCCGTTCTGACTGTGCAAGACGGCAGTAGCAGTCATGAAAACAGGTGAGTACATCATTGATTCTCTCTTCATATTCGATTCGAAGGGAAAGCAGATAGTTTCCGACGCTTCCTTCCTTATCGAGAAGGAGATAGGGTTCTCCGGAAAAAGCGTCGGTGACAAGAATGTCATGGACTCTGTTTTCCTTTACGATAATCGTTACCAGAAAATCGCCTTTGTGAAGAGGGAAAGAATAACGGAGATTATCGTTTTCTTTTTGGAATCCATAGGTGAGAAGAAGGGATTCCTCGGCTTCTTTCCGCTCGAAGAATGACAATGTATATCGCATAAGAATAGGATACTCCATTTTTGCGGAAAAAGAGAGGACGGAAAGTGTTCGGAAAGAATGACAATTGTAAAAAAGGATGATATAATTATTATCGAAAACGTTTAAGCATGGTAAAAATCAAAGATATTGCAGAAAAGTGCCAGACTTCGACGGCAACCGTAAGTAAGGCATTGCACAATTCACCGGAGTTGTCCAAGGAAACCATCGAGAGGATTCAGAAAACTGCGGAAGAGATGGGCTATGTTCCTAACGCCTATGCCCGTGCTCTGAAGATGAAGCGCTCCTACTCCATCGGTGTCATTTTCTATGATGCCACACAGGGAGGCGGCCTGCGCCACGAATACTTCTCTTCCATCCTCGATTCCCTCAAGGTGGAAGCGGAGAGCAAAGGCTATGCAATCACTTTCCTTTCCAAGAACCCGAATGCTTCCATGTCCTATGTCCAGCTCGCCAGGTTCCGCAATATGGACGGCGTTGTCATTGTCAGTGAGGATTTCTCTAGTCCGGATGTCATCGAGCTTGTCAACAGCGGACTTCCTGTCGTCACCATCGACTATATTTTCTCCTCCTGCTCTGCCGTCATGTCCGATAACAATGAAGGTATGGCGAGATTGGTTAACTATGTGGCAAAGCTCGGCCATACAAAGATTGCCTACATCTCAGGGGATGAGACGGATGTCACCAGGAAAAGACTTGCCTCTTTCTATCGCGGCATGAAAGAACAGGGACTCATCGTTCGGCCTGAATATCTGGTTCCGGGCCATTATCATGATCCAAAAGCGTCCGGAAGAGCGACGAAGGAACTTCTGACCCGTACGGACCGTCCGACCTGCATCATCTATCCGGATGACATCTCTTTGCTCGGTGGTTATACTGCGTTACAGGAAGCGAGTCTCCGTGTTCCGGAAGATGTCTCCATTGTCGGTTATGATGGTGTCGAAATCTCGAGAATCTTCCGCCCGAAGATTACAACCTATGTGCAGGATTCCAAAGCGCTAGGCGAAAAGGCAGCCAGATTGCTGATCGAACGGATCGAAGAACCGAATCTTTTCATTCCGCAGGTCTACTATGTGGAAGGCCGTATTCAGGAAGGAAAGACGACCGACGTTGTCACTGACGAAATATAGAAACTGAAAAAGCTAGGTGGAAGCCTAGCTTTTTCAGTGATCTGTTTTTCAGAGTGGAAAGGTGTTTATCCTTTGACGGCACCGGAGGTGAGGTTTTTGATGATGGCCTTGGAGAAAATGAAGTAGACGATGATGACCGGGATGACGGCAATGGTCATCAACATATAGACCTGACCTTTATCAAATGTTTCCGGAGAATCGGCAGAGAGCTGCGCGATGAGAAGCGGAATGGTCTTTAACTTGTCCTTGTCGATGAGAAGGCTGGGTGCGAAGTAGTTGTTCCAGTTGGCGACATAGGCGAAGATGAACTGAATGGCGAGTGCCGGTTTGATGATTGGAAGGACGATTTTGTGGAAGATGCCAAGTTCGCTGGTTCCGTCGACACGGGCTGCTTCGACGATTTCATAGGGGAGGATGGATTCGAGGTACTGCTTCATAAAGAAGTAGGTGACCGGTGAGGCGATGGCGGGAAGGATGAGGATGGCGTAGTTGTTGGTCAGCTGTGCCTGAATGCAGAACATGACAAGACCCATGGCGGAGACCTGTGTCGGAATCATCATGACGGCGATGATGAAGGTCTCAACAAACTTTCTGCCTTTGAAGTGATAGATGTGGGTGGCAAAGGCGGTGAGGGCTGAGAAATAGACTGTGAGAATCGAGTTGACGAGAGCGAGAAGGATGGAATTGAAGACAGCATTCGTCAAGGGAAGATTTGATCTCTGGAATAGACCGGTGAGGTTCTTAAGGAAGTAGTTACCGAACCATGGGGAGAATCCTTTCATGATGTCCGGGGAGGAACGGGAACAGTTGACTAACAGGATGTAGAAAGGGAAGAGGCAGAGGATGGTGAGGAAAGCGAGGACGACATAGACGACGATGCGGTAGATGATAAGTCCGACTTTTTGGTTTTTCTTTACGGAGAGAGTTCGTGTGCTATTCATTGACACATTCCTCCTTTTCGGCTTTCTTCAGCCAGTTCATTCTCTTCTTATAGGCTTTCTTTTCCTGCTTGATGGCATTGTAGTTCGGAACGAGAGTACGGAAGATGATGATGGAAAGAATGCCAGTGAAGAGGAAGATAATGACGGAGACGGCACCAGCCATGCCGTAGTTCTTGGAAGAGGAGATGAGTTTGTAAAGGTACATCATGATGGTCATGGCGCTTAAGTCTGGACCGCCTTTCCCTCCGGTGAAAATCTGAGCGATATCGAAGAGCTGGATACCGCCGATGAGGGAAGTGATAAGAACATAGACGAAGATCGGCATGAGAAGCGGCATGGTGATTTTGAAGAAGGTACGGATGGAGGAACTACCATCCAATCTTGCGGATTCGAAGATGCTTTCATCGATTCCCATGATGCCTGACATCAATAAGATAGCAGTATTACCGAACCACATGAGCCAGTTGATGAAGGCGATGATGATTCTTGTCCAAGTGGGACTTTCAGTGAAGTAGATGGTTTCTTTCCCCAGGGCTGCGAGAATCTGGTTGACAGGGCCGCTCTGACCGAAGAACATGAGGAAGAGCATACCGAAGGCACTGGCCATGACGAGGTTAGGCATGTACATGACGGCTTTGAAGAAACCTGCCATTTTCAGTTTCAGTCTCGAATCCGTGAACCAGATGGCCAAAAGGAGGGAGACGATGATCTGCGGGATAAACCCGATAATCCAGATGAAGGCCGTATTTCCGAAGTACTTCCAGAAGTTGACATCCGTGAATAAGGTCACGTAGTTTTTGAATCCGAGAAAGTTCGGACCGATTTCTTTAAGACCGGAAGTGTAGTATTCGAAGAACGAATAATAGATGGTGGAGCAGAGCGGAATGAGGTTGAAGACGATGAAAATCAAGAAGAACGGAATGATGAAGAAGTAACCATATTTGCTATAGGAGACCATATGGTGCATTCTTCTTCCGCCTTCGGCATTCTTTCTGGAAGAGAATTTTTCGACAATCTTCTTTTTCGTCCGACCTATCCAATTGAGGCATTCATCATCGGGCAGAAACTCCTGATCGATGATGTCGTTTGTTTCTTTTTCCATAACTGCCTCCTAGAAAATGGCTTCTTCCGTCTCAGGATTGAAGAGGTGGAATCTTCCGGGGTTGAGGTTGATTCTGACTTTGTCACCGGTATGAATCTGCTTTTCGCTTGAGAACTTGCAGACCATATCGATTCCTCCGAACGGAGTATGAAGATAGTATTCGTTTCCGAGCAGTTCCGCCATGGTGACTTCGATATCGATGGTGGCATCCGGATATAACGTATCGTGGTCGCCACCAGCCGGATGGATGTTTTCCGGTCTAAGACCGATGATGACATGTTCCGGAATCGCTTTTCCTTCGGTCAGAATCTCAGGAAGCTTGATAGTTTCTCCTGTGGTGAAATGGACCATTCCGTTTTCATAGGTACCGTCGAAGAAGTTCATGCTTGGGGAACCAATGAATCCTGCAACGAATTTGTTAACAGGATGGTTGAAGACTTCAATCGGAGTACCAATCTGCTGCACATAACCATCTTTCATGATGACGATTCTTGTGGCCATGGTCATGGCTTCGGTCTGATCGTGGGTGACATAGATGGTCGTAGCGTTGAGTTTGTTGTGGAGAGCGACGATTTCGCTTCTCATCTGGACTCTGAGTTTGGCATCGAGGTTGGAGAGCGGCTCATCCATGAGGAGGACTTTGGCGTGACGGACGATGGCTCTTCCTAAGGCGACACGCTGTCTCTGACCGCCGGAGAGTGCTTTTGGCTTGCGGTCGAGAAGTGACTCAATTTGGAGAATCTTGGCGGCGTGCATGACGCGACGGTCAATCTCTTTTCTGCTGAGGTGCATGATTTTCAGCGGATAGGCCATGTTGTCATAGACGGTCATATGCGGATAGAGGGCATAGGACTGGAAGACCATGGCGATGCCACGGTCCTTCGGTGCGATGTCGTTGACATATTCACCGTCGATGAACAAACTTCCTGCAGAGATGTCTTCTAAGCCGGCAACCATGCGGAGAGTTGTGGACTTGCCGCATCCGGAAGGACCGACAAATACGATGAATTCATGCTGCTTGATGTCGATAGAGAAGTCGTGAACGGCATGGAAACCATTGTCGTAGATTTTATTGATGTTCTGAAGGGACACATAGACGCCTTCCGGCGCAGTCGCCGGATTCGTGGCATCTCTTTCCTTGGCTTCCTTTTGAAGCTTCTTTCCTAATTCCTTACTTGCTTTCTCCGCCTTTTTTCTGTTGACATACTTTGTGAAGAAATTCTCTTTCCTCTCTTTTTTCTCTTCCATGATTTTCTCCTCCTCTTTCATAAGGTAATCTGGATATCGTATTCGTCACTTTGGTCAAGACGTACTAGATTGTCATTCTGTAGTTTTCCGTTAACAGACATCGTATGCTTTCCTACGGTATTATCGATATGAATATGGAAGGCTTTCTTTCGGAAGATTCTTGTGATTTCGACTTCTTTGAATTCTTTGCTGAGACATGGTCTGATTTCGAGTCCGTCGAGCATCGGCCGGATACCGAGAAGCCCTTCACTGAGCGCGACGAAGGACCAGGAGGCACTTCCGGTGAGCCAGGAGTTCTTGGCTCTCCCGTAATGCGGGGAATAACGTCCTGCAATCATCTGGGAATAGACATAGGGTTCTGTCTGGTGGATTTCGGATTTATCCTCGATGAAGGCGGGAGCGTTTCTCTTATAAAGGTCGAAGGCTTCTTCTTTCATATCTTCTTCGCATAAGGCGATTGTGAGCCAGGGGTTGTTGTGATTGAAGACAGCTCCGTTTTCCTTCGTTCCCTGCGGATAAGAGGAAATTTCACCGAGCTCGAGGTGATAAGTGGAATAAGGAGGATAGAGGAGTTCGCAGCCGTAATCATCCAATAAGTATTTCAGCGAATTCTCCAGCGCTCTTTTTCCAAGACCTTTCTCTTTTCCGATATGGGCCATGGTGCAGAAGCCCTGCGGTTCGATGAAGATTTTTCCTTCTTCACAGCAATCTGAACCGATTTCACGAGAGAAGGCATCGTAGGCACGGAGGAAGTGACCGCCTTCATAATCGTATCCGGTCTGAATGGTCGCCTCTTCGATTTCCTCGGCTGCTTTGTTGATGAGTTCGGCATTCTTTTTGTCCCCGAGATGAAGGGCAAGTTCCACGAATTCCCTTCCGTAGAGGACGAACATACCGGCGATGAAGACGCTTTCCGCTTTGTGGGTGTCATTGTTCTCCACGGTCTGGAAGGATTCTCCGTCGGTATCGGAGAAACAATTGAGATTGAGGCAGTCATTCCAGTCGGCTCTTCCGATGAGCGGTAAGCCGTGGGGACCGCGATGGGTGATGGTATAGTTTAGCGAGATGAGCAGATGATCGTAGAGAGGTTTCTCAGTTCCTTCCTCATTGTTGAAGGGGACCATTTCATCGAGGATGGTGAAGTCGCCGGTCTCTCGGATGTAGGAGATGGTGGCGCCGACAAGCCATAACGGGTCATCGTTGAATCCGGAACCGATATCGGCGTTTCCTCTCTTGGTCAAGGGTTGATATTGATGATAGGTGGATCCATCCTTGAACTGGATGGAAGCGATGTCGAGGATTCTTTCTCTCGCCCTTTCCGGAATCATGTGAACGAATCCGAGAAGGTCCTGGCAGGAATCGCGGAAGCCCATGCCTCTTCCTGTTCCGGTTTCGAAGTAGGATGTGCTGCGGCTCATCAGGTAGGTAATCATACACTGATACTGATTCCAGATGTTCGCCATTCGGTCGAATTCAGGAATGTTGGTTTTGACATGGAAATGCCCGAGAATATCTTCCCAGTATCTGTGGAGATTGAGAAGAGCCTGGTCGACATTCTTTTCGTCATCATATTTATGGATGAGCAATTCTGCCTTTTCTTTGTTGATGACATTCTTGGCGATGAATTTCTTGTCTTTGTCGTTTTCGATATAACCGAGTTGGAAGATAATCGTCTTTTCTTCGCCCGGCTGTAGGACGATGTCGATCCGATGCGCAGCAATCGGATAACAGTCGGATACGACGGATTGGAAGGAGGCGCCTTCCATAACAGCTTCCGGGGCATCGAATCCGTTTTCCATGCCTAAGAAGATGTTACGATCGGTATCGAATCCGTCATGCTTCACGGAAGAGTGAAAGAAACAGTAATGATTGCGACGTTCCCGATATTCGGTCTTGTGGTAGATGGTGTTGTCGTCAATTTCGACTTCAGCGATATTCAGATTTCTTTGGTAATTGTTTGCATCATCGACAGCGTTGTATAAACAGAACTCGACGACACCATAGAAAGAGATTCTTTTTTCTTTGTCTGATTTGTTGATGAGACGGATTTTATTGATTTCGACGTTATCTTCCAAAGGGACGAATGCAGTGAGTTCGGCACGGATGCCGTTTTTTTCTGCTTCGAAGATGGAATAATTGAGCCCGTGTCGGCAACGATAGTAGTCAAGCTCAGTCTTGGTGGGAAGGTAACCGATGTTCCAGGTGCTTTCTCCGTCTTTGATATAGTAGAACCTTCCGGAAATGTCTCTTGGAACATTATTGTATCGATATCTTGTCAGACGGCGGAGCTTTGCATCTTTATAAAAAGAATAACCGCCTAAAGTGTTGGAGATGAGGGAATGGAAGTCGTTGACACCAAGATAGTTAATCCATGGGAGCGGCGTGTGAGGGGTTTCTATGACGTATTCTTTATTTTGATCATCGAAATGCCCAAATTTCATGTTTATAACCTCCAATTTTTGTCTGTAATCGCTTACGAAAACGAGAACTGCTAGCGTAATCGTTTTCGTAATGACAATAAAAGTATATCCGATTTCTAGAAAAATGCAACCGAAAAAATGGGGAAAAGAGATTTTGAAGCGCTTAAATATGAATTAATTCATATTTAGCAGTCAAATCAGTGAAAACGTTTACGAAAAGTAGTTGACAAAACGCGTCTCAGAAACTAGAATATCAGCGAAATCGATTACGAAAGCGATTTCACACAGGATTGTCGCACGTGCTCTTGTGGGAATCGAATTCGCAGTTGGTGGAACAAAGGAAATCCCTTGAGGAGGGGAAAATTATGAAACGTAATTTGAAAAATCTGTTAGTTGCATGCTGCTCTCTCGTTACCCTTGTTGGCTGTGGTGACAAAACATCTGAAGCAGGAAAGACGGATGGCGGAGAAACAAAAACTGGTGACGTCATCAACATTTGGTGCTGGAACTCTGAATTCCAGGGCAGATTCAACAGCTACTATCCGGAAGTTAAATCTGTCGACGGAACTACTACGACTCTTAAGAGCGGAAAGAAAGTTCACTTCATCATTCACGCCAATGATAACAATGGTTATCAAATCCCGCTTGATCAGGCCTTGAAGAGCCAGGACAAAGCTGCCGCCGATGATAAAATCGATATGTTCCTTCTTGAGGCCGACTATGCTTTGAAGTATGTCGACACCGACTACACTCTTGATGTTAAGAAGGATATTGGACTTACCGATGACGATCTTGCCAATATGTATGACTACACAAAGACTATCGCCACCGATTCCAATGGTGCTCTTAAGGGTGTTTCCTGGCAGGCAACTCCTGGTCTTTATGCTTATCGTACGGATTTGGCCGAACAGGTTTACGGCGAAGGCGAAGCCACCCCGGAAAAGATGCAGGCGAGATTGTCCGACTGGACTAAGTTCGATTCTGCTGCTCAGGCTGCTCAGGCCAAGGGCGTTAAAATGGTTTCCGGTTATGATGATATGTATCGTGTCTTCTCCAATAACGCTACCACTTCCTGGGTCGATGGTTCCGGTAAGGTCACTGTTGACAAGGAAATAAAGAATTGGGTCAAGAAGGAAAAGTCCTATGTTGACGGCGGTATGTCCGGTAAGACCGAACTTTGGTCTGAAGCGTGGGCCAAGGATCAGGGACCCGATGGCAACGTCATGGGCTTCTTCTATTCCACTTGGGGTATCAACTTCACGCTTCTCGGCAACTCTTTAGCTGATGCAAACGCCGAGAAGAAGTTAGGTAATGGTCTCTTCGGAAAGTACAGAGTCATCGAAGGACCTGCCTCCTATTATTGGGGCGGAACCTGGATGGCCGGCTGCAAGGGCTCTGACAACATTCCTGAAATCAGAGATATCATGCAGAAGCTTACTTGCGACAAGGATATTGCCAAGAAAATCACGGTCGATACCGAAGACTACACCAACAATAAGCTTGCCATGAACGAACTTGCCTCCGATCCGAATTATGGCTCTGCCTTCTTAGGCGGTCAGAACCATGTTGCGCTCTTCGCAAAGTCCGCTGACAAGATCAGACTTGCTGCCATGTCCGGTTATGATCAGGGCTGCAATGAACAGTATCAGAAGGCTATGCGTGACTACTTCGCTGGTACCGTCACCTTTGAAAAGGCCAATGCGAACTTTGAAACTCAGCTCAAAGCTCTCTATCCTGAAGTTACGTTCAACGACCAGAATAAGGTTCTGTAATCAGAAAATCACATCGTTTCTCCCTAGGGGAAGGAGTGGCCGAGGCCACTCCTTTCTTTTCCGAGAAAACAGATGTTACAGAAACAGATAAATGTAGCATTTTCGCCGAAAATGTTGATTGTGCGTCAAACTCCTTTAAAATAGAGGAGTATGAGAAAAGGAGAACACATACATGAGTTATAAGAAAGTTGTCGTTGCCGGTGGCGGTGTCCTTGGAAGCCAGATTGCCTTTCAGTCCGCTTATTGGGGATTCGATGTCACCATTTGGCTCAGAAGCGAAGGAAGTATCAAACGTACGCAGCCGAAGCTTGACCATTTGAAGGAAACCTATCTTTCTGATATCGAAAAGATGGCTGCTGTCGATCCGAAGTCTCCACTTTGGTGCCGCGGACTTGCCGATGGCGATGTTTTCGATGTCGAATCCGCCAAAAAGAGAGTTGAGGATGCTTACAACAACATTAAGCTCGAACTCGATATGAAGAAGGCGGTCGAGGACGCTGATCTTGTCATCGAATCCATGGCAGAAGAAGTCGATGCGAAGATTGATTTCTATAAGGCGCTCGCCCCGCTGCTTCCTGCAAAGACTGTCTTGGTCACTAATTCTTCCACACTTCTTCCTTCCCAGTTTGCCAAGTATACCGGAAGACCCGATAAGTATCTCTCCCTCCATTTTGCCAATACCATCTGGAAGAACAACACGGCTGAAGTTATGGTTCAGGGACAGACTGATCATAAGTATTTCGATGAAATCATTGCCTTTGCCAATGATATCCATATGATTGCCCTTCCTGTCCTCAAGGAAAAGAACGGCTATCTTCTCAATTCCATGTTGGTTCCCTTCCTTCTCTCCGGTCTCGATCTTTATGCCGCCGGCGTTTCTGATCCGAAGAGCATCGACTTGGCATGGACAAAGGGTACTGGTGCTCCGAAAGGTCCGTTCCAGATTTTCGATACTGTCGGTCTCAAGACTGCCTATAATATTGTCAGCCAGTATCAGAAGGTTCCCGGACTTCTCAGTCCTCTCCTCCGCAAGATGATGATGCCTTATAATTTCAAGGCGATGCTTAAGATTCTCAAGGAGTATATCGATGCCGGTAAGCTCGGTATGTCTTCTGGAGAAGGCTTCTACAAGTACAACTGATTTATATCGATAAGTAACATAAAAAGGGTGGCTTCGGCCACTCTTTTTCATGTTTATACGGATATTCTTTAATTATTCAGCAATCGGTGCTGCGAGCTTGAGGAGGGATTTGACGATGTCGGCTTCCGTAAGATGACTATCCTCCAGGGTGCTGAAGTAGAGGGTGGAAGCAAAGGCACCTGCAAAGAAACTCGAGGTAACCTTGGTTTCCGCTCTGCTGGTGAGGAAATGGTCGTAGGTCCTATCCAGGTCTTCGAGTACTTCCTTGATGAATTTGGTAATGTTCCAATATAAGCACTTGGAATTATCGGCTTTGATCATTTTATCGATGGGAAGATGACCTTCATAGAAGACGTGGACTACTTTTTCCAAACAGGACCGGAAAAAGATTTTACGGAGTGCATGAACATAGTGGTCAAGGTAGGGCTGGATGTTCTTCATCAGTTCCTTCCGATAACGTTGGAAGAGGAAGTTAAGCAGTTCATTTTTGTCTTGGAAATTATTATAGAACGTGTTTTTGGAAATCATGGCGCGGTCTGTGATGTCCTTGATGGAGAGTTCGTCGAAGTTTTTCTCCTGAAGCAGTTCTTCCAGTGCATTTGCTAAATCCCTTTTGGTACGGACAATCCGTGCGTCTTCTTTGACTGAATTTTCGATATTATGTTCCATGTTGTATACCTTCTTTGCCGATAGGAGTGTTTGTATCAAACTTTTTTGCACTTTGCTATTGAAATTTAACTCGTGCACGGCTATTATATCACGTGTAAAGTTATTGGGCAAGCGTACCAATAACTTTGAAGGGAGGAAATCAACATGGAACATGTCATCGAAATCGATCATCTCACCAAAGACTACGGACAGGGGCGCGGTGTCTTCGATGTTTCTTTCTTTGTCGATAAAGGAGAGGTCTTCGGATTCCTCGGACCGAATGGTGCTGGAAAGTCCACGACAATCCGTCACCTGATGGGCTTCTCCGTTCCGGACAAAGGCCAGACCATGCTCAATGGGCATAATTCATTGAAGGAAAGGGATATCATCATGCAGGGTGTTTCCTATATCCCTGGCGAAATCGCTTTGCCGGACAATCTCCGGGGAAAGGAAGTCATCGAAGAGCAGATGCAGCTGAAGGGGCTGAAAGATAAGACATTCTTAGAATGGCTGAGAAAGACCTTCGAACTGGATGATTCTTTATACTGTAAGGAGATGTCCCTCGGCATGAAGCGTAAGATGGCGATTGTCTGTGCCTTCATGAATGATCCGGATGTCATCATCATGGATGAGCCTTCTTCCGGTCTCGATCCGGAGATGCAGGAAAAATTCGTCGAACTGGTACGTTTGGAGAAAAAGAGAGGAAAGACAATTCTTCTCTCTTCCCATATCTTCTCTGAGGTCGATGCCTGCTGCGACAGGATTGCAGTTATCAAAGACGGGAAGATTGTTTCCCTCTTTGTCGCTGACGATCTCAAACACAAATCGGTGAAGACGTATCATGTGACCTACGGAACGGAAGAAAGAAAAGACGAAGTGAAGAAGAAGATGGAAGAGGCTTCCTTCACGGTCGATGATTCCACGGTGAATCCGAGAAGAATCACCGTCCACGTTCCGGAACAGAGGCTTCACGATTTTCTCCTCTCTCTTCCGAAGGATTTTGTCGATTTCTCCGAAAAGAAAGAGACCCTGGAGGATTATTTCATGTCCTTCTATAAGGAAGACAGAAAATATGGAGGTATCAAATGATGGATGAGGAAAAGAAAACAGTCATCTATATCGACCATGTCACCAAGGATTACGGACAGGGAAGAGGAAACTTTGACCTTACTCTCGACATCCATGAAGGGGAGACAATGGGAATCGTTGGAGAAAATGGCGCCGGAAAGACGACATTGATCCGTCAGATTATGGGATTCATCAAGTCTGACAAAGGTCACATCCATATCTATAACATGGATGCCTACAAAGATGCCGCCAATACCAAGAACTATATCGGTTATATCCCGGGAGAAATCAATTTTCCGGATGTGAAGAGCGGAACGGAGTTTCTCCACTCCTATGGCAGAAGCCTCGGCATGAAGAAGGAAAACTTCGATTATGCCGATGAAATCATTCAGAGGATGCAGCTCGATATTCGGGCCTATCCGAAGCGAATGAGCAAAGGCATGAAGCAGAAGACTGCCATTGTTTCCGCCTTCATGCTGAAGGCACCGATCATCCTGATGGATGAACCGACGACCGGTCTCGATCCTCTGATGAGAGATGAACTGTTGACTTTGGTCGAAGAACAGAAGAAGCGTAACGCCACCATGTTCATTTCTTCTAATACCATCGAAGAGCTCGAACGTGTCTGCGATAGGGTTGCCTTGATTTCACAGGGCAAAATCGTGGATATCGCCAACATGAATGACATCCGGAACCGTTACTTCCGTGACTTCAAGATCGAGTTCAACAACGAAGCGGATTATCTGACCTTCTTAAAGGAACGGGATGATGTCATCCGTGTGCAGCCACAGTTCAATCAGGCGACTCTGAGAGTGGACCGGAAATGTGTCGATCTGCTTCTGAACCGGTTATCGGAATTGGATGTCAAATATGTATCAGAAGTGAAATACAATCTTGCGAATTACTTTGATGAGGTCCGCAAGAATGGGAAAGGAGCCTAGCTATGCTGACTAGAGATGATTTACTTCTTCAGGGAATCAAGATCCCGGAAGAACAGAAGAAAATAGAAATGGCACTTCCGCCGTCCATCAGTGGAAATCCCGGCGGAGAGAAGAAACATAAGCGCGTATTCTCTCCTGCTTTGTTTCGGGAATCTCTTCATTCGAACCGGGTGGGACTTGCCATTGTTTCCGTCGCCAATGCTTTGATCATGGTCGCCATCATCGTCATTCTTTCTACGCTCAATATCAATGCGACGGCCGATGCTTTGAAGGATCTTTTCGGCAATGCCGACACGGAGAATACGGTCAAGAGTGGTGCTATCAGCATGTATTCTGCCTTTGAAAATTCCGCCGATGCCTATCTCACCTTCGAAGAGAGCGAGGACACGCTCACCACGATGACGACCACAATGTTCGACATGGTGGATGACTCCTCCACAGAGCAGCAAATCAATGCGGCGAAGATTGTCTATGATGCTACGTACCGCCTTGCTTCCGGTACGGAGGAACAAAAAAACGCATCTGCCAAGAGCACGACGATGACGACTGTGAATGCCATCATCGATAATAACGCTTCCCTTTCTGAGGATGAAAAAGCAGTCAGCAAGAAGGTAATGTCGTACTATTTCGACATCTATGCCAATGACAAGTCGGCTAAGACAAGAGATATCCTGATTCAGGCACTTCCTCTCACAGTTTCCGATGTGATTGCAGAGCAGCAATCTCTTACAGATGAAAAGAAGACGGAAGTAAGAAAAGTCTATGATAACGCCTTTGATCGTGTCTTTGTGAAAAATGAAGACAAAAAGGAAGTATCCTTTGAAACAGCCATCGATACGATGAAACTGATTACGGATGGAATGCAGGGCGAATTCATCAACTCTGTCTCAGATAAGATTCTTGCTGCCTACAACAAAGACAAGGCAGCCTATCTTGCGGACAAGAGCATCGAATCCAGCATTCTCTCGGAGGAAGTTCAGTCGTTTGTCTACGACAGCATCGAGTCGTTTGCCTACTATCAGTACCTCCCTGCCTACACGGTTGATGTCGTCACTTCCGACCGCGGTTATCCGGTCCGTTATGTCGGCACGGGAGAATACTCCAAGAACGGCAACGAAATCATGAAGGAAATCGAAATCCAGTCCTATAATCCGACACTCTATACCAAGGTGACCGGCAGCATGGGAGCTAAATCCAACATGCTCGAAAAGATGCATAAGCAGATCATCACCGGTGAGGATTATACGGAGGAGGAAATCACAAAAGCCAAGGAAGATGCCAAGGAAGATCTCAAGATGGTCAAAGAGAACCTTGCTTCCTTCATGAATGATTTCCTCAAGCTCGACAAGGACGGAAAGAACGAGTATTATGACGGACAGAGTCTCATCGACTCCGCTCTGACTTCCAGAATCTCTTCTATTGTCACGACAATGGCAGAAGAGGAAGTCGTTGAACGTTACAATAAGAATCATGATGTCAAGGTCGATACCGTCTACGAAATCACTAAAGAAAATTACTCCATGTCCGGAGAGGAGATGGTCAATACCGTCAAAGGATATGTCGATAGCGGTATCGCTTCCTATAAGAGCTATCTTGTCTCCTGCAAAAACAAAGGCTATTCCGATATGGATTGCCTGATGGTCGCTACCGTCAAGGGAAGCACCGGTGTCATCAATCAGCTTCCTGGAAAGGTATCCGATTCTCTCACAGAAATGGGCGAAATGAACACCTATGGTATCATGGTCGGTGTCGTCGGATTCGGAATCGCTGCCTTGCTTGTCCCGATGGTTTACACCATCATGACTGCCAACAATCTTGTCGCCAACAAAGTCGAGACGGGTTCCCTTGCCTTCACCCTTTCCACACCGACCCGCCGTATCTCCTTTGTCTTTACCGAAGCGGTCTATCTCATCTTCACGGAAGTTGTCATGGGTGCTGTCCTTCTTGTCGCATCCATCATCACCCAGTCGATTGGTATCGCTTTAGGCGGTACGGATCTCCTTGTGTCCTTACCGATCAGCGATATCTGTCTCTATGCGTTAGGCAACTTCATGATCACCCTTGCTGTCTCCGGCATCTGCTTCCTCTCCTCCTGCGTCTTCAATAAGTCTTCTCAGGCGATTGCCATCGGAGGCGGTATCACGATTTTCTTCTTCATCTGCTCCATCCTCGGTCTCTTCGGTACTCCTGCCATTCCGGGCACTGCCCGTATCGAGGCGATGAACTACTTCAATTACTTCACCATCGATTCCCTCTTCGATGCGATGGCCGTTATGAACAAGGATTGGCTGACCTATGGTCTCAAGTTGATGGGTCTCGCCATTATCATCGTCATGACGTATTCGGCCGGTATGGCAAGATTCACGAAGAAGGATCTTCCGCTTTAAACCGAAAGAAAATAGATACGAAAAAACAGTGGCTTCGGTCGCTGTTTTTTCGTTTGGACCTATATATTCTGTTGGTATGAATATCAAAGATAGAATCGACAGAATGCCTTTGGCCTCGAAGGAAATGATGAAAAGGGCAATCAAAGATGTTTCATTTGCGGAACGGCTGTTTTCGGTCCTGCTTTTTCGGGAGCTTCATCTTCTGGATACAAAAAGCGATGCTGTTCTCGAAGTGGACGGGATTCCATGCGCTTGTCTCGATGGTCTTCTTTTTGAGGAAAAGGGAATCTACGGAATTCTTGTCGCCGAAAAGGAAGAGGAATGCGAAAAGAGTTTTCTCCTTCGGCTGGAAGGACTCTTAGAGAGTTTATATGAAACGGATGGGGAAGAGAAGGAGGTCCGTCTGCTCTGCTTTGCTAGGAATGCGAGGGAAGAGCATTATTTCGAGTATCTTCCTTTTGGGGTGGAGACGATGCTCTTCGATTTTGGAATCACTGTTTTTTCACTGAAGGAATCCGAAGATTATACGGATGTTTTCTCTCGGATGATTCAGGACGTTTTTGAAGAGGATGCCAGTAAAATCAGTGATGGATTCCTTCGTGAAAAACTCCGTTGGACGAGATGGGAACTCAAGGAACAATATTGAAATATGTTAAAATGACAAGTAAATTATCATATTGAATTAAAATGGACGGATAGTTTTTTTGTCCTCGAAATGCTGTAAGCGTTTACATTCCACTCATTTTCTTTTTACATAATGTTTTGAGTGTAAAGAAAAATGACAATTTTCTACAAATGTAAAGGCTTACACTAACTATGCTTACCTATTTTATTCTTTCCTTGTCTTTGCTATCTTTTACAGGAAAGAGAGAATTTCCAATGAACAACAAAAAGACAAGAAGATTGAGTATCCTCACCTTAGCGCTCACCTCTTTGCTGATTGCTGGTTGTGACAGTAAACCCGATACGTCTGCTCCGGCTACTGACACGCCTGACACGTCGACTGCCCCGGAGACCATTTACACAGTTGCCGATGCCATGGACCTCGCTGCTCTTGCCGGCGAAAATTCTACGTCTTCCTATTGTGTCAAAGGCATCATCAAGTCCTTCACCAATTACTACTATGGTCAGATTACCCTCACTGATGGTACCAACGACCTTCCTGTCTATGGAACCTATATGCTCGATGCCGAGGGAAAGACAGTCTATTTTAATGAGATGGACTATATCCCGGTCATCGGTGATACCCTCACTATCTATGGTGTCGTCAAGACTTATAAGGGAACTCCGGAAATGGGCAAGTCTGTTATCAAGAACATCAAAAAGACCCATGAAGAAGAAACCATCAATGAGGAAGGTTATGCTACCATGTCCATCGCTGAGAGCAGAAATGCTGCGGTCGGGACCAAGGTCAAGCTCACTGGTGTTGTCGCCCTCAAGACCTTCACCCAGAAGATGAACTACAACGGCTTCTATCTTATCGATAGCACTGGTTCCTTATTCATCTATGGCGGAAAGTCTACTTATCGTCTCCAGGAAGGCAATACGATCACCGTCATCGGTGAAATTGATCATTTCATCGCTTCCAACGAAATCTCTCTCGCTGAGAAGATCGGATATCAGGGCTCCATTCAGCTCACTAATACCTTCGTTGTCAAGAATGAAGGCGGAAAGAGCGAATTCGATAAATCCTGGGTCAAGGAGAGCACCATCAAGGAAATCCTCGACACCGATGTTAAGGAAAAGAACATCACGACCGATGTCTTCCATGTCAAATCCATTCTCCGTTCCAAGAACGTCGACGGTATTCTCAACTTCTATTTCAATGATCTCGACGGACAGACCGGAAGTTATGTCTATTCCTCCAATACCTGCTCCGACTTCAAGTATCTGAGCGATTATGCCGATCAGGTTGTCGATGTCTATCTCTCCCCGATCAACTGCAAGTCCACCGCCAATGGTGCCATCTACCGTTTTGTTCCGTTAGCAATCGAAAAGGTTGAGAACTATCAGTATGATTCCGCTCTCGCCCCGAAGTTCGCAATTGATTATGTTGCCATGGATCAGTTCGATTCCGTCTATCTTGGCGATCCGAATCTTGAAGTCATGACTTCCTATTCTCAGGAACTCATCGGCATCAAGGATGTCAAGCTCAGCTATGCTTCCGACAATACGGAAGTCGCCTACTTCGAGGAAAAAGAAGGAAAGACTTTCTTCCATGTCAACAGCGTCAGCGGAAAGACGGCCAATATCACAGTCACTGCCACCCTCGGTGATGCCACTGCGACGGGAACTACAGCTATCAGCTATCTTGATGCCAGCGATGCCAAGACTATCAAGGAAGGCGTTGACGCAGAAGTCGACGCGGAAGTCAAGCTTCGCGGAGTCATCAGCGGCAAGATTCTCAATAAGCAGGGCTTCTATCTCACGGATGATACGGGAACCATCGCCGTCATCGTCAAGAACAGCGCCGATCTCGAAAACATCAACAACGGATATGAAATCGTTGTTACGGGTGTCAGAACGATAAACGAAAAAGAAACCCAAATTTCTATCAAGGATGCGGAAGTCTTAGGTATTGTCTCCACCGGCAAGGTCTTCTCCAGAGAAAAGGTAATCGAGACCTCCATCGATGAGCTTACTTCCAACGAAATCAACGCCAGCATGACTGCCAATATCTATCAGCTTTCTGCTTACGTCTTCAAGACCGATTCCAAATATCCACAGATTTATTTTTACGCCGATGAAGCGGCTTCGAAGACGGAAGGCGCCGGTTCTCTCCGTGTATATTCCGGCAGTTCCGGTCAGTATGCGTTCCTCGAACCGATGATCGGAAAACAGGTCACCATCGAACTTACCCTTTGCAACTGGAATGGAAAGGTATATCTCTGCTGCCCGTTGTCACTCAGCGACGGTACGACCATCGTCTACAATCAGCTTCATTACTGATTCTGAATTGTTTCTTCAAAAAGGGACTGCTTCGGCAGTCCCCTTTTATGTGCACAAAAAAAGCGACAATGGAGGTTAGAGTTATATTGTCGCTTTTTTTGAAAATGGAAATAGATTATCGAGATTAGCTGTTCTTCACTTCTTCAAATTCCGCAGTTTTGACAGTCGGGAACTTCACATCACTTCCGCGGAGGAAGTCGAACTTGATACCGAACTTGACGGAGGTGGTACCGCTGAGACTATAGCTGTCTAGGCTGGTTCCGGCATTGGAGCTGAAGGAAGCACCGAGATCTGCTTCGATACCGAAGGAGACAAGACCGGTTTCCTTGAAGACGAGGGCGTAGGAGAGGGAGCATCCGGCATTGAAATCGAGATTGACGGAGGGGACGTTGGTTGTCGCATCATTCTCAGTTTCGCCTTCGAGTTCCTTTTCTCCGAATGTTCCGCTATAGGAGAATCCGTATTTGCCGTGATCCTTGAATTCACCGCCTTCCGGAAGGGAGGCGAAGAATTCTTCGTAATCCTTGTCGAAGTCTTCAATGTCGGAAGCATCGACTAACGGGAAGGAGTCATCCTTGAGTCCGAGGGCAATCTTGGCTTTGCCGGAAGAGGGGAGTGTATTTGCCGCTTCACCCAAGATACTGGAGATTAAGGAAAAGACCTGCTTGTTAGAATAATCGATATAGAGGGCGTTCTGATAGAGATCGGCGGAAGCGGCATAGTTTCCGTCGAAGGTGTAACTCATCAAGGGACTGGTAGTATCCTCTATCTTCTCAGCCTGAGGCTGTGCCGGGTTGGTGTATTCGGCTTTGAATTCCCCTTTGATGTCGATTCCCATGGAGAGGGAAGCTCTCAGGTTGTCGGCTTTGTCTCCAGTAAGGCCTTCGATGCCGAAACTGATTTTTCCATTCTTGGCTTCGACATTGGATTTGATGCTGGCAATGGTCATGGCACCCATCTTCATGCTGCCATCGATGGTTTCCGAGAAATGGGCATCATGGATGGAAAAACCGAAAGCGTCGCTGCCTTTGTCGTCCGGAGTGATTTCACTCTTGACGGCGGCTTTGAGCTTTGCTTTTCCGGTTTCGTTATCGACTACGGTTCCCTGAGAAGGGAGATCTGCTTCTTTTCCGACGTTGCTTCCGCAGGATGCAAGGAAGAGGGGAAGAAGCATAAGGCTGAATGTAATTTTATTTCTTTTCATTATTAAGATTCCTCCTGGCATTATTGTATATGCTAAAAATTGATTTTCCTAATGTTTTTTTCGATAATGAACACAATTAATATGATAGTCGATAAATTCTATTCACTTTTTAGCACTTATTTAGCACATTCGGGAAAGTGGATAGATACCACTTTAAAAATTTCTTAAAAATGGTTCTAATTTCTGCTAAAAAACCGCTAAAGAGAGTCTGCAGAATCCTGTTGTATTTTCTTTAAAAATCCCCTTGCCTTGTGGGGCAAGGGGACTTTATCATAATTCATTATTCTTCTCGTTGAGTATGGTGCGGATTTCTTCTTCACTGATTCCGAGGCTTTTCAGATAGGTAATCTGTTTTGTGATGCTTTCTTCAGCAATCTTTCTCCGGATGAGGCTGACTTGTTTCTCACTCATCGGGGAAACATAGAAACCTTTTCCTGGAAAGGAGTAGATGAACCCATCTCCTTCGAGTTCCTCATAGGCACTCTTGACTGTGATGACGGATACATGGAGATCGACAGCGAGCTGCCGGATGGAGGGAAGAGGGCTGTCTTCTTTGAGTTTTCTGTTCAGGATCTGAGCACGGATGCTGTCCTCAATCTGTCGGTAGATTGGATTCTCGGACTGTGGGGTGATGAGGATATCCATGCTTCAGAAGTCTTTCTTTTTCAGTTCTTTGCAGCTTACTTTGTAGGCGACATAGTTGAATACGATGAAGAGAAGAAGGCCCAAGAAGAAATAGAGATATTGGTAGAAGAGGTCTCCACCATAATCTAAGGAGGGACCGATGATGGGGATATAGGCTAGGATGACACCAAAGAAGGTAAAGGCCACAAAGGCAACAATGAGAGAGACGATATAGGCGAAGTGCCGCTTCGGTGCCGTGTGAAAATACATCGTGAGAAGGATGACGTTGTAGAGCCCATAGACTAGGAAAGTGAATCCGTAGACGGAGAGGATGCTGTCGATTCCCGGATTGGTAGGAAGGAAACTATCTTTGAAGAGCATGTTTCTTGTAATCAACAGGGGGAGGGAGAGAAGCAGGAAAGCGAGCTCGAAGAAGAGGATGAAATTGAGTTTGGCGCGGACATAGTCTTTCTTTCGGATGGGGAGGAGGGAGCAGAACAAGAGATCGTTGTTCTCGCTGATGGAGGAGAGGAAGATGTTGATGCTGACGGTCAGCGGGAAAAAGAAGACGACTGCAATCGGATAATTCGGAATAAAGAGCAGGGTAACGAAGAGAAAACTCAGATAGCAGGCCGGATGAAGGAACCGGAATTCTTTTTTCAGCAGTGCTTTCATAAGGCAAGTCCCCTTTCTGTGAAAATCATGATGGTTTCGATGTTGGCTTCCAGGACCATGATGGTACTCGGAATCTTCGCCAGATTCTCTTTCCTGATGAGGGCTTCGATGCAGACGGGGGATTTTCTCCGGCCGATCAGATACTCTTCCGGAATGGACGCTTCCTCTTCCTTGGTGTATTTGATGAGACGGTAATCGTCGATGAACTTTTCCTTCTCTTCGGATTTTACGATCTTTCCGTCTTTGATATAGGTGATGTAGTCGGCGATGGCTTCCAGATCGGAGATAATTTGGGTGGAGAAAAGGATGGAATGCTCTCCGTCCTTGATGAATTCCTGGAATTCGGTCAGAATTTCATCCCGGGAAAACGGATCGAGACCGGAGGTCGGCTCATCCAAGAGGAGGAGTTTGGCATTGTGAGACATCGCCAGGGTGAGGAGATACTTCGTTTTCATGCCGTTGGAAAGCTCCTTGAACCGCTTCTCCGGATCCAAGGAGAACTTATGCAGCAAGGATTGATAACGCGTCTCATCGAAGTGTCGATAGAAATCCTTGATGGCAATGGTGATTTCTCTGAGTCGGAAGTTCGGATAGATATCCATACCGCCTAACATCAGGGAGATATCCTGCTTGAGTTCTGTTTCGTTGTAATCCGAAAGTTTTTTTCCGAAGACGTTGATTTCTCCGGCATCGAAATGAATCAGCTGATAGATGGATTTGATGGTCGTTGTTTTTCCGGCACCGTTTTTGCCGATGAATCCCATGATATAACCGGGCTTCAGGGAGAAGGAGACATGGTCAAGTGTGAAACCGGGATAGTTTTTGCATAGGTCTTTGACTTCTAGAATTTCCATTGTAACACCTCTGTATATATTCAGTATACACAGTTGAAGGCTCCTGTCAATCTCTTTTCTTCTTTTCGGTTCTTTCCTCCTTCGGGAAGCAAGATTTCTTTGCTCTTTTTCCTTGTATGGCTTATAGTTTATATATTGCTCAGTGAGGTGCTTATTATGGATGAGAATATTGTCTTCGGTAAGATTCCGGTCAAAAATGCAATTGTCGGAAACAGAAAGCCTGTCCGTGTTTTTCTGAATGCGGCTCATCCCGATCCGGAACTGATTTCTCTTGCCAAGAAGAATTCTCTTCCGGTCAAGCTTGTTTCCCAAGAGGAACTCAACCGCCTTTCCGGAAACAGAAATCATCAGGGCGTCCTTTGTACGCTTCCCTGTTTTGCGTTCACTCCTCTTGAGAAGCTCCTCTCCTTCGTAAAGGACAAATCAGATTCCACCATCATCATGCTTGACGGCATCGAGGATCCAGTCAATTTCGGCTCCATCATCCGTACCTCCACCGGTTTCAATGTCGATGGCATCATCATCGGAAAGAACCGTCAGGTCCAGGTGACCGGCACTGTCTCCAAAGTCGCCACCGGCGGAGAGGAAATCATTCCAATCTGTCAGGTTACCAATCTTTCCCAGACGTTGGAAAAGCTGAAGAAAGAAGGGTATTGGGTGGTCGCATCGGCTGGAGAAGGCAAGGATGTCTATGACCGCATCAATTATTCCGGAAAGATTGTTCTTGTCATCGGAAGCGAAGGATTCGGTGTCAGCAAACTTGTACGGGAACACTCCGACTTCATCGCTTCGATTCCGCTTGAAGGCAAGGTCAAGGCACTCAATGCCGCCATCGCCTGCGCTGTTTTTGTCGCACAGATTGATTCCTACAGAAGAAATAATAAGAAAAAATAAAGTTTCCTTCGAACATTTTCACTCTCTCCGATGTATGTATATATAGCCACCACACAGAATACGTGTCCAATAGCGTAAAGATAGAAGGAGGGTGGCACGGATGCACTCCAAAAACAAGAGTATTGAAAATGTTGTATTGTCTGCCGAGATGATCAAATGTTTTAACGAGGCGTGTGAGAAGATGAGCGTCTCGGAACATGATTTTCCTGTGTCCGATCTTGATTATGAGGCTTATTCGCTCTCAGAAGTCGCAGTGATGGCAAAAAAGGATTCGGTGGCGATGGATGAGTTCCTTCACCGGGTCGATCCGGTCCTTGTCCGATATGGGAAATATATCTGTGATTTCAAGCAGTTCGTGGATTTCTCTGAAATCCTTTCTGTGCTGCAGAAAGCCGCATGTAAGGTCGTTGAAGTCTATGACCCGACGCTCGGTTATCCGGTTGATAATCTTCTAAGGAAGAATCTCAAATCCTATTTTCACTGGTACCTGAAGAACCAAAACGAGCCTTTAATGAGCTTCCATCAGTTATCGAAAAAGCCCTATACTATGGGAATAAT
>CAKVBX010000017.1 GCA_934725685.1 uncultured Bacilli bacterium
CAGCATCAATATTCTACCACTTTGGGCCTTTTCGGAATCGGCAAGCAACACTATTGTTTCTCCTTTTCAAATATAAAATGGACCAATCTCATTTTAGAAAAAGAGATTGATCCACAATAGATTCGATAGTCCTTTCGCCTTAGTTGGTAACCGGAAGATTTCTCAATAGAATCTCTCTATTCTTTTCGTTTTTTGTTTTCTTTTCGATTCTGATATTGGAAAGAAGAACAGCAAATGGTGCAAGCATAGAACTCGTGACAATCAACATAACAGGGACACCGTTGCCACAGGATAAAACACAAAGAATCAAGACAGCACTCGCGAAGATAAGAGAATCCATCGTTCCTAATATCGCCTGAGTAAAGGTAAACTTCTCATCCTGCTTCGGTGTGACTAAGAAAGTTGCTTTCTTTCCGAATAGTCCTAAAAAGACAGTTCTGATCATCATGGGAGCCAAAGACGCATAAGTAACAATGTTCAAAAGGAAGTAAGGAAGAATGAGGAAAATATTCTGTCTGTCTTTCTTATAGACAAACAAGTCAGGAATCAAAGGAGAACATAAGAATAAAATCATCAGGCAATAGATGAAAATCGAATAATGGATGATCGGATAGCCTAAGAAACCAAGAAGGATCGTGAAGACAACAAGCATGAAGGAAAGGACAGGAACAATAGGAAGAGAATAATGAGACAAGACCAAATCCAGCTTTTCAAACCACAGCATCTTACAGTCCTTAATCTCATGATTGTACTTTCTCATGTATTCAAGATTGCCCTGTGTCCATTTGCACTGTCTCTTCTTCAGACTGAGATAGTTGACAGGAAACTCTTCATAACACTCAATATCAGGAGCATATAGGATATCGAAACCGTTGTTTCTAATATCGACAGCGAAAGAAATATCCTCAGCGACGACAAGCGGGAAACCGCCTGTCTTCAAATAGCATTCTCTAGATATGGTCATACCATGTCCGATCAAAGCGTTGGAACCATAGAAGTTTTTGACAATCTGCGTAGAAGAGCCATTGCTTCCGACAGAGAGACCTAATAGACGCTGGAAGACATTATGTCCCTTCAGCGCCTTATGTCTTGCCTGAACAGCACCGCAGTTCTTATCATAGCTGAAATACTTCAGCACCTTATTGATATAGTCACGCGGAATGATCTCATCACTATCAAGAACAACAAAATAATCATAATCGATTCTTCCCTTGAGATAATTGTTGAGGTTTCCGGCCTTGAAACCTGTCTTGTTCTTTCTTCTGACGACTTTGACACCATTTTCAATAGCGAACTGATCAATCTTGGACAGATAGCTTTTGTCATCGCTGTCATCAAGGATGACAGTATCGACGTTCTTATAGTCCTGACTCATGCACTCTTTCAATGCGGAAGCATTGAAATCGTTTCTTGTGCAATAAAGAAGAACAAACTTCGGATTGTAGTTCTTGTCGACTTCTGTGTTCTTGATGACATCATATCTCTTCATCATCTTCTTTCCATTGATGGCAAAGGAACAGGAAAAGATAAGATCTTTGATGCTACCAAACCATAAGAATCCAAGAACAAGGGTATTCAGGACTAAGAATACATAGGATGCAATTCTTGCCCCTGTGTTTTCGATATTGACCTTAGGGAAGATAAAGAACAAAGAGGAGAGAAGGAACAAAAAACAGACTCCCCAGATGATCAGAATCAGAATATACAACGTTGGTTTCTTTTTCATAGTTTATGCCTCTTTCTATATTGGTGAATAATTTCCATAACAAAGAAACAAAAAAACTATCAAAAAATATCAAAGGATTTTTTGCGATTTTTCAGTGTTTTGTAAAAAATATCGACTTTTTTCAACTTTTTTTGAAAATGCCGTCTATTCTTTGAAAATAAAAGCGGTTACTTTACATAGTGCATACTTAGGCAAAAAATCCGGAAACCTAGAGATACCAGCAAATGAGGGATAGAAATACGATAGCCAATCGTTTTTGAATCACGTTGAAAATTCGGATCTTTCTTCGTTTTGCAGACCATGTCGAACACATTCTCGATTCTGCCAGTCATCAGTCAGTGGCAGTTCCTTGATAAGCATGTTGTGTGCTTTTAAACCATCATGAACAAAAACAGATTCCCTTTCGATTTTCCCTCCAGGCATCTTTCGACCCCGTTTTTGTTCCTCTTTTCTTGTTCTCATTCGCAACCTCAAGAGGGACAAAATCACTGAACAACTACATGTATAAAGTGACTTGCCTTACATCGTTGTCCCACTAAAAGTATCACTCATGATTCCGTTTCCTTGAGAGCTGATGCTCCATTCCGATAATCACACTTGCCATCTCCATCCAGCCAAAATGATTCAAACGAGAAAACACACATAGAGCCTTTTGGCTTTATGAGATAGCAGAAATAAACAATTTCACATCAAATAATAGCCACATACTAGTTTCTTAAAGAGTTGTATGACATAACAAGGAACTGAACAAGCAAACAACTCATTGTGCATTGAAAATCAAGCGTTTACAGTTTCATTATGTTGTTTTTTTGAGAAACACAGTACTAAAATATATCGATTTTCAGAAGGTTAGACCATGAAAAGAACTTCAAAATTAATCGCATTGTTGATGCCGTTAGCCATGCTCGTTTCCTGTGAACAGGATTCTCAAGCTGGATTGACCTTATTCAAATCCCGTTACGACAACGGAAAGTACTTTGAGGAACTCTGCAAAAGTGAAACCGACGAAACCAAGGTTTATATGACTACAATTGCCGTTTCCAACCATCGTCAAGATGCGGTGAAATTCATCGTTTCGGATTTCAAAATGAGCTTCGAAGGAAAAACGTATTCTCCTATCTTCTTCGTTCTCAGCCGCCAAAGCAGCTCCATTACCATCAATGGGGTCATGGAAAGCCACTATTACGTTTCCGAAAGCGCCACCGAATGCTCCATCCCTGTCGCTCAGGGTATGATGGAAAATCTTTCTTTAGCCTTTGAGACCTCCATTCAATCCGACTTCAAGCTGGAATACAAAGACACCGAAATCGCCTCTATCTGATTGAAAGAAAAGCCGAGCGATTACAAGCCCGGCTTTTTACGTTTCAATAGAATATCATTCCATACTATAGTGAACCCCAAATACCTGAACGGAGTGGTTCACTAAGCTTCGAATTATCAAAATCAAGCTTTCAGGAAGGCGAGATAAGCAAGATAAGCTTCGTAGACATCCGCTTTGGAAACGAGTTCCATCGGAGAATGCATGGATAAAACAGGAATACCGGCATCCAAGACATACATGTTGTAATTTCCTAAGATATAAGCAATGGTTCCTCCCCCGCCCTGATCAACCCTACCGATTTCGGAAGTCTGATAATGGATGTTATTCTCATCCATCGCTCTGCGGATGAAAGCGAGGTATTCCGGCATTGCATCATTGCAGCCGGACTTTCCGCGTGCGCCAGTATATTTGTTGAAAACAATACCTTTGCCGAAGTAGCAGGAATTGTTCGGCTCGTTGGCACTCGGATAAAGCGGATCGACTGCGCAAGAGACATCCGAAGATAACATCTTCGAATTGGTAAGTGCATGGCGTACAGCGATATCACAATTCTTTCCTTCACGATAAAGCAGTTCAGCTACCATATTCTCAAACCATCTGGACTGAGCACCCGTCGCACCGATGGAGCCGACTTCTTCTTTATCGACCAAGGCGACCACAGTGGTATATTCCTGTTCTCCCACATCGAGAACAGCGCGGAGGGAAGTATAAGCGCAGACCTTATCATCATGGCCGTAACCGGCAATCATGCTGCGATCCAAGCCGAAATCTCTAGCCGATCCTGCCGGAACGGCATGCAGTTCCGAAGAGAGAAAATCCTCCTCTTCCATTCCATATTTCTCTTTAAGCAAGGAAAGGATATAATTCTTGACACTGTTCTTTCCTTCTTTTCCTTCCGGGATGCTGCCGACATTGATATCGAGGTTTTCACCATCGATGACATCGGCCGCCTTCTTCTGAAGCTGAGTGGCAGATAGATGGATGAGAAGATCGGTGATTCCAAGAACCGGATCCTCAGGATCCTCACCGATGCTGACATCGAATGAGGTCCCATCCTTCTTATAGACAACACCGTGGAGAGCGAGCGGAATCGTCACATACTGATACTTCTTGATACCGCCATAGTAATGCGTTTCAAAAAGGGCAAAGCCGCCTTTCTCATAGAGAGGATTCTGCTTGATGTCGAGTCTCGGAGAATCGATATGGGCTCCTAAGATTCTCATGCCTTCCTCAATCGACTTTTTGCCGATGACACAGGCTAAGAAGTTCTTATCCTTATTAATGGCGTAGACTTTGTCACCGGGATGGATTTCCTTCAGTTCTTCCAAGTTCCTAAAGCCGGCGGCTTCGGCGAGTTCCTTCGCTTTCTTCGTCGCCATTCTTTCGGTCTTGGCGAGAGTCAGAAAGTCGATGTATTCTCTTCCGAAATCAAAAATTGCCTTTCTTTTTTCTTCGGTGGCATCGCACCAGACATTCTTTGCGTACATATTCAATACCTCCTATTTCGTTCAAAGATACTATGAAGTATACGCTTTTTCCGAGGAGACTACAAACAGAAAAGGGCCCGAAGGCCCTAGGTTTCATAATTCGACCGTGCCGGAATAGCTCTGATATTCGTAAAACAGGATATGTTTCTGGCCGGAAGAGAGCTGAACAGAGAAGGCATGTTCTTCCTTTTCGATGTGCTGCAATGTCTCCTCTCCTTCCTTCAGAATCAGTTCCTCCAAATCCATATTGCTCTTAACGTCCGTAAAACGAACCATATTATTCTCGATGGAATAGGAATAGGAAACGGAATAGAGATTCCCTTCTCCGAACGAGAAGCTTCCCACGCTTGATCCGAGTCCATTATTGGGCGGAATCATTCCGAACTCACCGGTCACACTCCCTTTTCCGTCTTTTTCTTCTGAAACGCTCGGTTTTGCTCCTGCCGCTTTAATCAATGGTGAAAAAGCAAAATGAGAAGATACTGTCAGAGCGCAGACAGCCACACAGGTGGCACCCACTAAAGCATAGCGATAACGGACTGAGAAAGGACGGACCGGTTTCTTCTCCGCAAACGAAAGGCGCGACTTCACTTCCGCTTTTTTGCCGGAGAACTTCATCTCCTTCTCATAAGCCTGAAAAAGGCTTTCCTTCAGTTTCTTATTCATAATTTGATAGCCCCTTTCAGTTTTTTTACTGCTCTGTGATACCGATTGGTGAGTGCGGCAACACTCTCTCCGGTTATATCAGAGATTTCTTTGTAGGAAAGCTCATGATAGAGTCGGAGCATCACCAGATTGTAATCTTTTTCTCCCAGTATATCCTTCACCTTCTGGAGAAGATCGCCCGAATTCTCCGTCTGCGGTGCAACCGAGAATTTTTCCGTATCGTATTCGGGGAAAGGGACATTCCGATTCCTCTTTTTGCTTTCATTGAGAGCGAGATTCTTGGCGATGGTGCATAACCATGCACTGAAGGAGACATCGTACTGATAGGAACCGATGTTTTGGTACATACGAAAAAAGGTTTCCTGAACGATATCTTCGGCAAGCATCTCACTGGGAAGAATCTGATAGGCGACATGTTTGACCAAGCGAAAATACTTCTGATAGATTTCATCAAAAGCTTCTTCGTCATGCTCTTTCAGTTTCTGAATCAATACCTTCTCTGTTTTCATGGAAGCCTAGTCCTCTCAGGGCTTATTCTATCATGATTGTGGAGAATAAGTATTAGAAAATAACAAGAAGTAGAATCCTTCTATCGAATTGCTGAGTTCATCCTTATGACAAAGAAAATTACTTTACGTTTCTTTAAATGAGATACCGGTAAATTAGTTTCCCTCTTTTTGATGTGTGGTTATAAAAAGAGGGGAAGAATAGCACAATTGCCTTCCACATTTCTTCACAAAAGAGCCGCTTCATCAGAGGCGGAACTTTAATTTTAGAACGATATATCTTGCTGCACTTTTTTCTCAATAATTCTTTAAGGAGCTTACTCCCACTCTGTTTTTACGATTTGAAAAAAGAATCGAATTCTCAGATGATGAACCGATTGGTTGCCACCTTATCGTCTTCAGTATATTCCCAGGAAATCTGATGTCCCTCTTTTTTCTCGAGCTGATATCCTTTGAGGCTGTCCTCGTAATTCATGCTTTTCCCATCGTCCTTCACAGCCAGGTTCTCTGCACGGATTCCGGAAGAAGAGGCAATCGACAAGACCGTGGTCTCTTCGAAAAACGTGAAGGCGAGCGTGATTCCTTCGAATGGATGGAATGTGATGGATCCGTTCTGCATTTTAAGCGGAGCTCCGGGGTTGATTCCATCATTTGCATCATCAAAAGGAAGGGAGGCTTCGCTCTTCTCACTTGTCAATGCAGTTTCCGGAGAAGAAGCTTTGTCATTTTCCCCGAAGAACTGGTGAAATGCAAAATGGCCGGAGACAACGAGAACGGAACAGACCGCCAGTGTCGCCAGAACCGAAACGGCGTGTTTTCGATAATCCGTTTTATTCTTCACGGTAAAAGAAAGACCTTCTTTCGCTTTCATGCATTCTTCATGGAAATTCATCTCTTTTTCGTAGGAAGTGAACAGAGCTTGCTTCAGTTTCTTTTTCATGGTCTTTCTCTTTCTGATAGATATAACCAGAAAAAAAGGAAAATATATCAGAAAAAGTCAATTTTCCTTTTGTGAATTTGGGAACGCTTTCAGAATTATTTGCTTGTTTTTCCTTTTTCCATTCGGTATATTACCTATCCATTCGATTTGAGACGGGATGAGACGAGACGAAAGCTGACCCACTTTTCTACGCTTCCACACGACTTACGAATGGCACATCTACACGGAGGTACTACAAGATGAACAAGATTAGATTTTACGAGAAGAAAAAAGAAGAAGGCAAAGAAAAAAACGACAAGAAGGCAAAGAGAGAAAGCTTCTATGAGTCTCTTGTCAACGGATACTTCTTCAGTACAAATCTCAACTGACCACGACAACCGCTTCGGCGGTTGTTTTTCTTTTGTGTTATCATATTGTCCTATGGCAGTAGACAATCTTTCCCTATCCATCATCGTCAACCGGCTTTCCGAACAGCTCGTAAACGCCACCCTCGGCCGCCCGTTTTCCTTAGGAAACGGCGCCTATGCTTTTCCGTACTCAGAAATGCTCACTCCGGAGAACATCCGTCATGGTTCCTTCCTTTTCACCATGGAACCGACGAACCCTTTCGTTGCCTTTTCCAGACAGCGTTTTGAAAAGATTCCGGAAAACTCCCCCTTCTTCAATTCCCTGCGGAAACTATCCGGAGGAAGAGTCCTTTCTGTAAAGAAACATCAGGGAGAAAGAATCCTCACTCTCCATATCAAAGCGAGCGAAGAGGACATCACGGAAACCAATGAATCCTACGATTTCATTCTGGAATTGTTCCCGAACCGTCCCAACTGCTACATCATCGCCTATCCTTACGGAAGAATCGTCTCCCTTTACCATGAACATACCGATATGGAAAAGGGAATCTTCATTACCCGGAATGCCATCTATCAGTATCCGGACGAAAGAGAATCCCTTCCCTACCATCTTGAGGATGCCGAACAGGCAAGGCCTTATCTTCCCAATGCCACACTCCGTTATCTGAAAACCTATGTCAACGAGGAAAAGCACGGCCTCGATACGGCACTGAAGTCCATGAAGGATTCCGACAGTATCTATATTATTAAAAAGGATATCGTCTCCTTCGATTTCGGAAGAAAAGATGCCGTCAAAGTCGATGTCTCTGACATCTATACCCATTTTGTGAGCAACCAGAAGGAACTGGCAAGGCTCAACAAAGTCAAAGAATTGGTCGCACTGATCGAAAAAGCAATCAAAATTGCCAAGAAAAAGAAAATCAATCTCGAGAACGACCTCATCACAGCAAAAGACCGCATGAAGTTTCTGGAATACGGTCAGATTATCTACCTCTATCAAGGAGAGATCAGAAAGGGAGACAAGATGCTGAAGAGAGACGGATATGAGATTCCGCTCAATCCTCTTTATGATGCGCCGAAAAATGCCAATACTTACTTCAAAAAGTACCAGAAGGCAAAAACTGCCCTTTCCATTCTCGGAGGATTGATTGAAAAGACCAATGATGAGATCGAATACCTCGAAAAGAAACTGATGGAAGCCAAAGACGGGACTCCGAGGGATGTCATGGAACTGAAGAGTGAACTGCTCGAAGAAGGGTACATCAAGGAAAAACAAGGCCGCAATACCGTCTACAAAGTTTCCAAGAAGCATCGCTATGAACCGCACTATATCATCCTTCCACAAGGAAAGGTCGGTTTTGGCATGAACGGCCTTCAGAACGAGGAGCTTACGTTCCAGATTGCCCAAAAAGATGATCTTTTCCTCCATGTCAAAGACTATCCCGGCTCCCATGTCGTCATCCTCGAAGGAAAGGAAAACGATGAGGTCCTGCGTTTTGCCTGCGAACTTGCGCTTTACCTCTCCCACCTCGATAACGGAACCGTGATGATCGCCAAAAGGAAGGACGTCAAAAAGAATCCGAGCCGCATCGGACTAGTCAATTTACTGCACTATGAGACGCTCGTCGTGAAAACGATTCGGGAGGAAAGCCTTCGGATTATCAAAAAAGAGCTCAAAAAGGACCTGTGATTTATTGACATTCCGTTTGGAATTAGCTATATTAGTTCACGCGGTGATTTTTTGCCCCCTTAGTTAAATGGTATAACGGGTCCTTGGTAAGGACCAATTGCTAGTCCGATTCTGGCTCGGGGCACCATCTATTGTACTAAACTGCGTTTATATAGTCGTGTGTGCTTAACAGGGAGGAAACCCAATGTCATCCAATGAAACAAAAACCAAAAAAGGACGTGCTCATGCGGTTGCCGCGTGGGAATGGTTCAAGGAAGCCGCTTGGCTCCAGGTTTTGCTCATTGTCGGCGTTGTAGTCGGCCTTGTTGTCGCCATTCCGTTTGTCGTAAAGGGCATCACCAACGCCATCAACACCGAGAACTCCAGCTTCTATAAAGCCCATCGTATCAATTACGACAAACTCGGCATGTATCTCACCGGAGAAGACAAGAGCTGCAACGGCACTGTGGGTGATCAGAAATACGATGAGAATGGTAAGTTCGATCTGAACAACCAGAAGCAGGGTTTCGTCGTCATGTTCTATAAGAGCAATTGCGACAACTGCAAGAATCTCCAGAGCAATATCGAAAACTGGTATAAGAACTTCAATAAGGACTATGCCAACGGCAACCTGAAGTTCTACACTATCGATGTGAGCTGGGATATCGATGATGACACGGATGCCACCAACAACGAAGGTATCAAGAGCTTATACAACAACAAGTACATCACTCTCGAACAGCAGATGGAAGCTTCCCGCTCCTTCATCTCTACCTTCGAAAGTCAGGATGAAACCCATTCCGGTTCCGAATCCACGAAGAAATCCGTCATTGAAAACTTCAGCAAAGACTTCACCGCCGATAAGGATGGCGGAACGATGCCGACTCCTACGATTGTCACTTACATTAAGGATGCTTCCGCCGACAACTACATCACCAATGTCGATGGTTATAACGCTGACGAAAAGAAGACCAATGTCCTCCAGTACGCCAAGCCGAACAAGGTCATCTGCGATGCGCCGAGTGGTCTCTCCTTCACCAATGCCGCTAATGTCTCCACGATGATGATTGACATCTACAACTTCGAAGAATACAAAGTCTCCAAGTAAAAAATCAAGGCTCAGCCAACAGGCTGAGCCTTTTTCTTTGGTTTTCTTTTTGTTGTAATCGTCTATCGACTCCGTTATCATATCGATATGTATTACCTAGAAACAGATCGGATTTATCTCCGCCATTTCCAAGAAGAAGACTTACAGGACTTCTTTGACTATGCCAAAGTTCCAGGAGTCGGCGAAAAAGCCGGATGGAACCACCATGAAACAATAGAAGATTCTAGGATGATTCTCTATAAAAACCTGATTCCGAATCCGGATGACTATGCCATCGTCGACAAAAAGACCGGGAAAGTCATCGGTTCCTTCGGTCTCCACCTTTCTTCCACACGAGTCAGAAACGACTTCCCGGAAGAGAAAGTCAAAGAGCTCGGCTATGTCCTCGCCAAAGACTATTGGGGGCAGGGCATCATGACAGAGATTCTTTCTGCTGCGCTTATCAAATGGACCGAGGAAAGAAAATGTAATGTTCTCACTGCCATCGTCTTTTCCGACAACAAGGGATCCGTCCATGTCCTCGAAAAATGCGGATTCCGTCATTACCGCATCGTAAAAGACTGCCCAATAGAAGCCTTGAATCAGACCAAGGACGAATATTATTTTTACCTGAGGCTAGCATGACAGAAAGAGAAAAACTGATGGAAGACATCCGGAACTATGTTCCGTTCAACGAACAGGAAGAGAAGGACAAGGAAGTCATTCTTTCCCATCTTCTTTCGGATGACAATATTTTCACACGGGACAACCATCTTGCCCATATGACTGCCTCCGCCTGGGTCATCGATGAAGAAAAAGAACATGTCCTCCTCTGTTATCACAGAATCTATGATTCTTGGAGTTGGCTCGGCGGGCACGCCGACGGGGAAGAAGACCTCCTCTCCGTCGCTATCAGGGAAGTGAAGGAAGAAAGCTCCCTTTCTGACATCCGGCCCTACGACAGAAAGATTCTCTCCCTGGAGGTCCTCACCGTGGACGGCCATGAAAAAAGAGGAGAATATGTCTCCTCCCATCTTCATCTGAATGTCACTTATCTTCTTGTCGGAAACAGCAAGGAACAGCCTAAGAGCAAACCAGATGAGAATGCCGGGGTCCGTTGGTTTACGACCGACAACGCCTTAAAAGCATCCACGGAGCCTTGGTTTGTCAAAAGGATTTATTCCAAGCTTGTCGAAAAAGTAAAGAAACTCAGCTTCTGAGCTTTTCTTTCATCGCCCTCAGAACAGGTTCAGGAACCAGTTTGGAGATATCAACTCCCTGAGAATACAGTTCTTTTATTGTGGAAGAGGAAACAAAGGCCTGATCCTTTCTGGCCATCAGATAGACCATGTCGATATCCGGCTCAAGGAATTCGTTGACTTCATGGAGCTGGAATTCAGCCTCATAGTCCGTGACGGCACGGAGACCACGGATCAAAGCCTGGGCGGAGAGCTTCTTCGCTTCCCGGACGACAAGTTTCTCCGTGGAGACAACCTGAAAGCCGTCGAGTCCCGCAAAGGTTTCCTCAATCATCTTCACGCGTTCTTCCGCGCTGAAGAGATAATGTCCCTTCTTGGAAGAGTTGTCAGCCACCATGATGATGATTTCATCGAATATCTTTCTTGCACGGAGTGCTACATCCACATGTCCGTTGGTCAAGGGATCGAAAGATCCCGGATACACAGCGATTCTCTTCATAACGATTTCACCTTTCTGTACAATGCGACATGTTTCTGTCCGTAACGGTACTCCTTCATTTCGAATCCGGGAAGAACCGGATTTTCTTTCTCCTGCTCGGAGACGATGAGGCAGTCTTCCTTGAACATGCCGCGGTCTTCCATCTCTTTGATGATGCTGTCATTGATGTTGAATCGATAGGGAGGATCGAGAAAGACGACATCGAACTTGATTTCCGCATACTTCTTCAGGAACAGCCGATAATCACTTAAAGCCATCACATAAGAATCCTTCTCCGGATTGAGAGAAAGGATGTTCTCTTTCATAATCTGGAAGGTCTTTCTATCCTTATCGTTGAAATAGACCTGTCTGGCTCCGCGGGACAGTGCTTCAAGTCCCATCGCTCCGCTCCCGGCGAAGAGATCGAGGACGACGCTTCCCTGTACCTTATCCTTCATCGCATTGAAAATCGCCTGTCTCACCTTATCCATCGTCGGACGGGTGACACTGGGATCTGGCACCTTGAGAAAACGTCCTTTGTAAATACCAGCAATAATTCGTATCATTCAGAGAATCTCCTTATTCAATCCATCGGAGAGATAATTGAGAATTTTTCTCATTCTCTCCTCTGCCATCTTATATTCCTTCATCAGAGGGACTTCGTTCATTTCCGAGGTCTTTTCCCGGAAAGAAGAAAGAAGTTTTTCTTTTTCTCCCCCCTGTGCACAATCCGCCTTTTTCAGAATCTCATCCCGTTCCTTGGAAAGTCTACAAAGCAAGGGATCTTCCTCTACTTTCTTTGAAAGCTCCTTCCAGGAAAGGTAAGGTTCTGAGTTTCTGATATCGTCGAGGAGTTGAAGCTCCTTTTCCATGAATTCTGTTTCGGTCATACCGGGGAAATTATATCACAGAGCGGAGAAATCAAGGATACTTCCCACGCCTGGCATTGTGGTATAATGGACAACAGATTATGAAACTATTTAAAATTTACACCAAGGACGATGACGTCCTCCACGAAAAGGCCAAAGAAGTGCCTTTCCCCTTATCTGACGAAAAAAAGGCGATTCTTCTTGAAATGGTCCAGTATCTCAAGGACAGCCAGGACGAGGAGATTTCCGAGAAGTATCACATCCAGCCCGGTGTCGGCATTGCCGCACCGCAGATCGGCATCAGTGAACGCTTCTTTGCCGTCTATTTCCAGGATGACAACGGAAAGACCTACGAGTATGCGCTTGTCAATCCGAAGATTGTCTCCACCTCTGTCAAGAAATCCTACCTCGCCACAGGAGAAGGCTGCCTTTCCGTTCCCGTTCCGGTAAGCGGATATGTCTACCGCTATTACAAGATCACCATCAAAGGCTATGATGCCGTAAGTGAGAAAGAAGTGACCTTACGCCTCACAGGCTACCCGGCCATCGTCTTCCAGCACGAGTACGATCATCTCGATGGCATCCTTTATTACGAAAAAATCGACAAGAAAGCGCCATTCCGCAAGGATGAGAACGCTATCTGTATCGAATGATACTGTTTTTCTTGTGATTTTTTGTCTTGCTTAGTAAAATAGTTAAGAATATCAGAAGCTTTTTAAAAATTCAGTTTTACTTGAACCCATTTTATGAGTGGTTTTACAATGAGGTACTTTATATGGCAGATTTGAAACAGATTTTATCATCCCCTGTCGAGATCTATGCACTCGGCGGACTTGGAGAGGTTGGAAAAAACCTCTATTGCATCGAAAACGAAACGACGATTCTCATCGTGGACTGCGGTGTCATGTTTCCGGATGCGAGCATGCCGGGTGTGGACTATGTCATCCCGGATTTCACCCATCTGATTGAGAATCAGAAGAAGATCAAGGGACTTGTCATCACCCATGGTCATGAAGACCATATCGGTGGCATTCCCTTCCTCCTCCGTCAGATTGAGCTTCCCGCCATCTATGCGCCGAAGATTGCCTGCGCCCTGATCCGTCACAAGATCGAAGACGGAAAAATCCGTACCAGGACCAGAGTCCTCGAATACAAAGAGAGCGATGTCCTCAAGTTCGGAGACTTCCAGGTGGAATTCTTCCACGTCACCCACTCCATTCCGGATTCCTTCGGTCTCTATATCACGACTCCGCAAGGCACCATCGTCGAGACCGGTGACTTCAAGATCGACCTCACCCCGGTCGACGGCGATTTCAACCTTTCCAAGCTGACCCGCTTCGGAGACAAAGGCATCGATCTTCTCATGGCCGACTCCACCAATGCCGAAAAGGAAGGTTACACCAAAAGTGAACGCACCGTCATCCGCGGCATTCAGGATGTCTTCTCGGAAGCGCCGGGAAGACTGCTCATTTCCACCTTCTCTTCCAACATTTCCCGTATTCAGCAGATCATCGAAACCAGCATGAAATTCCGGAGAAAGATCATCGTCTTCGGAAGGAGCATGGAAAGCAATATCGAGGCGGCCCGTGAATTCGGCTACATCAAAGTGCCGGATGAATACCTCGCTTCTCCGGAGGACCTCAAGACCCTTCCGCCGGAACAGATCACCATCCTCTGCACCGGAACCCAGGGAGAACCGATGGCGGTCCTCTCCCGTATCGCCCGCGGCGATCACCGCTTCATCCATGTCATCCCGGGTGACACCATCGTCTTCTCCTCTTCCGTCATTCCAGGAAATACTGCCGCCATCAACCGCCTCATCAACCAGCTGAGCCGTCTCGGCGCTTCCGTCGTCACCAATTCCGTCCTCTATAACCTCCATGCGTCCGGACACGCCTCCAAGCAGGAAATGAGACTTCTCCAGAAGCTTGCAAGACCGCACTACTTCATGCCAGTCCACGGCGAATACCGTATGTTGAAGCTCCATGCGAGAATCGGTGTCGAATGCGGTCTTCCCAAGGATCACACCTTTGTCTGTGAGAACGGCGATGTCCTCACCCTCATCAACCACAAGGTGTCCCGCAGTACGACCACCCTCCCCGCCGACAGCATCTACATCGACGGAAAGAATCCGGTCGGCATTTCCAACTCCGTCATCAAGGACCGCTCCACCCTCATCAACGAGGGCATGGTCGGGGTCTTCTTAGTCATTGACCAGAAGCACAACACCCTCGTCTCCGCTCCGGTTGTCGAATCCAAGGGATTCATTTCCAGCAACAAGAAAGGCCTCCAGAAGAAAGCCTCCGAAATCATCGGCATCGAAGTCATGAGAGTGATGGCTTCTTCCCAGAGAGTCAACTATAACGAACTGAAGAACACCGTGAAAAGTGTCGCTTCCCACTTCCTCTATCGGGAAAGCCACCGCAATCCGATGGTCATTCCGGTCATCATGAATTACAATCCTGAGGAATAGACATGATCATCCTCGCAAGCAAATCCCCAAGAAGAGTCGAAATCCTGAAAGAGATTTTGGGTGACATTCCCTTTACGACAATCCCCTCCTCCTTCAACGAGCGTGGGATTGAGGAAAAGAACGTGAGAAAACTCTGTCTGAAAGAAGCACAGGGAAAGGGAAAGGAAGTCGCTCTTCTCCATCCTTCCGATATCGTCATCGCCTCGGATACGATGGTCTCCTATCAGGGAGAACAGCTCGGAAAACCGAAGGATGCGGAAGATGTCTTCCGCATGCTGAGGATGCTCACCGGCAACGTCCATGAAGTGGTGACCGCCTATACCATCATGAAGGGGGATACGGAACTGAAACACCGCGTCTGTGTCGCCAGGGTCTTCCTGGAAAAAATGGCGGATTGTGAGATTCAGTCCTACATCGATTCCGGTTCCCCGTTCGATAAGGCGGGCGCCTACGGAATTCAGGACAGCGATTTCATCGAAAGCAAAGTCCTCTCCGGTGATTATTACACCATCATGGGTCTCCCCATGGATGACCTCGAAAAAGATCTTCTCGATCTCGGCATCATCGACTGAGTGATTCTTTCCTTGAACGAAAAACACGTCGCATTCGACATTGAGATTTCCGTGATACTTTACCGAATGACGCACAAAATTCTAAGGGTTTTGACCAAATCCAAAGGTCAAAACCCTTTTTCCATGCCACCGGTCAAAGTTCACATTGTTCTTGAATGCTGTTTTTTAATCAACATTGACAAAGTTTTTACGGGGGGTAAAATCAACATGGAAACAGTTTCCTATGCAAAAAAGCAGTTTTACGCTACTTTCCTAGTTTCGCTCTCAACACACCGAATTCCGATAACAAAAAATCTCCTATAATCTGTCCTGGTTCCAGCACATTTCGATAAAGTGCGGTTAAAGATGAAACAAACTTATCAATGCGTAGATTCCGCAATGAATGAAAGGAAAAACATTATGAAAAAACTCATCTTCTTATTGCCTATCTTTGCCATTTCCTTCCTGCCGTCTTGCGAAAAAGGAAATTCATCTAAGGTTTCCGATGAAATTCCGCCGGAAAGTGACAAAACCATCGTACCGATTGCAGAAGTTACCAGACAGCAATGGATGAAAACAAGATTCATTTTTGAAGGCAAGATTCATTTTACAAAATATTACGACTATATCGTCGATGACTATGGATTTTCCCATGTTCTCTTCGGATCGAAGCAGAACGATGAATCCGAACCGAACTACTATCGTTCCAGAGAAGAGGCAACACCTTCGCTGAACTACACGGATTTCACCGATGGAGAAAGAGTATGCTTCGCCTGGGGCGAACGGCAATCCTATGCGGAATCCATGGTCAATGACATTTGGAAATATGATAAGAATATCGTAACTCCCATCACAAAAGAAAGAGGAAAGATTAAAGAAACGAACGGATTAACAACTTTTTTCCTGACTGATAAAGGGGAGTTGGAAATCAATACAGTGAGGAACGAAAAACTCTATTACACCTCCGATTTTTTGGAAACGAAGGCGGATAGTTCCAAAGACTATGATTCCTATCTAGTAAAAACCCCTGATTCCGAGGAACAGGGGAAAAACTTTGCGATATTCTTTGTAGAGGCCTGATAGCCACGAATCCTTCTTTTACTTTGACTGCTTTTCGATATTCTCGGAAAGCAGTTTTTCAAAATCAGCGCTTTTGCTTCCGATGATGAAGACAATGCGGTTTCCCATGAACATGCAGGAATCGAGTTCCTTCATGATGGCATCCTTATCGACAATGTTCATATCCTTTAACGTCACCGAAACGCGGGAACCTCTGGATGTGATTTCCAAAATATTGTCCTTTCCACCGAACAGCGTCGAAAGATGGGAAGCGGAAGTCTGAATTTTCTCCTCCACTTTCTTTTCCGATTCCTTGATTCTCTTCTTTTTGTTTATGGCAAGAATCACACCGATCAAAGCGCCGACGACCAAACAGACGGCAAGTGCAATCAGCACATACATCCAAACTTTCATGTCAATCCTCCAATCCGGAAATATTCTTCCTCAGCCGCTTCACCTGAGATAATCTCCGATAGTGAAGCAGGGTGATATAACGTTCCTTACTCCCATGAAACTCATAGACACTGCCCTTCAGATCCTCCCGATAAATGCCGTCGAGGTAAGCTTCGATGAAACCTTCCTTTATCGTGACCGTCAGAATCTGATCATTGGCGAGGATGGCTTTATTGATCGGATTGGGAGAAAGGCGGTTATAACAAGGGGCAATCGTCGAATACTGATAAATGTCAGGCTTTCCCAAAACGACAGGAGAGGAAAGCGAAGTGAGATAACCGGTGGTTCCGATGGGAGTCGAGACAACGATGCCGTTCGCACGGACGGTCGTAAGCAATTGGCCATTGATGGCGATATCAAGCCAGCAGGTCTCTCCGGACTGCACGGCGACATCATTGAGAAATTCATGCCTTTTTCCATCAACCAACATTTCATAGAATGGGATTCTCTCTTCCGTCGGTTCTTCCGTAAAGAAGTCCGAAAGAAATTCAGACAGTTCGTCATGGTCATAATCGGAATAGAATCCGAGATGCCCCGTGTTGATCAGAATGAAACGTCCCTGTTTTCCATAGAGGTGAACCGCTCTCATCAGAGAGCCGTCGCCTCCGAAGACAAAGATCAGTTCCGGATTCGTCTCCGTATAGAAAAAGCCATGGTTTTCTAGGCTTTCGCGGAGCTCTTTCACCAAGACATCATTGTTTTCCCGTTTCTTTGATTCGATGACAAAGGACGTGCTTTTCATTTTCGGTTCTCTTTCTATTTTTCCGTTGTTATTGTATCATAATAGCGTACAAAATAGAGGGTAGAAAATGTCAAGCAACAATATCGAAATCGAAGCGAAGGTCTTACTCAGCAAGAAAGACTATCAGAAACTCCTCGAGAATCTTCCTTTCGAAGAAAAAGTCAAAATCCAGAAGAACTATTTTCTCGACAGTCCGGACCGCATCATGAAGAAATACGGAATGACGATGCGTCTGCGCCAGAGAGAGGGGCAGAACAAACTGACGATGAAGGCCCCCTTGGCGGAAGGCCTCCTCGACAAGAGTCAGTCTCTCAGCGACAGCGAAGCGGATTCTCTCATTCAGAACAATCTCTTCCCGAGAGGCGACATTCAGGACTTCCTCGATATCCTCCATATCGATGTCTCCAAGTTCCTTATTCTCGCCGAGCTCACGACAGAGCGCCAGGAATGCACCTATGACGGATTCGAAATCAACATCTCCAAGAACATCTACTCCGACTGTGTCGACTATGAACTCGAATGCGATTCCGACTCCGTGAGCAACTCTCAGAACACGCTCCGTGAGATCTGCAACCGATATCATATCGAATATAAGATCAATACGCTCTCTAAAGAGACGAGAGCCATCAATGCCGCATTGATGAAATAAGTAGTCATAAAACCAAACGAAAAGGTATCCGGCCGGATACCTTTTCTGATGGTTTCTGTCAGCAGTCTTTCTTCAGCCGATCATTGAAATGATGATCGCAGTTCCCGTAATTCGGACAGTTGGCTTCCGTACAGATATGGGAAGCAATTTTCTTTGCGGAAACAATCTCTGCTTTCTTACGTTCGAAGATTTCAATTTCGTCGGCGTTATATCCGACCTGGATGAACTGATCGTCCACGATGATCGGACGCTTCAGGACGGTAGGGTTCTCCTGAATGAAGCGGACAAGTTCTCCGACGGACATGCTTTCAACATTGACATTCTTTTCCTTGAAAACCTTGCTTCTTGTGGAAATGATCTCATCGGCACCATCGAGGGACTTCATCAGAATTTCCTTGAGTTCCTCTCCGGTCAAGGGTTTCTTCAGAATGTTGATTTCCTCAAACGGAATCTGCTGTTCTTCAAACCAGGCCTTGACCTTGCGGCAGCTCAGACAGCTCGGAGAGAGATAAATTTTAATCATGCTTGCTTTCCTCCTTTTTCTGCTCGGGAACGGCATCTGGTCCATGTTTGATGATTTTATGGACTGCAAAGCTATAGAGAATCCATGCCAACAATAGGAAAAAGATTGCAAAGGTACAAAGAGAATCGAAGATGAAATGGGCGCATTTCATTCCTTCCGCCGTATTGAGCGGATAAATACGTACAATGGAAGGTCCGAAGAAGAGCAGAGATCCTAAGACGAGATAGAAGAGGAAAGTGGAGAGCTTTCCGTACCATTTGGCACCGCCGAAGGATTTGTTGTTCCTGGCAAGATAGATATCCTGGAGCATCAGCGTCAGCTCCTTGAGCACGAAGACACCCAGCATACAGAAGAGGGACGGGAACATATAGAAGCGGATGCAGAGGGCTAAGACAATGGCAAACTGAAGCAGTTTGTCGGCAATCGGATCGAGCACCTTCCCTAAGTTGGACTGCAGATGGAAGGTCCTTGCGATATAGCCATCAATGAAGTCCGTATAACTGGCGATGACCATGATGGCAAAAGCGAAATAAACATTGGCATTCTTGTTCCCGGCTAGGCTGAAGTCGGAAAGATAGACGGCTAGGAAGACAAAGACAAGAAGAATGCGGAAATAGCAGAGAATATTCGGTAGCAAAAAAGCCTCTTCCTTACGGAAATAGTTTTTAAACACGCTGATGAACTGACTGCTTTTTTCGGTCTGTTTTCTGTTTTTCATTGCAACTTTAAATTATATCAGTTTTCCCAGTATCTTTGAAAAAAACACTCGGAAATTCTTCCTCATTTTTGTTCTGATCCAATAGCGGATAGAAGATACGCTCCAGATAGAGTCCTTTCCCTTCCGCCTTGTACTTGATGTATCTGCTCTCCTTCCCTTCGAGAAGAGAAGCAAGCGTGGCAAGTGTCACTTTGTTTTCAGCATAGAGAAGAGCGGCTCCGACCATGAAGCGGACCTGATAGCGGAGAAACGCTTTGCTCTGGAAGCGGAGATAAAGCATGCCGTCATTTTCACAAAGGGAGGTTTTATCGAGAATCAGATGCGTATTCTCACCTCCTTCCGGCGTGGAAAAATAACGGAAGTCGTGTTCTCCCTGAAAAAGGGAGAGGGCCTCTTTCATTTTCGACACCTCCAATACTCCCTTCGGCGCATAGGAGAGAGAGGAAAGAAGCGGATTCTTCCGTTCCGTGTTCTGAACGAGGTAACAGTAGGTCTTATAGCGGCAATCATACCGTGGAGAGAAGTCTTCCGGTACCGGAGCGACTTCCTTCACGACGACATCGTCAGAAAAGCATCGCTCGAGATAATAGCAAAGGTGAGAAGGTGTGATTTCCGTATTGTCGGTCTCAAAAGTCATGGCAAAATCGAGGGCGCTCACAAAGCGGTCCAATCGGGAAGAAATCGTGACCGCAACCGGCGTATTGTAAATCCGGGAGAGTTTCTCTTCGAAGACTCCCTGAATCGTCGGATGATTCTTCTGGCGCTGCGTTCCATAGAAGGCGCCGCCGGAAAAAGCGATGCGGATCAGATATTTCATTTCAGTGCCGGTAATGTGATGCCGAGATAGGTAAACAGATCAAATTTGAAGTAGGCGAGGACAATCATCGAAGAGAGGAATAAAGCCAGGAAAACACAGGAGATGGTATCGCCGATTCCCCAATGGAAGCATTTATATTTGGTCCGCTTGCTGTCAGGATCATAGCCTCTCGCCTCCATCGCATCGGCAAGCTCCCCGCTGGTGAGGAACGCCGACATGAATAACGGAATGATGAGGGAAACCAAGGACTTCACTTTTTCCTTGAACTTCCCATGATGGAAATCGACGCCGCGGCTCGCCTGGGCATTCATAATGCGCTCAGTCTCTTCCTGAAGGGTCGGAATAAAGCGGAGAGCGAGAGAGATGGCCATGGCAAACTTGTGGACGGGGATACGGATCAGGGAGAGCGGGAAGAAGAGCCATTCGAGTCCGTTGGTGAGATCCATCGGTTTTGTGGTCGCCGTCAGAATATTCGTCATCATCAGAACGAGAAGTAGACGCAAGAAGACATAGGAGACATTGACGACCGCCTGGAGACGGATGTCGATGCCTTTTCCGATCGGAATCGTGAAGAGAATCATCGATTCCGTATCCGTGGAAAGAAAAACATTGATGATGAGCAGAAAGAGAATCATCACCCAGAGTGCCTTGAGCGACCTAAACAGGGTCAGGAAGCTTGCCTTGGCAATCAGGGAAAAGACAAAAAGCAGAACAAAGATGCACCCATAGATGACAAAGTTCATATAGGGGGTTCCATAGGAAAGGAAGACAGATACCATAAAAAGAATCAGACCGATCAGTTTGATTCTGCTGTCCATCCGATGAAAGGGCGTCGTATAGCCCGAGTATTTACCAAGTGTCATCATAGGCCGGCCTCTTTTCTGGCGCGGAGGATCTCCGCTGCAAGCGTATGGGCATCTTTGACTTTTGTCAGATCAATAGGTAGACCATGTTCCTTGAGTGCTAACGCAAAGGAGAACACCTTCGGCGGTTCCAAGGAAGATGTCTGAAGGAACTCCTGATTTTGGAAAAGTGAAAGCGGTGTGAGGGAACAGGCGATTTTCCCTTTATCCATGACAATCGCCTGATGGCAGTACGCTAAGACCACATCCATATTGTGGGTGGCTAAAATGATGGAAGTACCTTTTTCGTAAAGAGAGGAAAGAAGCTGCATCAGATTCTCTTCGCTCTTGCTGTCAAGACCGACAGTCGGTTCATCAAGAACGAGGACCGAAGGCTTCAGGGCAAGGATGCCGGCAATGGCGACTCTTCTTTTTTCGCCGCCCGAGAGTTCGAACGGAGAACGTTCGTAGAACGATTCATCCAGTCCGACCAAAGCGAGGGATTCCTTCGCCAGTTCAAGTGCTTCCTCATTGGTGCTTCCGAAGTTCTTCGGGCCATAGGCAACATCCTTCAGGACCGTCTCTTCAAAAAGCTGATACTCCGGGAACTGGAAGACAAGTCCGACCCGTTTCCGGATTCCTTTGACATTCTTCAGTTTCTGCTTGTGTTTCTTCTTCATCTTGCGTTCATTGACTTTACCGTTCTTTTTATAGACCAACGTCATGTCGATGACTTCTTCTTCGATGCTGACCTTTCCCGAGGTCGGAAGAAGCAGCGCATTGAGATGCTGAATGAGAGTCGACTTCCCGCTTCCGGTTCTGCCGATCAGGGCTGTGAAACAGTGGTCCTCAAAAGTGAGGGAGACGTTTCTGAGCGCCTCTTTTTCCTGCGGAGTATGCGGGGAATAGGTGTAACATACATTTTCGAGTTTCAGTGGCATAGAAGATTCAAAAGCTCCTCATCGTTCTTGACATCACCGAGGTCCATTCCCATCGTCTTCAGCACCCCGACCAACCGGTGGGCAAACGGAATGTTCAGATTCATCTTCATCAGGTCTTCGCTATGGGAAAAGACTGCAGCAGGTGTATCATCCATCACAATCTTTCCGTCATTCATGACAAGGACGCGGTCTGAATCATAGGCTTCTTCGAGCTCGTGGGTGATATTGATGACGGTGAGACTCGGATTGCCCTTCCTCGTCTCCTTAATGATATTTCGGATTTCCCGTTTCCCTTTCGGATCAAGCATGGCACCGGCCTCGTCGAGGATCAGGATGGACGTTTTTCTGGCAATGGCGCCGGCGATGGCAACTCTCTGCTTCTGTCCACCAGAGAGATTGCTCGGCTCACTATCGAGATAGTCTTCCATGCCGACTTTTGCCGCACAGGAAAGGATGATTTCCGGCATATCCTTGGGATTGACACATTCATTTTCCAGTCCGAAGGCGATATCGTCCTTGACCGTGGCGCCGATGAACTGAGAGTCGGGATTCTGGAACACCAAAGAAATGTCCTTCCTGAGCAGAAGGGCATTATCGTCCGTCATCAGGACGCCGTCGATGAAAATATCTCCGCTGTTCTGCACCAGAATCCCGTCGATCAGTTTGGCAAGGGTGGATTTTCCCGATCCATTGTGGCCGATGACGGCGATGGACTGTCCTTTCTTGATATCCAGAGTGATATTCTGAATGTTCATTCTCCCCTCGGCATAACCGAAAGATAGATTCTTCAGGAAGACAGCGCTGTCGGAAGGGATTGACGAATCCCTTCTTAAAAGTTCAGTTTCTTTTTTCTTACTTCTCATCTTTTCTCTTTCTACAATAAACAATGATTTGACGGATCCAGTAAACGACAAGCAAAAGGAAGAAGACAATGCCCCAGACCAGAAGGATGATCCAATATTTGTCACTGTGTCCTCCGGAGTGGACAATGCTGTAAAGCAACGTCAGTACAAGGAATGCAATCAGAAGAATGACAACCGTTGCGATGAGGCACTTCTTATAGGGAAAGTGGCTTCTGAGTCCTTCGTCTTTCATTTCTTGAAGTTGATCTCCGGAATTCTTCCCTGATAGGGGACATAGACAATCCCCGCCATATCGAGCATCTTTCTTGCCGCCACTTCGGCATCCGTATCATGATACTTGTCCGACAGATAAACAATCTTCTTGATGCCGGACTGAATGATGGCTTTTGTGCACTCATTGCAGGGGAAAAGCGTGACATAGACCGTGCTTCCCTTCAGATTGTGGTTGGAATTGAGAATGGCATTGAGCTCCGCATGGCAGACATACGGATATTTGGTTTCCAGGAAAGGAAGACTGTCTTTGCCTCCCGCCCAGGGAATCTCTTCGTCGGAGACACCGATTGGCATCCCGTTATATCCTAAAGAGAGCACCTTATGCTCATCGGAGACAATGCAGGCACCGACCTTCGTATTCGTATCTTTGCTTCTCATCGAAGAGAGAAGCGCAATGGACATAAAGTATTCGTCCCATGAAATATTATCGAATTCCATGATTCACCTCCTGAAACTGTTTTGGCAATTTGTCATCACGCTATCAAAGAGAAGAGATATTCTTCACCCGGATACGGTTAAGCGCACGCTGCAGTTTCACTTCCGCACGTGCGCTTTCTCTTGCAGACTGCGAGTTGGAAAGTAATTCTTCTGCATTCTCCTTCGCACGGAGAGCACGGGAAATATCGATCTCCTCCATCGATTCGATAGAAAAAACAGAGAGTGCTGCCTTGTTCTCCTTATGGAAGAAGCGGAGGGTTCCCCCAGAGATGGCATAGACATTCCGGTGTCCGTTTGACAGAACGACGAGCGGACAGATGAGAACGGTGGCCATAAGATCCAGATGATGGGCCTGTAAGGCTAAATCGCCGGAAGCAGTGGTCAGGACCATTTCCTCTGCCTGTGCGATGAGGTAGGAGCGTTCCGGTGTGATGATTTCCAAAGTAAAATTATCGGCCATGGAGAAACCTCAGTGGAGCGTCTCGGCCTTTTCTAGCACCTCATCGAAAGTGCCGACATAAGTAAAGGCCGCTTCCGGAAGCGTATCGCCTTCTCCGGCGAGAATGCGTTCAAAGGAGGCAATAGTATCCTCGACCTTGACGAACTTACCCTTGATACCAGAGAAGCGCTCAGCGACAGAGAACGGTTGAGAGAGGAAATTACGGATACGTCTGGCACGGGCGACGATGACTTTGTCCTCTTCAGAGAGTTCATCGATACCGAGAATGGCAATGATATCCTGAAGGTCCTTGTAACGCTGAAGAATGGTCTGAACCTGTCTTGCGACATTGTAGTGACGCTGTCCGACGACATTGGGATCGAGGAAGTTGGAAGAAGAGGCGAGCGGATCGACGGCAGGATAGAGGCCCAATGCGGCAATGCCGCGATCGAGAACGGTCTTCGCATCGAGATGGGAGAAGGTCGTGGCCGGAGCCGGATCGGTGAGGTCATCGGCCGGAACATAGACAGCCTGAATGGAAGTGATGGAACCATCCTTAGTGGATGCGATACGTTCCTGAAGCTGACCCATTTCGGTCGCGAGGGTCGGCTGATAGCCGACGGCGGAAGGCATACGGCCGAGCAAAGCGGAGACTTCGCTTCCGGCCTGGGTAAAACGATAGATGTTGTCGATGAAGAGCAGAACATCCTGATGGGAAACATCACGGAAATACTCAGCCATGGTGAGACCGGAGAGTGCGACTCTCATACGGACGCCGGGTGTCTCGTTCATCTGACCGAAAACCAGGGCGGTGTTGTTGAGAACGCCGGATTCCTTCATTTCGTAGTAAAGATCGTTACCCTCACGGGAACGCTCTCCGACACCGGCGAAAACAGAAATGCCGTGCTTCTGCATGGCGATGTTGTTCATGAGTTCCTGAATAAGAACGGTCTTGCCGACACCGGCACCGCCGAACAGACCGACCTTGCCGCCTTTGATGTAAGGGCAGAGCAGATCGATGACTTTGATACCGGTCTCGAAGATTTCAGCGTGCGTGGACTGATCCTGGAATTTCGGAGGGTCATTGTAGATGGAGTGGGTGAGTTCCGCATGGAAAGGACCGGCTTCGTCAATCGGTTCTCCCAAGACGTTAAACATTCTTCCCAGGACTTCCTTGCCGACCGGTACCTTGATGGATTCTCCGGTATTCTCGACAGTGAGTCCTCTCTGAATGCCTTCTGTCGCGCCCATGGCAATACAGCGGACTGTATCATCTCCGATATGCTGGACAACCTCCAGAGTCAATGTCTTTCCGTCCTTGGTGGTCACCTTCAGTGCCATGAGAAGAGGCGGAATGCTGTTTTCGTCAAAGCGGACATCGATGACAGGACCGATCGCCTGAACAAGGATACCATTCTTGTTATTTGTCATATGGACACCTCCTATTCGTTTTCTTGCTTCTTACCGGCCGTCGCACCGGCAACCACCTCGGTGATTTCCTGTGTGATGGCATTCTGTCTCGACTTGTTGTATTGAATGGTGAGCTGGTGGACAATCTTGTCGGCGGCATCAGTCGCCGCTTCCATCGCATTGCGCCTGGACGCCAATTCACTGAGTTCCGATTCAATGAGTCGGTTATAAATCACGGAATCGATATAATGGGGAACGAGACTATTGAGAACCTCTTCTTTCGATGCCTCATAGATTGGTTCGAAGGAAAAAGCTTCGTTTTCTCCGCGAAGAGAGATCAAGGAAAGCGGAGCCAGTGTTTCCAAGGTCGGAACGAAGGTCATCGAGTTCTTATAATGCGTATAGACAAGGACGACTGAACCATATTCCCCGGTGCGGTATTTCTGTAAAAGCAGATGGCGGAGCCGCCTCACTTTGGAATAGGCATAATTGTCCATTAAATCTTCGAAGTCTTCGTTCAGGACAATTCCTTTGCCTTTATAGTGAATCAGTGCCTTTTCGCCAATGGAAATCAATTCATCCCCTTCTTTGATAAGCGGATCCAAGGTCTTGAACAGCGTATAATTATAAGCTCCGCAAAGACCAAGGGTCGAAGTCATGACGACATAGAGCGTTTTTTTCGCATCGTAGCGCTTGAAATAAGGAGTCTCGAAGACTTCTTCCCCATCAAAGAATGAAAGAAGATACTTTAAGTCGGACGACAAACAGGCTGTGTAGGGCTTGTTGTCCTCATAGTATTTTTTCCAACGCTGATATTTCACCGACGCGACCAGCTTCATCGCCTTGGTGATTTTCTCCGTGGACTTGATGGTACTGATTCTGCGCTTGGTATTGATCAGGGATTCTGCCATGTTTTATTCTTTAGATTCCTGTCTTGACATCCTGAACGGCGGCATCGATGACGGCCTTGTTCTCATCGGAAAGGAGCTTTGTCGTCCTGATTTCTTCAAACAGGGCTTCATGATGCGTATGAAGTGTGCTGCGGATTTTCGAAAGCACATCCTGAATCTTCTCGATGGCGACATCATCGATGGCTTTAGACTGTGCCACATAGATATCGATGATTTCGTCTTCCATGGAAAGCGTCGCATACTGTTTCTGACGAAGGACTTCCATCAGAACGGCACCATGAGTGAGGATGTTCTTTGTTGTCTGATCGAGATCGGACCCGAAACGGGAGAAGTCGAGCATTTCATTGTAGTTGGCAAGTTCAATTTTCAGAGAAGAAGCCACTTTCTTCATAGCTTTGATCTGTGCGGAGGAACCGACACGGGAGACGGAAAGACCACTATCGACCGCCGGTCTCTGACCGGCATTGAAAAGGTCGGTGGTCAAAAAAATCTGACCATCGGTGATAGAAATGACGTTGGTCGGAATATAGGCGGAGATATCGCCGGCCTGTGTTTCGACAATCGGAAGTGCAGTGATGGAACCGCCACCGAGCTTATCACTGAGACGGCAGGCTCTCTCGAGCAGTCTGGAATGGAGATAGAAAATGTCGCCAGGATAGGCTTCTCTTCCCGGGGAACGCTTCAGAAGCAAAGAGAGGGCACGATAGCTAACGGCGTGTTTGGAAAGATCATCATAGACAATGAGGACATCTTTTCCTCTTTTGGCCCAGTATTCAGCCATGGTTGTCGCAGAATAAGGTGCGATGTAGAGCATCGGAGCCGCTTCGCTGGCGGAAGCGTTGACGATGACCGTATAATCCATGGCACCATGTTCCTTCAGTTTGCTCACAATCTGGGCGATAGTGGAGTTCTTCTGACCAATAGCACAGTAGACACAAATGACATCTTTTCCTTTCTGGTTGATGATGGTATCGATGGCAATGGCAGTTTTTCCCGTCTGTCTGTCACCGATAATCAGTTCACGCTGGCCTTTTCCAATCGGAATCATGGAGTCGATGGCCTTGATGCCGGTCTGTAACGGTTCACAGACGCTCTGTCTCATCATAATGGTCGGAGCCGGTGCTTCAATCGGTTGTTCTTCCTCACAGGCGATATCGCCGTTTCCATCAATTGGAGCACCCAGGGAAGAGACGACTCTTCCTAAGAGGGCATCACCGACAGGAACAGAGACGACACGTCCGGTGAGACGGACTGGGTCACCTTCATAAATAACACTGTCCTTTCCTAAAAGAACGCAACCGACAGAATCCTCATTGAGGTTCATGACCATACCGTAGACGTTGTGGGGGAAAGAGAGCAGTTCGCCATACATTGCCTTATCGAGTCCGTAGATGGTGGCAATGCCGTCTCCGACGGAGACGACCGTACCGACATCACTGGTCTCGATTTTGTTTTCGTAATTGTTGATCTCTTTCTGGATGAGATTGCTGATGGAATCGATATCTTGCATATCTTTCTCCTTTCTTATCGGTCTTTGTCGATCAGGAGCGCATCGCGCACCTGATTGAGTTTCGTATCAATGGAATAGTCATAGAGGGTATCGTCGATATAGATGCGCATGCCGGCGATGACACGCCGGTCCTCGATGACGCGGAAGACGACCTTCTTCTGATAGTGTTCGGAGAAGGTCACCGTGATTTTTTCAAGCGTCTCCGGATTCAGGGCAAACGGCGTATAGATTCTCCCTTCCAGGATTCCCTGTTCTCGGTTGAAATGGTGCTGGTATGCATTTCTGATTTCGGGGAGATACCGGATTGCCTTTCTTTTGATGAGAACTTGGATAAAGGCATACACAGGAACGGAAAGCATCGGCTTCACGGTCTCTTCTAGCACTCGGTCTTTCTCTTTCTTCTCAATCATCGGGGAAGAGAGGAATTTAGAAAGACGCCCTTCTTTTTCAAAAAGAGTGCAGAGACTGGAAAGCTCACTCAGGTATTGTTCTACCTGATTATGCTCTTTACCGACTGCATAGAGTGCGAGCGCATAGCTCTTCAGAAGAGAGACGCTGATCATTCCTTCTTATCCTTCATTTTCCCGATGAAATCATCAATGACCTTATCGTTGTCTTCCTTGATGAGTTCACGGCCCAAGATTTCCTTGGAAGCGGCAATGGCAGTGCTGACGATTTCGTCATGTGCCTTTCTTTCGACTTCCTTCTTCTTTTCCTCGGCATCTTTTTCGCCCTGGATGCGAATCTGCTCCGCTCGTTCATTGGCTTTGTCGATGATTTCCTGCGCCGACTTCTCTGCAGTCTTGTTCGCATCGGAAATAATCTGGTCAGCCTTCTGACGGCTGTCCTTGACATTCATTTCGGAAACTTCCCGGTTACGTTCTGCTTCCAGGTTCTTTTCTCTGGCTTCATCGATCTGTTCCTTCTCATGAAGGGCACGTTGATGGAGTCTTTCCTTAATCGGTTTATAACAGAAACGGAAGAAAATGAAAACCATGACAAGGAAGGCACCCAGTTGCGCTAAGGCGACATAAAGGTTCGGCAAAACATTCTGAATGGTATCTTCCACCGATCCAGAGATATTGTCCGCTGCGCCCTGAACGTCACAGGATGTCAGAAAGAGGACGAGCAATGACGATAAGGAAGCCACATGAAGCTTCTTATTCTTCATTTTATCCTCTCACAATTAAGCGACGAAAGAAGACGGGCTCTTGACGAAGATGAGAAGAATGGCAAGAACCAAGCCATAAATAGCAACGGTTTCGCAAAGGGAAACAGCAAGAATCATACTGGATCTGAGGTTCTTGGCGGCTTCCGGATTTCTGGCCATACCTTTGAGGGCAGAAGCGCAGACAATGCCTTCCGCGATGGAGGAGAAACCCATACCGATCATGATGATACCGATACCGATATAGAGTCCATAAGCGGCAGTGAAGACGCTGTCTCCCGCTGTTTCGGCCAAAGTGAGTAACGACTGTAAGAAATTCATAATACCAGCCTCCTTTTTTATAAATCTTGATTGGCTTTTCTTGCCACGGAATTACGCATGTCGCAAGCTTTCTCCAGATTCTGAAGAGTTTCCTCCTCCGGGGCACCCTGTGCGATGTCCATCATCGTAATCATGACGAAGACGATGGTCTGTATAAAGCCGCTGAACATATCGAAGTAAGCGTGGAAGACAGGCATGATCACCGGAGCAAGAAGCAATCCGAAGTGGTTGAAGAGAGCGTAGAACGTCTGATAAAGCAGCGTCATAATGCAGGATCCGGCAAAGGCGTTTCCGAAGAGACGGACACCGAGAGAGAGCATCGGAACAAAGTTCGTCGCGAGAGGAAGAAGGGGTGGGAAGGTGAAGATGAACTGATTGACATATTTCAGCTTCTGCGTACGGAGTTTTGTGAATTCGATCAAGACGACAGTGATGAGACCAAGCAGAAGAGTAAAGGTGAGATTGGTGAACGGGGAAGGGAGTGTCGTAAACAGCTTTGTCTCATTGAGGATATAGCCTTCCGATTTCGGGCCTAGAACTATGAAGTTCGGAATGCCCATCATACCGATGAAGAATCCTAAGAGGATATATAAGAAGAGTGGGATGATATATCCGGCAAAATTGGAGAAATACTTCGGGCATCCCATCAGTTCACTGACCTGTCGGTCCCCGAAATCAACGATGGTTTCGGCAATGTTGACGATACCTTTCGGTTTCTCGAGAGGATCACTCTTCTTCATCCGGAAATAGACCACCAAAGAAAAGACGATGATCAGCGTCATCACGATGATGCTCGTAATGAACTCAGCGGAAATCATCTTTTTGAACGATGGGTTGAGGAGGTTATCAAAATTGATACCATCCGAAAGGAGTCGGGTCATTCTTCGTTTTCCTTCTTTTTATCGAGAATATTATTCAGGATTGAGAATCCATAAACCAGCATGACTTCCGCAAAAGGGAAGAACAGCCAATAATAGGAAACCTCCTGATAAGCAGGGACGAATTTCCAGATGATGGCAGGAACCAACATGGAAATCACCATGCAGATAAAACGGGTGAAAATACTGAGAAACAATCTGCCAACATGGGCCTGAACATCCTTCGGATAGAAGAACGAAAAATAGATCCAAGAACAAAAGGGGATAGGAAGGAAGGCAAACATCGATTCCACACCACGTCCGAGGCAAAGCAGAACAATGCCGGAAAACAGGGCGGCAGCAACGAATCCGATGAAGAAACATATTCTAACCGATAGATGCTTTTTCATACTTAAAAATATAGCATAATTTCAAACTTTTTCCTATTGTTTCCATAGGAAATGAAGTAAAGGAAAGCCGGCATAGAAAATTACTGGACAAAGTATCAAGTTTTGTTAGATTTTCCAGTCGTTGTCTTTAGCATCAAGTGAGACAAACAACGATTGCGGAATGAATAAGTAGGCAAAAAGGCCTTTTCCGGTGTATTATAGACACAGGAAAACCGGGCCTCCGCATATTGCCCATCGGCTAGGGCT
>CAKVBX010000018.1 GCA_934725685.1 uncultured Bacilli bacterium
AGGTCTTTCTTGTGGTCGACGACATCCAGTCAGACATAGTCTTTTCCGGAAAGGTGTGGATTGACGAGACATACTTCCCCGGATGGAAGTCGGAATCCGTCACCAAAAACGGCAGGCTGCTCAGTGGACTGTCGAGAAATCAGTTCTGCGTATGCTCTGCAACAGACGGAAAGCGATGCATGCTGTATCTCTACGGCGTAGGAAGACCAAGCTCCGCTAAGGCGTTGAGGGCATATAGCAGCGTCATCGCTCGCGGATCGATGGTCGTCCATGACGGAGACGATTCGAATAAGGCATTGGTGGAAAGCCTTGGCCTTAAAGAAGAGACTTCCACAGCAACGGAGACGAAAGGAATCGCAGATGATAAAAATCCCATGGAACCGATCAATGAGGTCCGTCGTTTTCTGGCGGGTTTCATCGGGCCACACAACGGCTTCTCAAGGGAAGAACTCCGGGGATGGCTCAATCTTTTCCGCTTCTACTGGAACACTTACGGAAGTGCGTTCGAAAACGCTCAGGCATTCATCGAATCGGCAGTGAAAAAGCGCACTAAATTGCGCTATCGTGACTGGAAGAATCCTGAAAATGTCGATAAAGACTGACTTTTTCATCCCTCACGTGCACTAGAGAGTTTTTGCGAATTATTTCACAGTCTTTCTTCCCGACTGATCCGGCGCATCTCTGTGACGACAAAGCACAAGGTAATTCACCATTTACTTTCCGTCGCGTTACACAAATATTTTGCCTATTCTGAAAACTGATATCTTACGAAAGTGTTGGTACCAACACTTTCGTAAGATATCAGTAAATATATAAGCCACGGGATGTGAATATTATCAGAACGGAAAACGTCAGATATAGATCTTATTGCTCATGATTCTAAGCTTGCACCCTCTGGCAAGATTCGGATTATAAAGCCAGGTGATACATTCCTGAATCACTTTTTTGAGAAGATGAATGGACGAATTGATATCCTCAGCAGTCAGAGGTTCCTTTTCCTTTTTCTTCTCATCGGTATAGATATCCAGATGAATTCCATTCCGGACAATACGGATAAAATGAAGTTCGTTTTTATCGAGGGAGGAAAAAATGCCGACTTCTTCTGCCTTCGTGATCAGTTCATAGAAGGATAAAGATGCATTCTCCGTGTTCTCCTCTTTGAAAAGGACCGGACAGGAAGAAAGATAGGGGCACTTCCTAAAATCGCAGTAACGGATGTTCTTATTGTGGAATGTGGCACGGAGTACCGTCTCGATGACGGATGCCAAAGACTCCATATAAAGAACAAGATAGGAAGCGGAAAGTTCCTCATTCATTTCCCACCTGGAATAATTGTATCCGAGATACTCCAAAAGCCGGATACGCTGATAGACGGCATGAAGCCATTCCTGGTGCGGATCGATCCTTGATAAGGATAGTGCTTCATCCATACTCTTATCGTCTTTGAGTAAATTATCCGGTAATCGTTCTTTCATTTATAGCTGTGCCTTCAGTTCGAGAATCTCGTCACGAAGTCTTGCTGCCTCCTCAAAGTCGAGAGACTTGGCCGCTTTTTTCATCTCATTGGTGAGATTCTTCACCATGAGTTCAATTTGTTTTCTCGTCATCTTTCCGGTATCATTGTTCGCCTTCTTCTTATCATCGATCATATGGATTGGTTCCTGAATCGGCTTGATGATTGTCTTCGGTGTGATGCCGTGATCGGCATTATACTTTTCCTGAATCGTCCTTCTTCTCTTTGTCTCCTTGATTGTCTTATCCATCGCATCCGAGATGCGGTCTGCATACATGATGACCTTACCGCCAGCATTGCGGGCAGCACGCCCGGCAATCTGAGTAAGAGACCGCTCCGAACGGAGAAAACCTTCTCTATCGGCATCCAGAATGGCAATCAGGGAAACCTCAGGAATATCGAGCCCTTCTCTTAAAAGATTGATGCCGACAAGGACATCATAAATCCCTTTTCTCAGCTTATAGATGATCTCGGTCCGTTGCAGTGTGAGAATCTCATGCTGCAGATAGGCGACCTTCAGGTCATGGGACTTAAAAAAATCAGTCAAGTTCTCCGCATCCTTGACCGTCAGCGTGACCACCATCACTCTTTCGTGTTTCTCGATACGTTCCTTGATTTCCTTGAGAAGATCATAGACTGGATTGTTCTCATTGCTCCTGACTTCAATGACCGGATCGAGAAGTCCGGTCGGACGGATGATCTGTTCCACCGGCAGATTTCCACATTCCTTCAGTTCATAATCACCCGGTGTTGCCGAAGTACAGATGACATTGGTGATTTTCTTTTCGAACTCATCGAACATCAGAGGACGGTTATCCAATGCGGAGGGAAGACGGAAGCCGTATTCGACCAAGGTCTCTTTTCTCGCGCGATCGCCGTGATACATGCCTCCAATCTGCGGAATCGTGACATGGCTTTCATCGATGAACAGAAGAAAATCCTTCGGAAAGTAATCCAAAAGCGTATAAGGAGTCTCCCCCTCTTTTCTTCCGTCGAAATGACGGGCGTAGTTTTCAATGCCGGAACACATCCCGAATTCCGTCAGGGCATCGATATCGTGCTCCGTCCTCGTCTTGAGCCGCTCACTCTCCAGATACTTTCCGTTGTCGTCAAAGAACTTCAGCCGCTGAGAAAGTTCCTCCCTTATTGTCTTCACGGCCCGCTCGATCCTGATGGTGGAAGAAGCATGTTCATGGGCTGGGAAGAACGGGAAGTAATCAAAGGTGTGAAGCAGTTCTCCCGTGGTCGGACGGATCTGATCGATTTCTGCAATCTCATCGAAATCGGAGAGAACACGGATGAAGAAGTCGTCGCCGTTCGGCGGATAGATTTCCATGACATCACCCCGGATGCGGAACGTACCGGGCTCCAAAGACATATCGTTTCTCTGGTATTGGGCCGTGACCAGCTTCTTAGCGATTTCCTTCGGCTGGAACGGTTCCCCGACATGAAGGGTGAAAGCTAAGTCGCGGTATTCGTTCGGATCACTGAGGCCGTAAATCGAAGCGACGGAGCAGACGACGATGGTATCCTTCCTCTCAAGAAGGGAGTTGACGGCACTCGCCCGCATCATTTCGATTTCGTCATTCATGACGACCTGCTTGTCGATATAGGTATCCGTCTTGGGAAGATAGGCTTCCGGCTGATAGAAGTCGAAATTCGAAATAAAGTATTCGACACGGTTCTTCGGGAAAAGTTCCTTGAACTCCCCGTAGAGCTGTGCCGCAAGAGTCTTGTTGTGGACAAGCACCATCGTCGTTCTCTGCGCCTTCTGAATGATGTTGGCCATCGTAAAAGTCTTTCCGGTACCGGTGGCACCTTTCAAGACCTGCCATTTTCTGTTCTCATTCAGTCCTGTCACCAAGGCATCGATGGCCTGGGGCTGGTCTCCGGTCGGATGATAGGGAGAAACCAGTTCGAAAGGATGTTCATTATCCGTCATTGCTCAGTCCCTCCCGAAAACGAAGTCAGGGCATCATAGCCTTCGAGATATGCGTCGTAGCATTCCTTCACGAAACGGTCATTAAGTCTCTTATTCACGCTCCCGTCCTCATCGAACGCCTTGAGGAAAGAGTCATCCTGATACCGCTCTGCCGTTTTATCGGCATAGTCTTTCACGGCATCGACAAAATGATAGGAAGCCGAATAGGTCTCCGGATAAAGAGACGGATAAAGATAGGAGAGTGCACGGAGGAAGAAATTCTGGCCGTAATCCGAGATTCCGAGGGTCCCCGTATAATCTGCCACCATAGAAAGGAACGTATAGTCCCTCTGATAAGGGACATCCGGAAGAATGCCTTTCTTATGGATGCAAAGCACATTGTCGCTGTCTTTTCCTTCGTCGTACATCGTTTCGTTTTCCCGCTCCTGTCCGTAGACATAGGCATAGGTATAACGGATGACCGACTTATCGGAAAAATACTTGAAGCTCTGGGCGATTCCTTTTCCGTAGGACTTGAATCCATAGACGGTGCAATCGGTCCCAGCCCGCATCGCCAAGGTAAAACTTTCCGATGCACTGGCGGAATCGGCATCGAGGATGATGCCATAATGAGAGAATGAATAGGTCGGATTCTCCTCCTGATAGCAGGAGGATACCTTCTTCCCTTTCTTATCCATCATCGTATCGATCATGGTCCCTTTCTTCACAAAGAGCTTAGCCATGCTCTCCGCCTGAGAGACATAGCCGCCTCCGTTTCCGCGGAGATCGAGAACAAGGCGGTCCGTCTTGTCCTTGTATTCTTCCAAAGTGCCAATGAGGGCAGAGACCGGGTCGCCGAGGAATGTGTTCACTTTCACCGTCAAAGTATTTCCGTTCTCTGCTGTGGGAGTGGAAAGAACCCGGACAAGACGCTCCGAATACTCCCCTTTTTTCAGAGAGAGACGGAACCCTGTCTCTCCTCTTTTCACAGAAAAACGATAGACCATATCCGCAGATTTCTTTTCACTGAGATAGTCTTTGATTTCCGAGACGGAATGAGAAGCAAAATCATAGTCTTCTTCCTCGCCTCTTTTCACCGCGGTAAGAACATCGCCAATCTTCAGATTGCTCTTATCCGCTGGGGAGAAAGGATGGATTTCACTGATATAGAGTCCGCCGTCATAACTGTGGGAGGAAAAGCCGAAACCTTTTCCGTCGACCGAAAGGCCCTGGGCCTCCTGGCTGTCGGTATAGAAGGTATAGGGATCTCCCTGATTATCGGAGACAGAGGAAATGAGGCCTTTCATGGCCAAAGAGGAAAACTCTGTCTCTTCGTTTCCGAAGAGCCACTCCTCTTTCAGAAGGCGGTATCCTTCGATAAGTTTTTTCTCTTCCAGCGTCAGTCCCATCGTCTTAGAAAAGACGAGATATCCTGTTCCGGTCCCGATGCCGACACCGAAAAGCAGGGATAAGGAAACGATGAGTGCCGTTTTATTCTGTCTCTTTTTTTCTCCCATAGAAACCCTCCTATGTTCAGATTATCTGATATTCCGCCTTCTCTTCTTCCGTAAGACCTTTGTCACGCTTTAAAAGCATGCCATTGGAGATTTCATGAACGACAGTCATCAGCAACGCAATGAAGAGAACGACATACGGAAGCAGAGAGAACCTGTTTCCGAGATGTTTTGCCACAAGACCGAAGAGCGGAGAAAGCGTGATGTTTCCGCAATAGGCGATTGCCATCTGCATTCCCATCGCCTTCTGGGATACCGCCTTCGAAAAGCGGTACGGAGTCAGTCGGATGATGGCAGGATAAATCGGGGCACAGCCCATACCGCTGAGTGCGATGCCGACCATAGCAGGATAAAGGCCCAAAGGAAGAACCATAAGCAATAATCCGAGGACCAGAATAGTCTCTCCGCCCCGAATCATCCACTTCTCCTTCACCTTCAAAGACAAAGGTCCGGAAAGGAATCTTCCCGCCGTGATACCGATATAGAAAAGGGAAGTGAGACTTGCCGCCTGCTTTGAATCGACCTGATACGTATAATAGAAATAATTCCCGCTCCAAAGACCGGTTGTGGTCTCCAAGGCACAGTAGCAGAAGAAACCGGTGATAGCAAGATAGAAGACCGGGTTTCTAAAAAGGCTCCGCTTTTCGACATTCCGATATTCTTTCTGTTCCTCTTCCTTTTTCAAATTTCCCTGCTCCACCTTTTTCCATAATGGCATGGAAACAAAGGAGAGCAATGCGATGGATAGCTGAATCATGCAGATGGTGAAGACGCCTTTGTTCCAACCGCTGGATTGATTGGAAGTATCGATGAAGGCGGAGATGATAAGCGGTGAAAGCGAAGCACCGACACCCCAGGAGCAGTGAAGCCAGTTCATATGAAGCGCTTTGTAGTGAAGAGCGACATAATTGTTGAGGGCGGAGTCGATGGCACCGGCACCGAGTCCCAAAGGAACCGCTGCGAGATAGAAGCACCAAATATAGGGCGCTTTCACCAAACAGAAGAAGAACAGACCGAGAGCTGTCAGAAGAATGGAACAGGATACAACGACCTTGGTCGAGAATTTCGAAATGAGCTTTTCGGAAAAGAAGGAAGAGAAAATCGTTCCACCGGAAACGACAAGCCCGATATAGCCGGCCTGATCAGGAGAGATGGATAGATTCTCCGCAATCGCAGGAAAAGAACTTCCTAACATCGAATCAGGAAGTCCTAACGAAATGAAAATCAGATAAATCAGCAGCAGAAGCAATACGGACATAAGAAAAATTATTGACCGGAAATAGCAAGGCTCTTGAACAGGATGGAAGGAGTGATCATGCCGGAGGTGAATCTGGAATCGCTGGCGAGGTCGACGACGTGTTCGAAAAGATCCTGCAGATTGCCGGCGCAGACAATCATGCTGACTGCCTTATCCTTCTTTCCGTCCTTGATCAGATATCCTTGGCAAGGAAGGGAGAAGTCAAGTGTCTGAGAATTGATGCCGGAATTCAGACCGCTGATGTTGTCGATATAAATACCATTTCCCATCTCTTCAAAGAGTTCCTCTTTTGTCTTTTTGCCTTCCTTGACGGTGAGGCAGCCCGGAACGGCATTTCCGCCGCCGCAGGCACAGCCATTGGATTTGCGGTTTTCCTGATTTGCCGTCTCTAAAGAATAGCAATAGGTCTGAAGGACACCTCTCTTGATCAAGGTGAAATCCTGAGCCGGATACCCATCGGAATCACATTTCATCGCAGCGGGAGTGTTCTTATGCGGCGTATGAAGAATCGTGAGTTTCTTGGACATGATTTCTTCCCCCACCTTTCCTTCGAAGACGGAAAGGTGCTTTTCGACGGACTTTGCGTTGAAGTGGCCTTTTAGGAAAGAGAAAAGATCTGCAACACAGCTCGGTGAAAGGACGGCTTTATACTTCTTGGAAGCACAGGGACCCGTTTTAAAGAAATCGATAACCCCATGAAGGAGATCGGAGAGTTTCTTTTCCCCTTCCTTCATCAGGTCCTCCAGAGAAAGGAAGGAATAGAACCCGATGGAAGAGGAACGCGGCTCTTTGCTTTCATCCTCGCAGACAAGTTCGACGGAACCGACATAATAACTGCTCTTCTGAGAAAATTTCAGGCCGAGAGAGTTGCGCTTCATCATCTCCGATTCCACCATGGAAAGACCGACGGTGACCTGCGTCACTCTCTTATCCAAGTCCTGGATTTTCTTAGAAAATGCGATAGCCGCCTCACGGAGTTCCTTCAGGGTCGACTTCTTCATTTCGATGTCTTCCCCCTCGATTTTGCGGTATCTCAAACCGCCGGCAAAGAAATTCTCCGCCTTGTCCTCTTTTCCGAACTTCGAGGCTTCCAGAACCTTTTCTGCCATGATTTCCGGAGTCTTGGCATCAATGGCATCGGTGGAGAAACCACCGATCTTTCCATCGTGAAGTCCGCGTGCACCGATTTCCTGTGTGGAACCGATCTGCTGCGTCTCCACCTCTCCGTTGAAGACTTCGACGGAAGTCTCCGTCGTCCTACCAAACCCGATGGAATAGGGAGCGATTCCCCGCTTTTCCGCTTCCTCAAAATATTTGTTGAAATTGAATCTCATATCAGTTGTTACCTCCTGCACCGCCGACTAACATCGAAGAGATGAGAAGTGTCGGCTGACCGACTTCGACATAACAGCTTCCGGAAGCGGCTCCGCAGACGCCCGGCGCTCTGGACAAATCGTTTCCGACCATGGTGATGCGCTTAAGAATCTCATATCCATATCCAATGAGAGAAACCGGCTTGATCATATGGCCGATTTTGCCATCCTTGATAACGTAGGCGATATCCGAAGTGAAGATGAACTGATCGGTAGAAGGATCGACCTGTCCGCCCGTGAATCCTTTGCAATAGATTCCGTTCTTGACAGAGGCGATGATTTCTTCCGGAGTGGAAGTGCCGTTATCGATATACGTATTGGTCATACGGGTCGTCGGAAGATAACGGTAGCTTTCCCTGCGGCAGCTTCCGGTCGGATTCATGCCGTTTCCGATTCTTCTTCCGGTATAGCGATCAAGCATGTAATTAACCAAGACGCCGTCTTTAATGAGGACATTCTTCGTCGGCAGGATACCTTCGTCATCCACAGACTCGCTTCCCCATCCGTTTTCGATTGTGCCATCATCGATGGCCGTGACGACATCGGAAGCGATTTTCTCGCCAAGTTTTCCGGCAAAAGGAGAGGTTCCTCTTGAAATGGCGGATCCTTCCAGAGGATGTCCGCAGGCCTCATGGAAAAGGACGCCGCCGAAGTAATTTCCTAAAACGATCGGCATCTCTCCGGAAGGGCCTTCCGGTGCATCGAGAAGCATGAGTGCCTCTTCGGCCGTTTGCTTCGCTTTGGCCTTGAAATCCATATCCTCGAGAAGTTCGAGTCCGACACTGAGACCGGGTCCGTAAGCGCTCTGCTGGAACTGACTGCCGTCCTTGGCGACAGTGACAAGGAACAATCTCGTCCTGGTTCTGTCATCCTGGAAGATAAAGCCGTCGGAATTATAGATTTCAACGTGTTCATCCTCTTCCCGGAGGGAAATCACGACATTCTGGATTTTGTCCGAAACGCCATAGGCCGCATTCTCGGCCTCTTCCATATAAGCAAGTTTTTTCTCTGTGGTCCAGGCAGAATGGGGAATGCGGATAGGATTGACCTGTTTGCACTTCCTTTCCTTCAGAGCAGTGACGGTGAGAATTCTTTCTCCGTCAAAGCCAAGCGATAAGGAGGTCGCTAAGGCAATAAGGGATTTTGCAGAAAGATCGGAAGTATAGCCATAGACAGATTCCTTTCCTTTCAGAAGGCGGATTCCGATACCGCAGATTCTTCCGGAATTGACGGAATAAACCTTGTGATATTGTCTGACATAAGAGTTTTCTTCACAGTTTTGATAATAGATTTCGGCATAGTCGGCGCCGGTGGCAAGACCGGCATTCAGAATTTCGATAGCATTCTTTTTGGTTAATTTCATTATTTGTTTTCCTCCGTGGAAGATTCTGTCTTGGCCTTCTTACGGATGAGCTTCTTTTTCTTGAGGAAGTTCATGTAGTTCTTGGAAGCAAAGACACAGCATAATACGGCAAAGACGACAATGAATCCGAGAATGACAACGGACATCATGGTCGGAGAGACCTGATGACCGAAAAAGTTGAGATTGAGAGAGAACTGACTTTCCAGATTGGCGACAAATTCCTTTCCTGCTTCCGTAGTTAGTTCCGGACTCAGCTTCAGGGCGACAATCTGATTCCGCATGAAGTAATTGCGGAAGAGACCGGTAGAATAGGTGCCGCTGAAGAACATCGTGATGTATTCGATATAGACCGGAGCGGAACCACTGGGAAGATAGGCGCCGATGAGAAAACCGATAGCGGCGGAGACAATGGCGACGACCGGAGACATAATGGATTCTGAGGAGATGAAGGAACAAACGAAAAACGTGAGAAGAGAAGCGGAAATGGATGAGAAGAGAATGACACCGATGATGGCGAAGAAGTCGAGGATGGAGATCATGTAAGCGCCATAGCAGACCAAGTAAATCAGACAGATGAAATAAACGAGCAGGTTGGTGAGGAAGGTGACGATGAGGTTGAAGACAAAGTAGGAGAGGGTGATGGTCGTCGGAAGAATCGGAGAGGAGATGAAGTCTTTGGCGACACCGCGTTCCTTGTCACGGATGAGAACATAGTTGGTATTGAGTGCGACGGTGATGCAGCTGACCGATAAGACACCGGAGATCATCCAGGAATCCGCAATGCCATAGATACCATGAAGGAAACTCTCTCCGGCAGCTGTCGCCGGATCATAGAGGATACCATTAGCGTCCAGCATCTGCTTGATCTGGGTGATTTCCATCGGACGGAGGAAGACAACATAGACGGCAAAGACCGTAAGTGGGACCATCAGAGTAAAGATGACGGTAGGAACATTCTTGAGGAAGACAAGGAGATGCCGTCCGGTCAGAGACCAGAATGCCTTGTATTGATTTTTCAGTTCGCTTTTCATTTCAGGCCTCCAGAATTTTTCTAACACCGGTCACATTGAGGAAGACATCGTCCATGCTACCCTTTTCCACTTCGAAATCGTCGATGCGATCCCGATTTCTTGTGATGAAGTCGATGGCATCATCTTTGTCCTTGACCGTGATACGATAATAATGTCCGTCATGGTTATAGACATACTTCTTGCCGGTAGATTTGACGAATTCTTCATATTCATCGGTGTTTTTATGATAAAGGATGACATAATCGCCAGAATATTCGTTTTTCAGTTCCGTCGGAGTGCCACGGGCGATGATGTTGCCTTTATCCATGATGACGACATACGTCGCTTTTTCCGCCTCCTCCATGTAGTGGGTTGTAAGGAAGACGGTCATGCCGGTCTTCTCACGGAGGGAATTGACAAGGTCCCAGACGGAGAGTCTCGTCTGCGGATCGAGACCGGTCGTCGGTTCATCAAGAATCAACAACTTCGGATTGTGAACCATGGCACGGGCAATATCGACTCTTCTTCTCTGTCCGCCGGAGAGTTTTCCGACCGGTCGGTTCATGAAGGATTCCAGCCCAAGCATATCGACAAGGACCTTTTCCCTTTCCTTCCATTCATATCCTTTCAGTCCGTAGAAACCGGCGCGGAGCTGAAGGTTTTCTTTCGGTGTGAGGTCAGGATCAAGGACGGAATTCTGGAAGACGATGCCGATTTTGTTCTTAATGAGGTCGGGATGACGGACCAAATTGATGCCATCCACATAGATACTTCCGGAATCCATGCCGAGAATCGAAGTGATGATGTTGATCGTTGTCGATTTTCCAGCACCATTGAGCCCTAAAAATGCAAAAAGAGAGCCTCTTTTCACCGAAAATGAGATATCGTTGACCGCCTTGAAGTCATCATAGGATTTGACGAGATGGTCGACGACAAGAATGTCGTTCCCATCGATTTCCATCTCCGGTTTTGTCTGAAAGAACTTCAGGACATCGGATATTTTCTTAGCCATCGGCTTTCACCTCCTTATGCAGCCACTTTATCGGGAAGGAGTTTTGCTTCGTTCCCGCTTTTCAATTTCTGATAATCGTTTTTGTCTTTGATGTACTGAGAACGATTCTTGATGAGAATCCGAATCAGGGACAAAAAAACCTTTGTCATCAAAAGCTTTTCACTCTTTTCGGATGTGTTGATTTCCCGGAGGAAATCTACAATGAATTTCTTCGGGTTTTCCAAAATCGTACCGACCTCCGTGACACCGGTCTTTCCCTGTGCCTCAAAAATCGCTGTGACAAGCTTTTCCCGGATGGATGGATCGGGCATCGCGGCATTCAGCCACTCGTTGACACTGTCAGTCAGATATTTCGATTCCGGGGAAATGCGTTCCACCTTTACAAAGGAAATGTCATCGACATGCCAGTTATAGAGATCATGCTGCATGGGGAAGTTGCCTTTCGGTCCGGAAAGGACGACATATTCCGCCCTTTCATGGACGAGGAGCCTCCCGACGATATCCTCTTCGACAATGATATGAGTAATCCGATTCTGAATCCTATCATGGCCGGCAGAATGAAAGACTTTCTCGTTCATTCCCGGGCCGTCATTGGAATAGATTCTCAGAATGCGGTCGATTCTTGTCTTCGGGACAAAACAGGCGGCATAGACAGCCAGGTTTCCGCCTTTGGAATGACCCATCACACGGAAACGGCGGTCAGGATATTTCTTCATCATGCGATTAAGAAAATTCTTGGCGGAAATCTGCCCTTTCACGGAATCATAACACGCCAGATCGAAGTCCTCTCTCCATCCGAGAATGGAATTATCCGTTCCTCGGAACACCGTGCAGGCAGTCCCATCGGAAAGGAGGACATTGAAAGCACCGAACTGCGTGTTCTCTTCCTCCGAGAACTCGAAGCAGAAGTCCGTCATCACAACATCCGCATACCGTTTCGAACGGAACATCGCCATGGCGAGAAAAACGGATTTTCTCAGCCAATCTGGAAAATGTTCAGAAAGATAATCCAGACGGATCCAGGAAAAATAATCCTGACAGATTTCACCGAGCGTCTTCTCTTTGAAATCCCGGTTCGTCTTTTCAAACTTTTCGAACGGAATATAACTGAAAGCGGAAAGCACAGCATTATCCAGGACATTGAATTCCAGTTCCGTGAACTTCCGTTCTCCGTTCTGATAGACATAGTCGATGATGTTCTTGAAATCCCTCGGCTCAAATACTTTGCTTTCCGCCATAATGAATTTACTTTCTCTTCAGCGTCGGGAAGATGAGAACATCACGGATGGAATCGGTCTCGCAAAAGAACATGCAGAGACGGTCGATGCCATATCCAATGCCGCCTGCCGGGGGCATACCATATTCGAGAGCCTCGAGGAAATCATCGTCGACCTCACAGGCTTCATCATTGCCCTTTCTCTTCTCTTCGACCTGTTCTTCGAATCTGGCTCTCTGATCGATGGGGTCATTGAGTTCCGTAAAGGCATTGCACATTTCATGGGTGGAAATATACATTTCGAATCTCTGCGTGAAGCGAGGGTCATTCGGATCCTTCTTCGCAAGCGGAGAGATATCGACAGGATGCTGACAGACAAAGGTCGGCTGGACAAGATCGGCTTCGCAGAATTTTTCAAAGAAAGCGTTGAGGACATGACCCCAGAGGAAATGCGGTTCCACTTCGACATCGAACTTCTTGGCGACTTCCTTGGCTTCTTCGAGGGTCGCAATCTGATAGAAGTCGACACCGGTCTTCTCTTTGACCGCCTCAGCCATGGTGACTTTCTTGAATGGTTTGGAAAGATCGATATCGTAGCCGAGCCAATGGAATTGTTCCTTGCCGACGACTTCCTTGGCAAGATAATGGAAGAGATCTTCCGTCATCTTCATCATGTCATCGAGGTTTCCGAAAGCCTGATAGGCTTCCATCGTGGTGAATTCCGGATTGTGGGTAGTATCGATGCCTTCGTTACGGAACTGACGGCCGATTTCATAGACACGTTCCATACCGCCGACGAGCAATCTCTTCAGAGAGAGTTCCGTGGCAATACGGAGATAGAAGTCGGAATCGAGGGCGTTGAAATGGGTGATGAACGGTCTTGCATTGGCACCGCCGAGGATAGGGCTGAGAATCGGAGTCTCGACTTCGACATAGCCTAAATCATCCATGAAGTTACGGATGCCTCTGACAATCTTCGGTCTCATGAAGGCGATTCTCTTGGAATCGTCATTGACGATAAGATCGACATAACGATGACGTCTTCTGTCTTCAGGATCGGTGAGGCCATGGAACTTGTCCGGAAGCGGACGGAGCGCCTTGACTAGGTGACTATAGGAGACGGCACGGAGCGTGACCTCTCCGGTCTTGGTCTTCATCATGATGCCTTTGACACCGCAGATATCACCGAGGTCAGCGAGCTTGAAGAGCTTGTAGTTCTCTTCGCCGACAACATCCTGGCGGATGTAGACTTGGATTTTTCCGGTCTTGTCCTGAAGGGTGAGGAAAGAGGCTTTTCCCATCTTTCTGAGAAGGACAATTCTTCCGGCGATAGAGACTTCCTTGTCTTCTACCATTTCCTCCGGCTGAAGATAGTCATAGTCCTTCTTCAGATCCGCGGCACAGGAATCGACATCGAACTTCTGTCCGAAGGGATCGATTCCAAGCTCTTTATACATTGCGAGCTTTTCACGTCTTCTCTGTTCCTGGTCGTTGAGATCATCGACGGCAGGATTCTTCTTCTGCTGATTGTTTTCCATAAATAAATAACCTCACTAAAAAACGATATGCACATTATTATATAAATATAATAATAAAAAGTACATTCTTTTAGGAGGATAGAAAGAAAAGCGGCTATCAGAATTTCATCGGTTTCTTTCTTCCGCCTTGGTTCCCGAAAGAAGATCGGAAACTTCGGAATCATAATTGATGGCCAAATGAACCTGTTTTCCCAAGGCACAATCCGTTTTCTGAAGGATTTCCCGTTCCACTTTCTCTCTGCCTTTGTCATTATCGAAATCGGGAGGAAGAATGAGATCAAAGATAAGATTGACGTGCTCTTTTCCCGAAAGAATCCTGAAATCGTGCATATGGATGGAAGGAGAGAGTGAGGACAGCGCTTCATTGACAAGTCTTCGATATTCAGAAGTATCCGGATCATCGATATAGATGGGATCCATATGGACCGTAAGATTGATTCTCAGTTTTTCAAACGCCTCATGTTCGATGCCGTCGCAAAGTTCATGGGATTCCATGACATCCTTTCTCGCATCGACTTCCACATGGATGACACCATAGACCGCTTTGCCGTACATATGGATAAAAAGATCGTGGATACCAAGTACATCCTCATGGGATAAGACAAGATTGACAACATTGTCAATCATTTCTTTGCTCGGCTTTTCTCCAAGCAATGAATTTACTGCCTCTTTCATGATTCCGAATCCGGAAACGATGACAAGGACCGCGACAATGATTGTGAAGAAACAATCGAGATCATAGGTGGTAAACCAGGAAATGAAAAGACCGATAATGACAAAGGAAGTTGAAATACAGTCATTGGTAGCATCTTTTCCGAGAGCCTTCAACTGCATCGAGGAAATATGTTTTCCGAAAGAGAAGTAAACATAGGCCTGAAGCAGCTTCAGAAGGATGGCAAGCCCTAACAGAGAAAAAGAGACAATGGCCATGATTGGGGAAATCGTCTTGATAGGCGGTTCTCCGGTCTCCTTGATTGTCATGATGAAGATGACGGAGTCTCTGATTCCCTGATAGATCATTATGGCGCCCAAGGCGATGATGACACAGGAAATGATGAGAGAGATCACATATTCCATTCTCTGATGGCCATAGGGGTGGTCTTTATCGGCAGGCTTTGCTCCTGCTTTGACGCCGAAGATACTGAGGACATTGTTTCCGAAATCGGAAAGGTTGTTCACGGAATCGGAAACAACGGAATAGATTCCCAGAAGGAATCCGATGACGATTTTGGAAAGGAACAGAAAGAAATTGGTGACCAGTCCGATGACGGAAGCGACCAATCCGACCTTTTCCCTGACCTTGATATCGTCTTTGTTCTGATAGTCTTTCACAAATAATTTCAGTAGCAGTTTTGCCATAACGATTTCCCTGTTTGGAATATTATAAGGGTCGCCCGGCATAATGCAAAACAACAGTCTCCTTCCGTCGGGCAATCTTTTCATAATTCCGCCCTCAAAGAGGCGTTTCTAAGGTATAATATTGAGCAAGATGAAAAAGACACTGAGACAGCTATGTCTCTTGATGAATCAAGAGCTCTCCATCCTTTACGAACGATGTCTAGAAGACATCTGTTTGACGGTGGCGGTCGGTTGGGTCTATCAGAGAGAGACTGACGAACTCTTAGATGATGACACTCTGTTTTCCACCATCCAGAGCTATGAGGATGTCCTTTATCCGCTCGTACAGAAAGCGGACAACGAAATCCTTCTTGTCTCACTCAGAAACTCTCATCTTTTCGAAGAGGCACTTCTCAAGGAAATCGACAATCTCCTCTCCTATCGGGAGGAATCCGGGAATTTCTCAGACAGTGTCTTCTCACCCTATGGTGTGGAAGACTGTTCCTATCTCTCCATGGAACTGAGAATCCGCATCATCGAAACACTCCGTGTCCGCTATATCCTCAAGGATATCCAGGACGGCATTCAGGAATACGGTTTCGACAGTTTCCGTGTCGATGACCTCGATACGGAAGAGAATCTTCCACTCAAAGAAATCGCCGATATGTCGGAAGAGGAAATCAAAAAGGAATGCAGCACACTTTTACAGTACTGCATCCACGATGACGAAGAAGAAGTCGACAATCTGAAGAATCTTGCTGCATTATGTATCGCAGCGGATCAATACAAAGGGGGAAAATAATATGACAGAAAAAGAACTTCCGGATTTAGGTACGCCAGAGCAGGCAGAAGCAAAGATGAAGGAAGGATATCTTAACTTTCTCGATTCCGCCAGCAAATTTGTCACACTCTGTGATTTCTACACCAACAAAGAGAATGAGGGAAAGCCAATTCCGCAGAACTTCTTCCAGCTCTACAACGCCAACAAGGAAAAGCTCAACAAAGCCAATGCGCAGGACTTCTTCATCATGATGGCCTTCTATGCCGCCTTCCCGCTCGACTTCTTGAGTGATGTCAAAATCAATCTCCAGGATTATCATGACATTCTGGAAAAGACCAGGGACGAAAGAGGACTGAGCAACTACGAAAAATGCTGTGACCGCCTTGCGGTCAAAGATACCTTCCAGGATCTCAGAGATGAGGTCGACGAAGTCAACCGCATCATCGCCAAGGAAAAAGAGGTCGAAACGAATCTCAACGATCCGGAGTTCGACCCCAACGCCATCCAGTCTATCTGAACGAAGAAAGTATGATTTTCGAGAGGTGATCCATCGTGATTACCTCTTTTCTTATTTTCATGACATTGCTCACCATGGTGCGATAAGAGAAGATATCGATGCGGGACAGAAGTTCCGGTATTTCATCCAAAGAGTTTACAGATATACCAATCTTATTTGATAAGACGAAATCGTTGATGGACCCTTCCCGCCATACAATCACCGGTTTCGCGCTTGCCATATACAGGCCGAACTTATGGGAAGCATTGATTCTCAGATATTTTCCGATACTGCCGGAACATGTCTTCTCGCTCTTGCCGTCCCAGACAAGGCCGAATTTTCCGTCGAGGACGGAGACAAGCGTTTCCGGATCATATTCCCCTTTAAACTGTCCTTTATAGTCTTGGGCAAAGCCTTTTCCGTAGCAGTTGAATCCCTGAAGGACAAGCTCATCCGGAACAGAGCGTAAGAAAGAGGACTTACTGAGATTGCCGGCGAAACAAATCAGGGCATCCCGATGCTGATTGACAGTCGTATCCGTCAGATGGTAATCCCAGTAATCGTGATTCACCATCTTCACCTTTTTGCTGACATGGAGCTGATTCCGTAAAATCATGTCCATGCTCTTACTCGGTGTGATGAGACAATACGCCATATCCAGACAGGAAGAATCCGAAAGATTCATGAGCGGATTCTGGAAACGGATACCATCCAAGTCATGAACAAAGAAGACGACCTTCACTTTCTTAGAGAAGGCATACGAAACAATCTTGCTATACCCCTGGAACTTGATGGCAAAAGGAAAATCCATAAGAAGGAAATCGTTCTCATGGCATTTGCTGTCGATAGCCTTAAGCAATGATTCCACATAGCCTCCGAGAAGCGCCATGTTGGAGGCAAAATACTTCACCTTCTCATCATTGACGGTAACAATCTCCTCAGTGAGCGGAGAAAATCCCATTTTGCGGTAAAGAAAAAGAAGATCCTCTCTGGATTTGTTGAGCGCATTGAATCCGATTCCCGTCACATGAAAATCAGGAATATAGAAAACCATTACTTTTCGTCCTTGGTATCAAGATAGAAATTCTTGCAGGAGTTGTAGACCTTCTTCATTGAAGGATACATCTTGAGATAGACTTTCTTATAGAGCTTGTTGTAGATTTCATGGTTTTTCTTATCCGGCATGATCATGCGTTCTTTTCTTACCATGTTGTCGACTGCCTCTTTCGGGGTGTGATAGACGCCGGTCGCTAAGAAACCGGACATGGCTCCGCCGAGGGAAGAGGATTCCAGAGTGGAGGAACGATAACACGGAATTCCGAAAACATCCGCCACGATATGGGTAAAGACATCCGAGGCGCTTCCACCGCCGGAGAGGACGATAAATTTCGGCGTATGATGCGTCTTCTTGACAATCTCGTCCATACCCTCTCTCAGAGCGAAGGCAATTCCCTCATAGATGGCACGGAACAGATGGAAACGGGTATGGACCCCGGAGAAGCCCACGATAGACCCTTTGGCATTCGGGCGTTTGAGACCCGGTCCCCAGTAAGGCTGTAAGACAAGGCCGTCGCTTCCGGCCGGAATCTCACTGATTTTCCGATTGAGGTATTCTTCGACAGAGATTCCAAGCTTTTCACTCTCAATCAGATCGTTTCCGCCAAAATTGTCAAGAAACCAACGAATCATCCACAGTCCGCGGTAAACTTGGACTTCGAGATCATATCCGCCCTGATACGGAGCGAGATAGGAAGGGAGGAAGGTCTCCGGTTCTTTATATTTCTTGGAGACGACATCGATAGTGCAGGCCGTACCCAAGGAAACAGCTGCGAATTCACCGTCGATGCATCCGTCACCGAAGGTTTCACAGGCTTTATCCGAACCGGAAGCGAAAAGCTTCGTCCCTTCCGGAATATGGGAGCGGAGAGAGAACTCCTTTGTCACCGTGCCAATGACACCGCCGACAGGGACAAGCGGAGGCAAAGCCTCCTGCGGAATAGAAAAGACATCGTGCTTCGGATGAAGCGGAGAGAACCAACGACCGTGTTTAAAATCGAACGGATAATGGCCAGCGCAGTCTCCGGTGGAGACCGCAAGGTTTCCGGTAATGCAGTAATTGAAATAAGTCGGAAGCGGGACAAAGTACTTCATTTTCGCCCAGTTCTCTTTTTCGTTCTCCATCAGCCAGTAAGTGACAGTGCGTTCCGCGTTATATTTGACCGTATCGTTCATTCCGATTAGACGGAAAAGAATCTTCTCATACCATTTGAGATACTGCATCTTCGGCATTCTGGTGACTCTCTGATCCAGCCAAAGAATAGAGGGACGGATTGGTTTCCTGTCCGCATCCAGAATGAGGGACGAATCGCGGAAGGTGACCATCACCATTCCGGAAATGTTGTTCAAAATATCCGGGTCTTTCTGATAAATCTCATTCGTTGCCTTACAGAGTTCCTCCATATAGAAATCTGCATACTGTTCTGCAAAGCCTTTCTCTCTGGAGAAAAAGGGTTCTTTATATTTCTGCTGAGAAAAGCAAAGGACCTTTCCTTTCGCATCAATGACAGAAGCACGGAGAGACTGTGTCCCAATATCGACAACCAAAAGATAACTGTTCATTTCAAAAGACCTCAATCAATTATATAACCTATCTTTACTTTTTTGTCCTAATTCTTGTCTTTTCCAAAGGAAAAGATAGGAATTTGTCAATTTTTATTTTGCAAATACGATATCCAGTTCTCCATTGCAGACAGATTTCGACCTGCCATCAAGAAAAAATCAACATTTAACGAATGTCACCTGTTATAATACATTCCTATGGATTGGATCAATATTTCCTTAGTCTCTGTCACGATGGCAGTAGACTGCATGACCATCGGTGCAACGGACGGAATTCAGGAACCGAACATGAAGAAAAGAAAAATTTTCTTCATCGCTTTCATCTTCGGTCTCTTCCAGGCCCTGATGCCGACCATCGGTTATTTCATCGGCTACTATTTCAAAGACAAATTGGAGAAATATATCCCCTGGATTGCATTCACGCTCCTTGTCCTTTTAGGGATCAAAAACATCTATGAGTGGATCAAGGAACGGATAGAAGCAAAAAAGAACAAAGACAATCAGGAAGCGAAGGAAGAAGAGAAAAAGGCACTCAGTATCGGTAGCATCATCGTTCAGGGTATCGCCACAAGCATCGATGCGCTCTCCATCGGATTCGTCTATCTAAATTCGACGATTCCGCAGGCCCTCCTCATCTTCTCCGTCATCGGTGTCGTCACCTTCCTTCTTTCCCTCCTCACGACATTCCTCGGAAAGAAAATCGGAAAATGGCTCGTCCGATGGGCAGGTCTCATCGCCGGGCTCGTCTTCATCGGAATCGGTTTGAAGATTCTGTTGGAAGGAATTCTGTAAACCATTCGAAAAAGCGGAGTCACCTCCGCTTTTTCTTTGCCGATAAAAACCAACTTCTTTCTTATTTCCTAGTTTTTATTCTTTATGTTGCTCTTCCAGTCCGCCAGAAGCCTGCTTTTGTTCTTCGATGAAGGTCTCCGCCTGCTTCTTGATCTTATTCGTCGCTTTATAGTTTTTCTTCTCCGGTTCATTGATGACATACTGCTCATAGCTGAGGTCAATGTCATTGGCTAAGAAGACCTGACGATATTCCCGTAAGAGATCTCTCTGCACCTGATAACGGTCCTCTTCCTTACACTTGGCGACAAGCTTGACGGCGACATTGCTCGAACCATAATAGGAGACACCTTTATAATAAGGGCCATCTACAATCTCCGGAATCTTCTCACGGAACTTATCGAGGCTTTCCTTGATGATCTTCTCCACCAGTTCAATCGGAACATCATAACCGAACTCGCAGTCGACAACAGCGAGGGAAAGCTCTCTGGAGAGATTCACGACATTCTTGATATCAGAGTTATTGATAATCTTGATGTTTCCGGCAGCATCGGTAATCTTCGTCGCCCGGATACCGATTTCGGAGACCGTACCGCGGAAACCGTCGATGGAGACGATTTCCCCGACATCGTATTCATTCTCGAAGATGATGAAGACACCGGCGATGATATCAGCGATAAGAGACTGGGCACCGAGACCGATGATGAGGGTGATGATGCCGACCGATTCCCAGATGGCTTTGGTATTCACGCCGAAGGCGTTGAGAACGAGGAAGAAGAGAGCGATGGCGCTTCCGTACTTAATGAGTCCGTCAAGCAGGGTGATGACCGTCTTGGCACGGTTGGATTTCTTCATGAGATTGCGGAAGATCAATCTTAACAGCATGGAAACCGCAATGACTAAGGCAATCAGAATCAGACAGTGCAGGAACACTTTGTAATTGGCCTTCAAGAGTTCCGGCACAGCCTTAAGATCGATGACATTTTCCTTGGCCCAGAGGGCAAAGCCATTGTCATCGGGCAGTACGGCTCCGACGATGGCAATCACCGCAAAAGCGATTAATACCAGACCGGAGAGAGCGATTGACACGATCGTCGACACTTTTCTTTTTTTCTTTTCCATGGGGATTTCCTCCTTTATCCATTGACTTGTATCGTAATTGCTTTGTATCTTTCACCCTTCACAGGGTGAAGGGCTGAAATCGAATCGTAATTATAGAAATAGGAATTCGAATAGAGCGTCAGCTGAGCATCCGTCTTATCGCCGTCCAGTGTCACCGTGAACGTACTGTCACTACCTCCGGAATAGCTGTCGAAGGTCTTATCCATTCCCTCGACAAGAATGCGGTTATCAAGGAAAACGGCCTTTTCGTTTTTGATGGTGACTGTCGTCTTATCCGTCATGGCATCGTAGGTCCCGGTAGCAACCAGAGATTCTTTCCCTAATTCAACGGAACCGGAAGGCACTCCTTTCTCCATCCGGTAGTAGACATTGTCCATATGGTAGATGGTGTAATAGACAAACATATAGGATGACTCTTCCAAATTTTCCATGGCGGAAATCCGTTCTCTACTGCGATGGTGAATGCCTCCGACATATTCTTTCAGCATACCGCCATCATCGTAAAGAGCATCCGTATAAAGGAAACTGTCATAATAGAGATTCCCGTCATCGGAAGTGAAGTTCATGTCGCGGTAGAGATTGATGGTGCCGTCCTCATTGTAGGTGACAAGAGATTCCCCGGGGTTAGGATTGTTCCAGCCAGTCGGCGAGGAGTAGACTTTTTCCACTTCCTCTTTGCTATGGACCTTGATGTCTTCCAGATCCTTCCACTTGGTCCCGTCCGGTCTATCGATGGATAAGGAGATGGTTCCTCCGTCTCCGGACGGAATCTTATTCAATGAGTAGGTTTCCGTGACCGAGAAGGTCTCTGACAAGGAAAGTTCCGTATTTTCTATCCTGATCTGATAGGTCGAAGGAACCTGATAATCAAAGTTCAGCGTAAGAGGAATCGTATCCTGTCCTGTCTCAAGATGATCTGCCGTGACTTCACTCACCACAAAGGAATAATTCATCTGATATTCCTTTTCCCGTATCGGAATGCGATGCGGATAAGGATCGAGCCTTTCATCCTGGAAATCGAGGTATCCGGTCACCTTCACCGTTCCTGCCTCATCGGAAAACCCGTCGAGGAATACCGGGTATTGTTCCACAGAGAACGGAAGCCCCTTTTTGAAGCTCTCCGTTCCGTTATCGAAATTTAGTATCACAGCAAAACCATCGGATTCATACTGACTTTCCGTCTGATAGCTGATGACAAACTGATCATCCATGAATTCATAGTCATCCGAGAGCGTGATGGTCGGTAAGACAATCCAGCTATAATCGGAAGAAAGATATTCCTGATAGCGTTCCGTTCCGGAATAGAAGGATCCGAGATCCGTATAGCGGAAATACATCTTCGAAAGTGGATTGATTTCAAGGGTGAGAGAGGAATCTGTTCCGGAATAGGAGCCGTAGACTTTTCCTTCCTCATCGAGGACCTCGAGTGCGTAAGAGAAAATCTCCGGATTCTCCGTATGGAATCCGGTGTCGATGCTGACCCGATATCTTCCGTCCGACAGGAAATCGATTTTGGACTCTGTCGGCAATGTTTTTCGATATTCGGCCTGATAACTCTGGTCGCTCTGATAACGTCCGGTCGCAGTATAAAGTTCCTCCGTTTCACTCCCATTGGTAGCAAAGAGCGTATAGGAATAGGAATCGAGCCCGTAACTCAACGGAAAAGAAAACGTGAAGTGCGTAGCATCCTCAAAAACAAGCTCCGTTCCCCGTCTTTGTGTGATGGCTTCTCCATCCTTGTATTCCAAGAAGTAGACACCGTAACGGTACTTTTCGTTCCCATCCTCGATTTCGCCCCGGACCGTAAGAGCGGAAGCAGTTTCCGCAACCGAAAGCGTATCCGTCAAAACCTCACCGCATCCGGTCTTTGCCAATGGGACAATGCCTAAGATAGAGGCGGAGACAACGGCGACCGCAGAGGTCACAACAGCAGCGGAAGGAAGAGCGGCAGTCGTAGCTTCTGTCACCGTCTTCGCTCCCGTCTTCAGCATCTCTTTTTTCTGATTCTCAAGAAGCGGATTCTCTTCCTTTGTTTTCTCTTCCGGAACTGTTCCATCAGAAATCTCGTCGACCGAAAGGTCTTCTGCTGCAGTTTCCTGTTTTTCGCTTACCGCATACTGTTCCGGAGGAAAAACTTTGAATTCGTCAAAACTGTTTTCCTCTTCCGAACTATAGCATTCCTTATAGTCCCGCTGTTTCATTTCCGGCTTGATTTTATAGGATAATAGGACCTGTTGCAAGAAAAAACATCATCAGGGGAAAGAAGGAGAAGGAAAAGGATTTCCATTTTTCACCTGTCATCCACTATAATTTTGTCATGCATAACAGAAAAGCGTTTCTTCTCTCTTCCCTTCTCCTTCTGACCGGATGTCAGACCAACATCGAAGCCGATGCCTACCGTTGCTATCTCGGAAAGATGATGGTATCGACTTTGGTATTGCCAGGAGACGACATCAATCACAAAGTGATTCAGAACGAAACCATCGACGGAACCTACTACTGCAATCTCTACTTCCTCTACGGACAGAGTGTCATCAACGATTTCTATATAGAGCACGGCTCCATCTCCAAAGCGGAACAGGAACAGAACAGCAGACTCAAGGATTCCCTGATGATGGTCTACGGCATCGTCGATACGCCGATCGGATATAAAGCCTATAAACGGGACAACATCCAGGGAACCTTAGTCGATCAGGGCCTCACCCTGCTGACCGACAACTTTTATTACTACGCCAACCGACCCGATGTTTTCTATTGTCAGATTGACTTAAAAAAAGAGGAGGGCATCACGGAAAGAGGAACGTACTCTTTCTATTATGTGACCTCCTCGCAATACAGAAAACTCCTTTCGGAGGATTCCGTAAGAGTGATGTTCCATTTCGAGGATCAGGAATTCTGATAAGCATCTTCCAAGGACTGGCATAGGAAGAGCAGATCCGAGAGATAGTCTCTCGTCTTCGTGAGGATGAATTCCAGTTTGTGTTCCGAGACACGGAGCCGCAGTTTCACGGCGAGCGGGCGGAGCAGTTCATCAAGTTTCTTAAAGATTTTCTGTTTGGCACAGAAGTCGTCGTTCATGACGATAGAATAGACGCCAAGTCCTTCCGTGAACTTATCGACATAACCGGAATTGAGATAGTTTTCCACTTTCTTCTTCAAAAGAAGCGCATGGACTTCCTCCGGATAAGGGCCATAAACATCCCGAAGCTTTTCAGAGAAGTTTTTCAGTGATTCATCATCGTTACAATCCGAGAGTTCCCGATACATGGTGATGCGCTGTTCCTTCGTACCATACTCTTCCGGAATATGGGCATCCAAAGAAAAGGAAAGTTCGAAATTCTTCCGCTCCTTTTCCCTGAGGGCATCCTTCTGGATGGTCTTTTCCTTGATGACTTCTTCCAGCAGTTCCATATAGGCATCATAGCCTAGGGAATCGACAAATCCGGCCTGCTCGCTTCCTAGAATATCACCGGCACCACGAATGTTGAGATCCTGCATGGCGATGCGGTATCCGGAACCGAGTTCCGTGAAATCCTTGAGCGCCTTGAGTCGTTTCCTCGCTTCCTCCGTGAGGTTCTTCTGATCCCGGAAGAAGAAATACGCATAGGCTAACCGACTGCTTCTTCCGACGCGTCCTTTGATTTGATAGAGCTGGGCAAGTCCGAAATGGTCGGCATCCTCGACGATGATGGTGTTGACATTGGGGATGTCGAGTCCAGATTCGATAATGGAAGTGCAAACTAGAATCTGAACTTCGTTCTGATAGAAACGGTCCATGACCTCTTCAATCTCATCCTGACTCATCCTGGCGTGGACGACTGCCACTTCTTTACCTTTGAATTTCTTCTTCAGCCGTTCTGCGACGGCATTGATGGAGGAAATCTTATTGTGGAGATAGTAAACCTGTCCCTTGCGGTCGAGCTCCTTTGCAATCACTTCATAGATCAATTCATTATCCTGTTTTGCGACATAGGTCTTCACCGGCATTCTGTTGTTCGGTGCCTGAGAGAGCAAGGACATGCTTCTCACGCCCAGAAGGGACATTTGCATGGTTCTTGGAATCGGTGTTGCCGTCAAAGTCAGGCAGTCGACATTCTTCGCCTTCTCCTTGATTTTCTCTTTGTGGGTGACACCGAACTTCTGTTCCTCATCGATGATGAGGAGACCGAGATCCTTGAACTTCACGGAATCCGAAAGCAGAGAATGGGTTCCGATGACAAAATCGACGCTTCCGTCAAGAAGCCCTTTCAGAATCCTTTCCTTCTGTTCCTTCGTCGTGAAGCGGTTGAACACTTCAATATGGGGAGAGAACTCCCGGAACCGGGTGAGTGCGACTTTATAGTGCTGTTCAGAGAGAATCGTCGTCGGACAGAGAAGGACGACCTGTTTATGGGCAAGGATTGCTTTGAAGGCGGCATTGAAGGCAATCTCGGTCTTTCCAAACCCGACATCACCGGCGACAAGGCGGTCCATCGGATGAGGGGATTCCATATCCTGTTTGACTTCTTCGATGGCCTTGAGTTGTCCCTCCGTATAAGGATACGAGAATGTGTCCTCAAAAGATTTCTCAAGTTCTTCCTCTCTCGGGAAGGCGAAACCCGGTTTTGTCTTTCGTTCGGAATAGAGGGAGAGGAGCTGATCGGCAAGATAAGAGATGCGGCTTCTGATTTTGGATTTCTTCCGTGACCAGGTCGAACCACCCATCTTATCCAAAGCAGGGGCATAACCTTCCCTGGAAGCGTATTTCCGGATCAGGCGGTACTGGGAAAGCGGCAGGTAGAAAACCTGTTCGTTCGCATACTGAATTTTGAGATATTCCAAACCATCGATGGTATCGACACCGAGGTATTTTCCGACACCATGGGTCTCATGGACGACATAATCCCCCTCTTGAAGATCCTCATATCGGCGAATCAGTTTGGCTTCCTTATAACGGGAGAGGAAGCGGGAACGCTGAGAAGAGACACCATAGATTTCCTTGGCGGAAAGGTAGACATGCTTTTCTTCGGGAATCTCATAGCCATGGGTGAGTTTTCCTTCCAAAAACATGATCTGGGAATGGGAGGGATATAGGGTATAGACAAACTGTTTCTCCGTCAGATAGTTTTCATAGTTTGTGAGGTTCGGTTCCGGAAGGACAAGACGGATTTTGTATCCTTCCCTCAGGTATTCCCGAAGCATCATTTCGCTCTGGATATAGCTTGTGGCATGGAAAGAACAGTCGCGCAAGACAAAGCCGCTATCGGAAGAAAAGACGGAGACAAAAGGAGTGAAATCCGGTTTTGCCAAAGAGTAGACGGATTCTCCCGGCAAAGAGTTTCCGTCCTTGACGCTTTTTTTAAAGTACTGCCGTTCTTTTTCCATCAGGGTGTCATAGGAATCGAGACAACCTTTTGGATCATAAAGGAATTTTTCATAATCACCGAGATAGGAAAGAAGGGTTGCATTCTCCTTATGGAACAACGAGTAGAACCTTGCATCCACTTCCTCAAGATAGCCATCCTTCACTTTAAGAAGAAGCTGATTCATCCGGTCTTTCAGATCATCGTAGGAAAGCCGGTCCACCTTCTTTTCCGCTTCTTTGAGTGCCTGTTCCACATCAGCACTTCCCCGTTCGATGTCCGTCTCGGAAAGCAGCCTTAAAGAAGCCGGATGGATCAGGATTTCCTTCTGATGTTCATAGGAACGCTCATCATCGATGTGAAAGAAACGGATATCATCAATCTCATCCCCGAAGAGCTCAATACGGACAGGGTCGGAATAACTCGCATCATAGACATCGAGAATACCACCTCTGACCGAATACTGATTGATCTGGGTGATATGATCCGCAGGCTGATATCCTAGCGAGGAAATCCTGGCCATGATTTCCTTTCTGGAAATCATGGCACCGTTTTTCAGCATGAAAAGGGAATGTTCATACTCTTCCCTTTTCATGATGGAAAGGGAAAGAGAGGACATGTGGGCGACAAGAATGGAAGGCTTGTTGGTATGAGTGCTTGCAATTGCCATCAGGCGCTCTTCGTTCATTTCCGGAGAGACACCGATTGCCGAAGTACGGAAAATTTCATCATATGGGAAGATGAAGGTCTCCGACTCCGGAAGGAAGTCAGACAAAAACTGCATGAAGCTTTCTGCTTCATATATGGTCGGGAACAGGAAGAACATCTTTCTTCGGTTCTCCTGATAGGAGAGGGCGGTGAGAAGGGCCAAGGCTTCCGGAGAGGAGACTTTGGTCTCTTTCAGAGACGAAAGATGATCGAGTTCCCCGTTGCTGAGCAAATACGAATAAAGGGAAAGTTTCTGAAGTTCCATCACTTGTTGTAGCGGCTCATGGCCTTTTCGAAGTTATCTTCCTTCAGGGTGAATTCCACCGCCTCGGAAGCTTTGGAGATGCCGTCCTTCCAGGCTTCATAGACTTCTTTGTCCTTCGGTGCGGAAAGGACAAAATCCGGTGTGTTCTGTAACGTAGGTTTTCCGATACCGATACGGACTCTCTTGAAAACATCCGTGCCAAGATTGGCGATGATGCTTTTAAGTCCGTTATGTCCGCCGGCACTGCCTTTGAGTTTCAAGCGGATATGGCCAGGTTCGGTGTCCATGTCATCGACAAGGACGAGGATGTCATCGATGTCGACTTTATAGAAATTCTTGGCAAGGATCAAAGCATCGCCGGAAAGATTCACATAGGTGAGAGGCTTCATGAGAAGGACATCCTCTCCGAATGCCTTTCCTTTTCCGACCAAGGATTTGAATTCCTTTTTCCTGATGTCAATTCCGAGATCCGATGCGATCAGATCAATCGCCTGAAATCCAGAATTGTGTCTGGTATCTTCATAGATATCTCCGTAATTGCCGATACCCAATATGATTTTCATATGCTGTATTACCTCTTATTGATCAGTCTCACCTTTTCGTCCATAAAGGACTGCATTTCCTTGGTGAATTGCGGACGATTCTTATATCCGATCATCAGAATCAGTTTGACCCCTTTCTCCGTACGAAAACTGAGATAGTAAGCCTCTTTATCCTTCCACGCCTTTTTAGCAGCAATATAGGAATATTCCGACTGGATAATGGCACTGGTGTTCTGAACACTGTTGAGCCCTTTTCCTTTTGTCAGAACGACGATGCTGTCATCATAGAACTTGACAGTCTGAGTGAAAGGCTTGTTTTTTCTCTTGACGAGATAAGGCGTCAGAAGGAAGCAGATAAGGAAAAGGGAGAAGAACAGAGCCGTAAGGACGATGGAACAGTTTCTGACGTAGGATGCGAATTCAAATTCCGGTTTTGCAATGACACAATAGAGTGTCAAGGCAAGGAAAGCAAATCCGGAAAGAAGCATAATATAGAAGGCGGTAGTAGCGCTGGCATAATATCCCTTCAGATAGACGCTGAACTTCAAGTCGACATTGTCATCGTAGGAGTAGAGAAGATGGCTCGGTTCGATATCAATCACCTTGCCACAGGAAGGGCAGTACTTGTCATCGGCATGTATCTTGGCGCCACAGTTGAGACAAACGCCTTCTTCCTTATCTTCCGCCTTTTCTTCTTCTTTTCTTTTCCGGTAGGAGGCAGTCAATTTCCTGTTTCTGCTGTCCTGACTGCATTTCAAAAAGAAGAAAATCGCAAAGACAACTGCGAAAATCAAAAAGAACATGGCGAAAACCAGAGTCAGGAGGGCATAGACGCTCAATGTGATCTGATCCGGATTTTCACCCAAGGAAGCAAAGAGGAAGAAAAACAGCAGGGTAAGAACCATATTGACCAAAGTCACGATTCCGAAAACCCGGAACGGTTTCCGATATTTATTTTCCGTATTCATGAAGATAGTACTCCTTGAATTTCGCAAGTGCTCTTCCACGATGAGAGACGGAGTCCTTCTCTTCCGGAGTAGCCTGTCCGAACGTCTTCTTCAGATCATAGGAATAGAAAATCGGATCGTATCCGAAACCGGAAATCGGATTCGGATCCAGTTCCTTTGTGATTTCCCCTTCATTGCTTCCCAAAAACACCTTTTCGATGCCATTCTTCCTATCACAGAATACCATGGCGGTATGAAATGCCGCTTTTCTGTTCTTTTTCCCTTCCATCAGGGAAAGAATTGCCTGATTCTTATCCTCGTAGGGATGTCCTTCCATGAATCTCGCGGAATGGACACCGGGAAATCCATCGAGTGCCTCGATGGAAAGTCCGGAATCATCGCTCAGGACCGGATAATCGCACTGATAGGCGATATCCTCTGCCTTGATTCTCGCATTCCCGACGAACGTATCGCTGTCTTCGGGATGATTGACCTTCAGTTTCACGTCAGAAAGAGAGAGGATCTCAATATCGGTATCCTCTAGCATTTCCTTCACTTCCCTGACCTTATTGACATTGGATGTCGCAAATACAATTTTCATTTTCATACCCTATATTTTAATACAAGTACATGATAGAAGAAAGTATAATAACAGGGACACAAACGGAGAAAAACAATGAAAAAGACAGAACAGGAAATTGAAAAAAGAAGAGAGAAGACATTGAACAGCAAAGAAGTCTACAAAGGTAAAATCCTGGATGTTTTCCTCGATGAGGTGAAGCTTCCCTGTGGAAGAATTTCCCACAGGGAAATCATCCGGCACTGCCACGCTGCGGCAGTCCTCGCCTTCAACGACAAAGGCGAAGTCATCCTCGAAGATCAGTACCGTTATCCCTATGACACCATCATCACCGAAATCCCTGCCGGAAAAGGGGATGAAGGAGAGACCGGAGAGGAAACGGCAAGAAGGGAACTTGAAGAAGAGACCGGCTATCATGCCAACACCTTGGAAGAGCTCGGGCTCTTCTATCCCTCCGTCGGTTATACGGATGAAGCCATTCACCTTTTCTTGGCCAAGGATTTAGTCAAGACCAAGCAACATCTCGATCCGGGGGAAGAGCTCGAATACTACTTTGTTCCCTTTGAAACGCTCTGTGAGATGATCAGAAACGGGGAGATACCGGATGGTAAGACAGTCGCCGCAGTCGGTTACTATCTCCTGAAGTACGGAAAGTAAAAAAACGGAAGAATCCTTGCGAGGGTTCTTCCGTTTTCAATGGCCCTCAGCAAAAATAGAAAAACCATTCATGTAAAACACTATTAAAAATCAAATTTCTATCTTATAATGAAGAGACCAAAATCTTTCCAATACTGTCACGCTTGACAAAAAATCATAGAAAGGGAAATGGGTAGTCAAGGCCCTACTTCAGTATGAAGAAAAAAATTTTGTCGATTGTCGCATTAGCTTCGTTGATGATGTTAGGCGGCTGTGGAAACAAGAACAGTGAAACAACCACTCCAACTGAGACTACTAAACACATCCTTCCGGAATGTTAGGTGAACAGGAATTCAATATTCTTGCCAATTGCCCACTGATTTCAAAAAAGTG
>CAKVBX010000019.1 GCA_934725685.1 uncultured Bacilli bacterium
TATTATTACATAGTTAGTTCACTGGATGGCGTTTTTTATTTCCTGTTATCGTGTCCTAATTACAGGGTATAGTTTAGAAACAAAGTCCGTTTTTTCATAATCGTTTTCCTCATAGCACTTCATAAAGATGAGTGCCATCCGCTCGGAAAGGAATTTGGAATCTGGCACCATCCTCAAAAAAATAAGTAAACAAAGTCTGACTCGTCGAAACCGCAGAAGGCAACCCAAAATGTTCAACCACCTGAAAGACATCCCATCCTTTCACATAGACCGAAAGAGAATCTTTCAACAGCGTGACAGAGGAATAAGTTCTGATTTTCTTAATGTGGCGATAGTCATCGTTCCTTTGAATAACCACCGACTGCCGATTATCCTCGAAGATGAGGTAATCCTTACACTGTAATGGCGTGATTTCATTTTTTCTGAAATATTTCCATATCGTTTTATAATCGTCACCTTGTTTCAATTCACCATCCATCCTTCCACACGAAGGAACAAAAAAGAAAAAAGCACTTAGAAACAACAAAAATCCATGACATCGTTTTCTTGATTTCATCATACCTTGTCTCCTATTTCCAATGGAGCATCCCCGATATACAGCCGGTCTTTGCCGATGGAACAGCAATAGAGAAAACCATCATAGGCAAAGAAAGGGACCTCCATTACCGATCCCTCCTCTGTCGGAAAAGATAATGTGGCGATATTCATATCCTTTTCCTCACCAAGTACATCAGTCTTAATGAATTCAAACGATACTGGAATTCCGACAAGTGAAACGACTTCAAATGGTGACATTCCGCATTGTACCAAAGAAAATTCAGCTTCTGTCACACAACTAACAGGATACTTTGCGGATTTCAGAACCGTCTTTCCGTCATTGCTTCTTTCAATCACTATATTGTGATTTTCATACCGATAGAACTCATAGTCACAGAGACGAAGAGGAACAATCTGTTTTGCTGAGAGTTCCTGAATCACCTCATCCATCGGCGTTCCCTTCTGATAAGGAGTCTCTTCCTGAAAACATCCAGTAAGAAGCAACAGAGCCTCGATGAACAACACATGGATTTTATGTTTCATATCCATTCCCTCAGCAAGTCCGATAGATTTGGTTCAGATTCGTCTGGAACATCACAAGTTTTGTGCGACGTTCCTGGGTCATAAACGCAAGAATGAAGAGATTCTCATTGTCATAGGAATATGGCATTCCGAACATTTTCACGACCTGGAACAGATCCATACCGCTTTTCAATCTGTCAAAATCCGATAAACTGGGAACGACAGGTACATAATCTTTCACCTTTTTGATGTAGGTATAATCCTGGCTCTGCTGTACTACATAGTTCCTGTTCTCATATTCAAACAAAGTGAAATCCTTCATTCTGATATAAGAGACATTTCGCTCCTGTATCTGTTCAAAAGCCGCTCTGGTGCTTTGCCCTTGATGGATTCCTGACTTGTTGGAACAGGAAAAGAGGGATGATGTCATCAGAATCAAAACCAGCAATGATTTCTTTTTCATTTTCCTTTCTCCTTATTGTCCCAAAGGTGACACAGCATAGAAGCCGACAAGTTCCGTATATTCATTGGACGGGAATTTGCGGTCTGCTGTCAGTGGATTCATGATCCGGGTGAATGTTTTTTGTACTGATTCTTGTGTCCTGTTCAAACTGAGTCGGGATGAAATTGTCGTCGTAATAGGTGTCGAAAAAGGAAAAGAGCATTCCCATGGAAACGTAAGTGCAGGTGCCGAAAGCGTTGTTTGCGAAGTTCTGCTTCAGATTGCTGAAATAATAGGACTGGAAATAGGAGGTGTCATGGACGGAATCCGTGTTCCCTTCTTTGAGTTTCTCCAGGGAGGCAGAATCTTCTCCGACATAAGCGTGAGAGACCCGTTCCTCTGTTTCAGGAAGGCTTATTCCGTTGAATCGGAACGGAAGGAAAGAGAGAACAAGGAGTGCGGATAAAACTGTCAGACTTTTGTGTCTCATCTTGTCTGGTGCCTTTCTGTCCTCTCCGGCACTCTGTTTCCTTTAGGAGAGGACAGAACATAGAGGAATACAAGTGGGATTGCTCTGTTGGCTTGATTATAGCATGGAGGAGAGATGATTCACGCATGAATTTTAATGAAAACACGCACCAATAGGAAACTCAAGATATTTGCAAGAAGTTTGTGCCGAGAGTAACATAGAGTTCGTGACTTGAAACTTGTCAATCGATGATACTATGCTCAGCTATTTCGATCAAAAAGAGTCAAATAACATATGTGTCAATTGAAGAAATGACACTTTTCGGTGATTACTTCGTTGAAGAAACGACATTTTTCCCTAGTTTTTTCATTGAATAAATGCTAATGTCCTTATAAATAAGGAGGGATAAACATGTATTTCAAAAGAAAAGTCTATCAAAAACTCCTGGAATGGAAACAAAACTATGCAGAGCATTACGCTGTTTTGTTAGAAGGCGCAAAGCGTGTCGGAAAAAGTACAATTGCGGAAACTTTTGCCAAAAACGAATATAAATCCTATATTCTTCTTGATTTTTCGAAAGTTTCTAAGCGGATACTGGAAATCTTCGATGATATCTCAGACTTAAACATTTTCTTCTTGCGTCTTCAGGCGGAAACTGGAAGAACCCTTTTTCCACATGAGTCGATTATCATCTTCGATGAAGTACAGCTCTACCCAAAGGCAAGAGAAGCCATCAAGCATCTCGTCAAAGATGGAAGATATCACTTCCTCGAAACAGGTTCCTTAATCTCTATACACAAAAACGTGAAAGATATCCTCATCCCATCCGAAGAAATGAGAATCCCTGTCTACCCATTGGATTATGAGGAGTTCTGTCTTGCCACCGGCGGAAATTTTGCTGTCCTAAAGGATTTGAACAATTTGGGAAAACCAATCGGTGAATCCACCAATCGTTCTCTAATGAGAAAACTGAGAATCTATATGGCTGTCGGCGGAATGCCGCAGGCTGTCGAAGCCTATATCAACGGCTTTGATTTTGCCTATATCGACAGAGTAAAAAGAGAAATCATTCAGCTTTATGAAGCGGATTTCAGGAAGCTGGATCCTTCCGGAATGATTTCTTCGATGTATCATTGCATTCCAGCACAGCTATCCCGGAAAAGGTTCAATCTTACTTCGGCCACTGGAAAGCGGAAAAACAACAAATCCTTAGAACTCCTTTATGACCTAATCGATTCCAAGACAGTCCTTCCCTGTTACAGAATATCCGATCATGGAGCGACAATTTCACAAAGCAAGAACCTCGACACCTTCAAACTTTACCTTTCAGACACTGGGCTTTTCATAACCCTTTTATTCATCGATCGACCCGAGACAGAGAATGACATCTACGCCAAGCTTCTCTCTGATAAATTAGATGCAAACCTCGGTTATTTGTATGAGAACCTTGTCGCCTGCATGATTGCCGGATCAGGAAGAGAGTTAGCCTATCACACCTGGAAAAGGGAGGGAAGCACCCATGACTACGAAGTCGATTTTCTTATTTCCGATCATAACAAAATCATTCCAATCGAGGTGAAATCCTCAAAACTCGGAAAACACGAATCGATATCCCTCTTCGTAACAAAATATTCCACGTATATCTCCAGGGCCTATGTCTTCTCCCAGAAAGATCAGGGAAGAGAGGGACCGCTTTACTTGGAGCCCTTTTATTTGCTTCCTGTGCTGTTATCAAAGAAATGATCATCACCATCACGAATATGGGAATCACCGAAATCTGCACTTTTTCGTAACTCTCACCCATTCTCGCTTCCATCATCTACGTAGCATCTGGTATACTTCGTCATCCGGATTTGCCATGTGATTTTATAGCGATTATTTCAAATAGCTTTCATCCAATAAGAAATCATATAATCCCACATGCATAATGCCTTTGTCATCAAACCATGGTTTCCTCCGGCTTTTTGTCACTATTATTTTCTGAAAGAGATGAGCCACTATTTCACCGATGAAACCAATCCGACAATATAGAATCATACCCAGAAGCTGATTGTTTCTTCGAAGAGTCTTTCTCGACAAGAGAAGTGCCATTATCCGGATTAAAGGACTATAAGAAAACCGTTGCCAAAAGGAAATAGAGACTTCAAGTTCCTAATCCTTCGGAAACTTTGCAAATGGCATCACATTTGTAATGGAACATGGACAAAGCCGGATTACGAAAAGTTTGTCATAGGAACTACTAATTCGGTTTTGCTGGAAAAGCAGCAACAGTTATCGATAGAAAAAGGACTCCTTTCTGTCATCAACACTTCATTGTTTTTGATTGTCGATTATTACGGAAACAAGGATGGATTCTATGATAGCTTGACTTCAGGCAGTCGAAGCATCTTCAGTAAAGTTCATATAGATGTTTGTAATAGTAGTGTGCTATTTTTCACGAGATATCAGTTTATTTTATAAACCGTATCAGAAAATCATAGATTCCGATGACGATGAATCCGTGTGCGTCCAGCATCTCATTCACCGGCTTATTGATGACAATCACTTTCTGAATCTGATCATTCAAAGCAAAATATGGCTTCAGCTCTTTGTTTCTTGTTTCCTCGTCACCGATATGATCAGCGACCTGGATGTAATATCTTCTGTTTCCTTTCATGGCCAAAAAATCAATCTCATAGCTCTTGCGGACACTTACATTATTTTTGTTCTTTTCTACCTTGTTATATGTTCCGACATTGACAGAATAACCATTATAGATAAGCTCATTATAAATCATGTTCTCAAGCATTTGTCCGATATCATCATAAGCAAAATTGAGTCTAGCATTCCGTAATCCGTTATCAACAAAATAATACTTTTTCAGCGATCCTATCACATCTTTTCCTTTCACGTCATATCGTTTTGCTTCCCTGATAAGATGTGAATCCTTGAAAGCGCTGATATAGGAGACAACAGTTGCCGGATGAATCTTATTCTTCGTTTTGTCCCTGAATGCATTCGCCAGTCTTTCCGAATTGATCAGATTCCCAACACAAGTCGACAGAATATCACAGAGCTCATCCAACGCCTCGCTTTTCCTGAATTTATAACGCTCCATAATATCTTTCAGATAAGTGGTTTCAAACAAATCCCTCAGATATTTCTTTTTTTCTTCCTCGTTTTCCTTCAAAACCGCAAGTGGCATTCCACCATAGACAAGATATTCATTGACGGCTCTATATTCTTCGAATCTGGTATACTTCATGAACTCCTCAAAAGATAAGGGGCCTATTTCTATCACGGTCGCCCTATCCCGAAACTCCGTCTGAATATCCGTCGACAGCATCTTGGAATTACTTCCCGTCACATAAAGATCGACATATTTTTCCTTTGATAGACTCAGCACAATCTTTGCAAAACTGATAACATTATCATCCTCCGGCTTTGCCATCACATGTTTGCCTTCCATAAAAACAGGATTGATGATAGGGACCACATTCTGAATCTCGTCGATAAAAACATAATTCATCCTATTCTTATCGCAATGTTCCTTCACATAATCGGATAGATAGATCGGATCATATAACGAATAGTTCTCCTCCTTCTCCAGGTCGATGACGATGATGTTGCTTTCCTCAACACCGGAATCCAAAAGATACTTTCTATAAATCTCTTCCAACAAATAGGATTTCCCGCATCTTCTGATTCCGGTAATCACTTTTGCAAAACCATTTTCCCTATTTGCAATCAATTGATCCAAATATCGATTCCTTTCTATCATCCTAATCTCCTTTTTTGTAGAATTCTACAGTTTTATCGATTACATTCTACAAGACAATCGAAATTAACGCTCTAATCTTCTTTTCTGTAGAATTCTACAATTTTATCGATTAGACTGTCTAAAGAAAATACTATCACCAGCAAAAATCAAACTGACTAATTGGCATTTAAATAAGGAATTTATTTCTAATGCTCCAAATCAAGCTAAAAGAAAACCTCATCCAAGAGTTAGTAGCTCAGGGGTAAAATTGTTTTCTTTTAGCTCTATTTTCTAGTGAAATTCCTTTGCAATCCAACCAGCATTTGGGTCCACTGACAGATGTAGTGAACCCCTCTAGTTGGACCAAGGAGTCGGTCCACTCCGAAGCCAAGGAGGGGCTCACTACACTTTAAAAGCCTATTTTGCCGAAAAGGGGCGAAAATGACCAAAGCGAGATATCGGCCGCTAAAAACGCAATCAACATAATATGGAAGTTGCACTGATTTTACGTCAGTGTAGTCTGACGCTTCGGCTCTATTTATAGCTCAAACTTAAAGGGATTCGGTATGGACCCCTTGCATCGTCAGCATCAAAGAAAGGATGTTCTATATATTTTAACGAGTTACACTCGACAACTAGCAAAGAATCTTGCAAAAAAACGAATGAGATTCAATTTTTAATCCTTTTGTAATATAATAAATTCGAAATAAAACAAAGACTATGGAGAATGTCGAATATGCTATTTAAGAGAGATAAATATCTGAATCAAGCAATATTAAAGAAAAATAATGGGCTGATAAAAGTCATAACCGGGGCAAGAAGAAGTGGGAAATCCTATTTCATGAATACCATTTTCTATGAATATCTTAAGTCAGAAGGCGTTGATGATAGACACATCATCAAATTCTCTTTCGACAATGATGAGGATATTGATTTGCTTGAAATGTTTTTGCCAGAAGAAAAAACGAAGATAATGCAAAAGAATGGTTATTACACCATAAATTCAAGGAAATTCAGAATGTATATAAAATCTATTACCGATGATAATGGAATCTATTATCTCCTCTTAGATGAAATACAGATTCTGGATTCCTTCGTGGGCACGCTTAATGGCTTCTTGAATCATAAAAATTTTGACGTTTATGTGACCGGCAGTAATTCGCAGATGCTTTCTTCTGAGGTTGAGACTAAGTTCAGAGGGAGAAAATCTTCCATCCATATGTTGCCACTGGCATTCGAGGAATTCTATCAAGGGAGTGGCTTATCCAAAGAAGAAGCATGGAGACAATATATCGTTACAGGCGGCATACCTCTTGTATATCAGCAAGATGTAAGCGAAAGGCAAACCTTTCTCAAAGAGCTCAGCTATGAGGTTTATCTTAAGGACATAATAGGCAGGAAGGGTGTTGAAAACAAAACTGCCATTGCAAACCTATTTGACGTGTTGGCTTCTTGTATAGGATCAGGAACAAGCCCAATGAAATTGGAAAAGGCCTTCAGAAGCAAAAATATCAACATAACCAATGATACTATAAGCAGATACATCAACTATTTTAAAGATGCGTTTGTGATGTCGATAGCAAAGAAATATAACATAAAAGGAAAAACCTACATCGATACTCCTTATAAGATATATTTTGAGGACATAGGCATAAGAAACGCTAGACTGGATTTCCAGCAAATCGAAGAAACCCATCTGATGGAGAACATCATTTATAATGAATTAAGGTATAGAGGTTTTTCCGTATCGGTAGGACAGATGGATATCAATGAGATTACGGACCGCATAGACAAAAACGGAAAGAGAATCTATGCGCAAAAAAGTCTTGAGGTGGATTTCATAGCCACGAAAGGGGATGAGAAATATTACATCCAATCTTGCTACAATCTTAATGAGGACAACGTGGCTAGAGAAAAACGTAGCTTAAACCACATAAATGATTCCTTCAAAAAAATGATTGTGACCAAAGATGGTTTGGCTCCTAGAGTTGATGAGAACGGCTACGAGATAATGGATATATTTGATTTTTTGCTGAATGATTGATTTTTTGCACTTACCAGTCACATGATTCTGCAATAAAAGATAATGGAGTGTTATCTCTACCACGTTTAACTGATGATTCGTCTCCTTTATTGCCTACATCATAATAAAATGGACATGGATGGGGATATTCACGTTCATGTTGTTATTAATGATCTCCTTTGCCAAGGCTTAGTTAGCCTCGCTTCGCATGCCAATTCGATGGTTCTTCTTTCTTTTTAGCGTCATGCCATGCTCATGGTTTTTCATATTTAAGCAACTTTCGGAATACTCATGGATTAATCGGATTAGTTTAGCTAGAAGATGCATAGGAACCTCATGCATGATTAAGGAACTTATTGTTGGGAGCGCTCTTGCCTTTGTGCAATGGCAGGCATTTGCTACGTCATATGTACCCGCAACTTTTCACATGTGTTATGCCTACTGCATGACTTCCCTATAGGCCTTCATGTCGCTTAAGGCAGGAGCATTCTCGTTCCATTCGCCACCTATGGCCTGCACCGTGATCTTTTTTGCCACGTCGATGACATCCTCTACAGAATACTTCGAGGAAAGTCCCTTCTCTTTTATCTTTCCGAGAACCCTGTAATAGAGCATCAGTGAGATGTGGTTCACGAAGAGCCAACCCTTATAGGCATCCGTCCCCTGCTTGTGCGATGCGAAATCACCGAGGACATCCTTGTATGCCTTGCTGCCGTCCCCGATGGGTTCACTTTCCTTTGTACTGAACTCCTCTAGTTGGACCAAAGAAGAGAGTTCAAAAGGAGTCATTCCGTAGTCGATTCGCTCACTTCCACTTCAGAAGAAATAAGCAGCACTTATTCGTCTTTTCGTCGTTGACACCGACATAAGCCTTTCCGTCCTTCGTGTTCAGAAAAGCGATGTTCTCATCCTTCACTTCATCAATCATCCCGACCTTCATCTCAACAACATTCAGTCATTGATAATAGGCACCACGTCCCTTTTATTCAATCATTCTCAATGTCGTTATAATGAGCTCAAAAGATTAATTAAATTCCTAAATATTGAAGTTTAGATAGCACATACTATAGCTTATCTAATCATGATAGTCTACGTACAAAATTTTTCTAACAAATCTTAAAATGTTCATCATAAATCATTTTTATCATCCGAGTAAATCATTTTTGTCATCAACCTATTAGGGATATCAGAGTAAAAGAAGGGATTTCAAAAGGTTACCATTACCGATTCAAAGCCATCCCTTTTCTTAGTACATCACTTATAAATCAAGACTATCAGGATTCAACAGGAAATCTCTTATCCCGAGTAACAGATATCCTTTTTCCGTCCGCTTCGGTCTCATCGTTTTTCCAATCACGATGACCTTCTTAAAGGAATCACCGATACGATCAAAAGCAATTGTTTCCTGTTCCATCTTCGCCTCATCCGGAATTTCATAGACAGACTGAATATAGTAACGGCGGCTTCCACAATTCGCCACAAAATCAACTTCAAACTGCTTTCTGCTTCTCATACCATCAAGGCTTACTCGATCGTTGATAAGACCGACATCCACCTGAAACCCACGGTACCTCAGCTCATTATAGATGAGGTTTTCCATCAGATGCGTCTCCTCCACCTGTCTGAAATCCAATCTCGCATTCCGTAAACCAAGATCTTCGAAATACAACTTGAAAGGAGTTTTTATGTACTTTTTCCCTTTCACATCATAACGGATTGCACTGGATAACAAGAAGGCCTCCTCCATGTACTGAATATAGCGGCTGATTGTCGCCTCACTCAAATTCGCTTTTTTCATCGTCTTAAAAGTATTCGACAACTTAGAAGGATTAGTAAGAGATGAGATCCCTGAAGCAATCACATCCAGTAATTCCCCGAGGTTATCCTCATTCTGAAGGCCATACCGTTCAACAAGATCTTTCAGATAGACATTGTTCAGTTGCGTCTTAAGATAGGACATCTTTTGCTCTTCCGTAATCATCCCCAAAAGGGCCGGCAAGCCCCCATAAGTCATATAATCATCCAAGGCGTAATCGAATCCATCCTCTTCATGACAGGAATAGTATTCCGAAAAGGTGAGGGGATAGACCCTGACCTCATCTCCACGTCCCGCAAACTCCGTAAGGACATCCGTCGACAAAAACTTCGAATTACTTCCCGTAACATAGATATCCAAATTCCTTTTTCTCAGATATCCGTTGAGGACTGCTTCAAAACAATCCAGATTCTGAACCTCATCCAGCAAAAGACAATAGGGCTTATCATCTATCACACGGGTGGAAAGGTAACCCATGAATTTCTGAGGATCAACCTTTTTTCTGTTTTTGACAAGTTCCTGAAGATTCTCACCGATCAAAGAGAGATCATCGGCAGAATCAAAAGCGAACCGAATAATATGTTCTTCCTCCATTCCTTCCTCTCTAAGATACTCATAGAAAAGAGTATTCATCAGATAAGACTTTCCACACCGCCGAATTCCTGTGATAACCTTTACCATTCCATTATTACGACGTGCCTGAAGCATACGAAGATATTTGTCACGTTTGATTTCCATAAGGTACCTCATTTTATTTTTATGGCCATATGGCCATTTCTATGTAATATATCATAACACAAATTTCATCCAAATATTGTCACGCTCAAAATATATATCATGACGTATCAATGAATTAGGTACACAAATCGGATTCCGAGGTAAAAAACGGCCTTGTGGAGCTTAATGTGTGCCCTTTGTCAAGGACACATTAAAAATTGGATAAGCGTTGTCAAGCAAAAAAAGATTATCTGTCTTATCGATGAGAACAATATCTTTTCCCATGGGAAAAGAGGCAAGTCTGCACTTGCCGTTTAAAAATCATCCGATTTGTTCTAAAATATTTGCATGTTATTCCTCAGAATAGCATGTTCCATTCCACAGCATGGAATATATGATCCTCGCAAGCTTTGCTGAGCCTGCGACCCTGGCGGCCTTATAGCAGAGGCCGTCATTTTTCTTTTTGGCGACGAACTTCGCTATCTTCGTATCCGGACAGCAGCGGCATATGTTCCCGACAATCAGGTAAAGCGTCGTCCTCAGCCATGCGTTGCCCTTCTTGGTGATATGGAGATGCTCGCCGGTCTGCTTTCCCGACTGCAGCACCATCGGATCCAGTCCGATGTAGGCGACGAAAGACGAAGAGGATGAAAACCTGTGGATGTCGCCTATCTCCGAAAGAAGCCTGACAGCCGATAGGTCAGCTACGGCAGGCAAGGATTTTACCACGGCGAACTCCGGCAGCGATGAGGCAAGGCCAAGCATTCTTTGGAACATGGTTTCTCTTCGCCTTATGGATTCCTTCACCCTTTCGGCCATCTCGACGATCTCTTTTGCCAAGTAGGAATCGGGAGCCGCTCCGGAGACTTGGCTTTTCGAATATTCGAACATCTCTTTGGCAAGTTCCTCTCTTGTCCGTTTTTTCCGGGTCTGTCTTTCCCCATGGCTAACAGGATTCCTTTGGCTGACCTGACTGCGGTCGGATGCCCGAAATGAATCACGACATCAAAAGAGAGATTTCGCTGGAATAGTCGATGATTTCATCGAAAAGCGGCCAAACCGCATCAAGACAGCGATGATATCTGTTCATTTCGGAAACGGCCGTCTCGACTTCATATTGGTACTGTCTGGACATCTCGCGGAAGTCGTCATAGACGTTTTTCTGTGGAAAGAACGGGTTCATCCGTTTCGAATAGTACACCTTTGCTATCGTGCCGGTGTCCAATGAGTCGTTCTTGGTCGGCCTGACCGAAGACTTTCTCATCTTGGCGGACTCCAGAGGCGAAATCTGGTATATCCTGTAATTCTCAACGGTGAAGAAAGACAGAAGCGGCAGTGCATATACGCCTGTATGTTCATAGACGACGGACGGCTCTGCCGATGTCTTTTCCTTCAGCCTTCCATATAAATCCCTTATCTGACTGTAGCCTTCCTTGTCGTGTCTTATCCTGATTGCCTTTCCGAACGGCTTGTCGTTAGACTCGAAGGCACGCATGTGGCTTTCGCCCTTCGACACGTCGAAACTGATGACTGGTCCATCCATATATGGATCCTCTCTTTCTGGATTTTCCTTTCATGGACTGGGTCCCTCTTTCTCATCCCCTCCTTTTTTCTCGTTCGTGATTCGGGATAGCGACGGCTTCCCAATTGGGTATAAGCAGGCTTGCGGATGATAAGGAGAATGGGGAATTTTTCAATACGGAATCGCAGTTCCAAAAAGGTACACCCCCTCATTCCCGGGTCTGTTCCTGGCATGCCTGCCAAGGAAAAAGACCAGGAGACATCCTTGGTCTCCATCCATGATGGCATCCATATTCTACTATGGATGCGGCCGACATCCCTAGGGATGTCCTTGGATGGATAAGTCTTGGAAATATCCTGGTCTAAGTATAAGAAAAGGGTACACATCATTGTGAATTGCAAACGGAAGTGATAATTGTTCAGAGAGAGATATACACTACTTCCGATGTCTGATATAGTGTCACCTCCTTGCCGGTATAATCGGAAATATAGTCGTAATACACGTTCAAAACAAGCTTTTCGTTTTCTAATAATGATACAGAACAGGTCCAAATATAAAAAACGTAACCTCCTTCTTTAGGTTGTTTGTTCTCAAGATAGAGTTCGTTATGTTTGTCATGACCATAATACTTATAAACAACACCATCTAAAATCATGAGGCCATCCAGATATTTTTTTGTGACCTTGTAATTGTATGCTGTCAACTTCATGAAATCATTTTCCCAGGTGCCAGCAAATTCATCAAACGGAAATTCATAACAGGAACTGAGTGGAATCAAAAGAGACAAGGAAGCCAAGAAGATGCTTAGGAATCTGAATTTACGCATGAGTGATATACCCCACAATAAACCCTTTTCCATTTGGAAACAGCTCATCCAAAGAGGCAATCTCCTCTGGCCCATATTCATTCCCGTTGTTATACATGTAAAACATATCATCTTCCGGCATGGAAATATAGGTGGTAGATTGATGCACGGAACTGAAAACACCGAAAAGTGCTGACACGATATGTAAGCTGATTCTTTTTGTCAATGTCATAGGTTATTTTTCCCGACTAAAGAATATAGTACAAAAGATATAATTACGAGAAAAAAAGACCGACATAGCATAAAGAAAATGAACTTAACTTATATTCGTAAACTCAGAATACACACTCATTCTGTCCTATTCATCGTTTAACAACTTTCCTTTGTATATTGAAGTGCTAGCGAAAAACATTTTATATTTTTTTCTTTCTGTTCATAGGATAGTCACAATAAATATTTCTTTTCAATGTTCCATTAAGAAACCATTGTCAGTTTATTAACTTCCCTTCTCAATCTGCCTGTTCAGCAAAAAATCCATCTCAGCTTCCATAGACAGGGTACTGAGATGGATTTTTCTTATTCTTACTAATGTCTTTTCTTATTTGATCTCGATAATATTCTCATCCAATAGTTCCGTATAGGAGACATAGGCCGTCATTCTTCTGTCATCCGGAACAAGATTGAGTCTTTTTCCGTTGAGATAGATATCTTTCGCCATTTCTCCTTGATGGACAAACTTCACCTTCTTTTCTCTGATGGTAAGAGAGAGGGTACTGACAGGATACGGGAAATAGGGAGTGAGATGGAGCGCAAGCTTTTCAATTTTCGGATCGAAGCCGAAGGCATTGCGAACTAAGGATTTGAGCAGAGTCGAAGAGGAACCGGTGAACCAATCGTTCATGCTCTCTCCGTCACATCCGATCTCCGGATTGTAGACGTAGCTGTTTGGCATGACAAAGGGGGTGGTGGAGATAAAGTCATGGTTGATCGGAACAAGCTTATGAATCTCATCAAACGCCCATCTGTCCTCTCCCAGGAAGAAAAGGGAATCCAGAGCGAAGACACTGCCATGGATATAGGTCGCCGCATTCTCGGCAGTTCCCTTGGGAAGATTCACGATTCTTCCGACCTTTATGGCATCGTGATCGAAGTAAGGTTCAAAGGTCTTGAATCCGTATTTCCCTTCCAGTTTGTGATAAGCTTCCAGTACGGCATCCTCAAACTGATTTTCGTCCTTGCTGAACCCGCTGAGGACATAGAAGGCATTGGAAGTGAGCGTATCCCGTTCCTTGTGGTCGACATCGTCAAAGGAACCGACATAGAAAGACTGGTGTTCCCCCCAGCCGTGGATGATCTTCGTCTCATTTTCCTTCTTCACGAAGACGTGAGCGAGGAGTCCCCGATGGATCTTCTCTAGTCCATCCGCTAAGAGAGACAGGAATGTTTCATCCTCTTTCCGATAGGCTTTCACAATCGACATCGCCTTATTGATATCTCCGTAGAGCTGGAAGGATGCCATGACGGAGACACCGTCAGAGAATTCCTTTCCCTCACTGCTTCTTCCGAGTCCGTCGATGGCATCATTCCAGTCTCCGTAGAGAGTCTGCAAACATTCCGTCTTCGGATCGATATGGGAGATGAGATAGGTGAGGATCCGTTTCATATGAGAATAGAGATCCTCTCTCACCTCCTCCTTATAGGCAGTCTTTTCCGGTGTGATGGTGATATAGCCACCCATCTCATCGAGAAGGGAGGCATCGTCGGTATAGGCAAGATACTGATAGATGGCATCAATCACCCAAAGTCCCTGATCGATGAACTCACGGCTGTCGACTCGGACGGATTTTCCGTCCGACCAGGCAAACTGACGTGGACATCTTCCGGAGAAACAGGTGTAGTCAAGACAGGCACGGATTCTTTCCCGCACCATCTTAGGAGAAAAGAGGACGGCAGCTTCTAAGGCCTGGAAGATGTCCCGGTATCCGAGCATGGAGAGCGTGCTGTTCTTGGTTGTCGCACAGTAATCCACCTGCTTGACTAACATTCTCGAGAAGGAGGTGAAACGCTCTGCATCTCTGTTCCCTTCAAAAGAGAAGAGTTCATATTTCTCTTCCCTGTTTTTCAGGGAAGAGAGATAAGCATCGATGTCTTCGATGCTCATTCTCTCCTGTTCTCTTGTCAGGACATAGGAAAAGTCCATACTGCTCTTCGGAGCCAAAGTGGCATGGAGGAAGTCGCCGGCGATGGCGAGATCTGAGAAGCAGGTGACATCCTTTTTTTCCTCGAAGCTTCCCTTCAGTAAGGCAGAGGAAGAGCAGATTCTTCCGGTCTTACTCGTCGCATAGAGAAGACGGGAAGTGGTATTGTCCACTTCCGTCACGTTCTTCTCGTTACGATGAAGGTAGTAAGTATGATAAAGGTGTTCCTCTCTAGAGAGATCTTCCGTAGTTTCAAAAGTGAAGGTGTCATTCTTGTAGGAGCACTTCTTGAACCACTTGGTTTCCACCGTCGTATAGTTTCCGTGGATCAGCATCGGATTAAGGAAGAAGGAGGAATAGATTTCCTCCGTTTCTGTTCCTCTGTTTTGGATTCTCCCGCGGAGAATCCACTGTTTCTTTTCGTCGAGTGCCATCTCGACAGAATAATAAAGGTCACCTTTCTTCAGGACATAAAGGACCGAATGATAAGAGAAGAGCGTGGCACGGAGCACGTCTCCGTCGAAAAGGTTCTTGTCATAGGAAAAAAGGGAATAAGGATGGAAATCCTTTCCCTCCTTGATTCCTAAGAAAAAGGAGGCATAGGAATTCTCTCCTTCCGTCGTCTCCGGAAGGAGGAAGAAATCCGATTCGTTGAGGTGGTTCTTTCCGTTGCTGTGCGCCCAGAAGGTCATACCATTGTCTCCATAAGGATACTTGGCGTCGCTTCTTTCATCTTCAAAGCAGAGGATTCCTTCCTCCAAAAACAGATAGTGTCCTTTTTCTCTTTTGGCACTTTCTTGATATTCTTCTAAATGATCAATCAGGTTTTCGTATTTATCCATAAACTGAAAAATCCTTTCTGCTCTTATCTTAGCGGAAAACAGATGGAAAATCCATAATTATTTTACTTTATGAAATAATTAATCAGTCTTCTTGGATAAGGAAGGATTTCATCGTCTGGATTTCTTCTTTGGCTATGCTTCTATTCTCCTCTTCCGTCTCGTAGAAGAGACGGATCAACGGTTCGGTTCCAGAGAACCGTACCAAGGCCCAATCTCCGTTCTCGAAGTAGTATTTGATATTGGTCGGATAGAGGACCTTTTTGACAATGGTTCTCTGGAAATCAGGGTCTTTCTCCTTCAGTACGGCGAGGAGTTTTTCCTTGTCCTTATAAGGGGTACTGTCTTCCAGCATCGCTTTGTGGAAGGAGGCAAAATCGCGGACCTCTTCGACAATGGAAGAGACGGGTTTATCCATGACAGAGACCATCTCCGCAAAGAGGGCCGTCGCAAACGTGGAATCCTTTCCATAGATATATCCGCGGAGCGTGAGGCCGCCGGAGCTCTCTCCGCCTAAGAGGGCATCGTGATCCTTGATTCCCTGGGAGATATTCTTGAATCCGACATCGACTTCGTGGCACTGATAGCCGAGTTTCACAGCGACGGCATCGATGAGATTGCTCGTTGCGAGATTCTTGACGATATCACCGCGCATTCCTTTGTATTTGACCAGGTAGTAATAGATACAGGCCATGATTTCGTTGGCATCGACATAGTTTCCCTTCTCATCGAGGATGGAGAGACGGTCGCAGTCCGAATCCGTGCCGAGACAGAAGTCATACTTGCCTTCGAGCAGGACTTTTCTGTCGGCTTCCATGTTCTTTTCAATCGGATTCGGAAGAAGACCGTGGAAGTAGGGGTCCCGTTCTCCGTGGAGAACGGTGACATCCTCGATTCCCATCCGATTCAGGGTCTCCTTCAATGTCAAAGCACCCGTTCCGAAAATCGGATCGGCGAGGACTTTCAGTTTTCTGCCTTTTCTCACGGCCTCGGCATCCACGAACTTCTGAATGTTGTCTAAAAACGGCTTTAAGGGAGCATAATAGGTGACAAGGCCTTCCTTTAAGGCCGTATCGAGATCCATGGAATGGATTTCCTTGACCTCTGCAATCAGTTCCTCCAGGTGGTCAGTAAGTGCCTTTTCGGCATCCATGCCTTCTTTCTGGAACAGCTTGACGCCGTTGAACCAATAAGGATTGTGGGAGGCCGTAATCATGATGCCAAACTCATGACCGAGTCGTTTGCTTTCCTCCATCACTGCCGGAGTCGGAGACGGCGTATCCGAAAGCAAGACCGGGATATGATTTCCGGCTAAGACACAGGCCATCCATTTGGCCGCATTCTCCGAGCAGAAGCGGAAATCATATCCGACCAGAATCGGTTTCTTCGCTTCTGTCTCATGATAGAGGGTGACAATACCCTCCGCAATCCTCTGAAGATTATCTTTTGTGAAGTCATCCGCGATGACACCACGGAATCCGCCTGTACCGAAATGAATCATAGTTCGCACCTCTTTTCCCCATCATTCTACCATTTCTGTGCTACAATAAGAATCAGATATTTTTCATTAAGTAAAAAAATGATGAGAGGAGTGATGTATGAGAGGTTTCAGAAACTGTAACATCGATCTCGAAAAATATGGAATTCAGAAAACTTCCCTTCTGATTCAGAATGACAGAATTCATGGAATCGGAGATTCCCTAAAAGAGGAGAAGGACCTACTGACACTGCCGGAAGGTCTTATTGTCGTCCCCGGTTTCATCGACGAACATATCCACGGAGCAAACGGCAGTGATGCGATGGATGCCAAGGAAGAATCCTTAGCCAATATCTCCGCCTCCTTAGTGAGAGAGGGCACAACCTCCTTCCTCTATACGACCATGACAATGGAAAAGACGAGGATCATAAAAGCTCTGTCCACCATCGATTCCTACTTAAAAAAGCAATCCTATGTAGCAGAGCCGCTCGGCATCCATCTCGAAGGTCCCTTCATTGCAAAAGCTTTCAAAGGAGCCCAGAACGAGGAAGATATCCTTCCGCTCTCCGTCTCAGACCTCAATGACTTCATGAAAGCCAGCGGGAATAGAATCAGAGAGATCACCTATTCCTATCAGCGAGGCCATGATGACTTCCTCACCTACTGCAAGGACCATCAAATCCGTCTTTCCTTAGGACATACCGATGATGGAGCAGAACTTGCCAATGAGGCCTTCTATAAGGGGACACACCTTGTCACCCATATGTACAACGCCATGAAAGGCATCCATCATCGGGATGTCGGAAGTGCCGGCGAAGCCCTGATCCATGACGAAGTCTACTGTGAACTGATCTGTGACCTGCACCATGTCAGTGAGGACGCCATCCGTCTCCTCTACAAATGCAAGGGAAAAGACAGGATCATCCTCATCACCGACAGCATGGAAGCGAAGTATCTGCCGGACGGACAATATGAACTCGGCGGAAATCCGGTTTATGTCAAAGACGGCACGGCAAGACTGAAAGACGGGACTCTGGCCGGTTCGATTCTGAAGCTCAATGAAGGAGTGAGAAACATCCGCAGGGTGTTAGGACTCGCGTTGGAAGATGCCGTCAACATGGCCAGTATCAACCCGGCCAGAAATCTCGGTATCGAGAAAGACTATGGTTCCATCCGAGAAGGGAAGAAAGCAGACTTCACCGTGATTGATGAAGACATCAATGTCAGAATGGTCATCAAGAATGGTGTCATCGTTTATAGAAAGGATATTTGATTATGAAACTCATCATCGAAGACAAAGAGAAGATTGCAGACGATATCAGTGAGGTGTTCCTGAAGACAGTCGAAGCAAAACCGGACTGTGTCTTAGGTCTTGCGACCGGTTCCTCTCCGGTCCTCACCTATCAGAAGATCATCGAAAAGGCAAAGGAACGGAATATCTCCTTCCGTAAGGTTCATTCTTTCAACCTGGATGAATACCTGAACAATCATGATGAGACCCAGTCCTACCGTTATTTCATGGACCACAATCTCTTCTATGGTATCGACATCAATCGGGAAAACACCAATTTCCCGAGCGAAGAGAACTATGAACACTATGATGAGATGATCGAAAAGGCAGGCGGTATCGATCTGCAGATCCTCGGTATCGGTGCCGACGGTCATATCGCTTTCAATGAGCCGAACACTCCCTTCGACAGCAAGACCCATATCGCCAAGCTCGAAGAGCAGACCATCAAGGACAATTCCCGTTTCTTCGCTTCCGAAAAGGATGTCCCGACCCATGCCCTCACGATGGGTCTTTCCACCATCATGAAATCCAAGAAAATTGTTCTGATCGCCACCGGCAAAAACAAAAAGGAAGCTGTCCGCAAAATGTTTTTGAAAGAGGACATCTCCTGTCCGGCTTCGATTCTTCTCTCCCATCCGGATGTCACCATCTATGCCGATGAGGATGCTGATCCGAATAAGTAATCAAATCGAAATAAAAACCGAATAACTAAAAAACCACCTTACCGAGTACAATGAAGTTTGTTTTATTCGGTAAGGCGGTTTTTAGTCAGATGTCATTTTGTTTGTTTTTCTAAGGAACTTAGCAGGAATCGGTCTTTCAAGTTCAAGAACGATACTCATAGGGCATGAGCCTTCATGACTACGATATCTTGCTTTTCCTAAGAATGTATAGGCTTCACGTGCCGAGGGAAGTATCTTATCGTTCGTATACTCACGGACAAACAAAAGAAAAGTGATGCCTTTTTCTGACCCATGAATATATCGTTGTCCTGTCGGAGAGTCTTCACTCGTTCTGCTTTGTGTCTGCCAATGGAACAATCTATCATTAATAGAATAGTCCTGATACATGGTCGTGGGGGAATAGTAATTTTCGGACTTGTTCAGAGTCACAAAGGCAAGATCGATTTTCTTATCTGGAAGGTACTTTACGCCTTCACGGACAGTGTTTGGTTTCAACATATCCATTGCCACCAGAATCTGGTCTCTTGAATAACTGCAGTAGAGATCGAGTGGACAATTGAATCCAAGGTTGACAGGTTCATCAACGAAATCAATCGTTTTGAAACGGTAATCGAGAAGATTGATCAATTCCTTTGTCAAAATCGGATTCTCTGTTTTCAATTTGCGGAAGATTTCATAGCAATCGGAATATCCGCAATCCTGATAGGATTTCTGCCAAACTGTGAATTGGAACATGTTCAGCATTCTGATTTCAAGATCATTGAATGGGTGTTCTTCCTCCGTCAGACAACGTTTCCAAAAGGCGATCAATCTTCTGGAATCAACGGAAGCAAATCGGAAGAACGCTTTTTTCACGATCTCCTCTAGCGGTTCCTTAAAATCATCCTTTACCCCAGCCAACACACAAAGCCTTGCAAAGGAATCACACTTATAAAGAGATCGAAGATCCATATGGTAGTAATCAACGAAATGATCCAGATTCAGTCTCATGCCAGAATCTTCCGTGAAGTTCTGGATTTTTGAAATCAGTCCCGCTTTATTTCCGTATGAAGATGCAATGTTATCCAGAATGATCTTTTGAGCTTTTTTCTCAAGCTGGATGTAACATCCTTTCGGAAGGGAGACAAATCCGTTTTTGATTTCTCTTTGCACACCTAACGTCGTGTTTGCGAGGAGTGCAGCGAACTTTCCTTCAAAATTGTACTTCGTATTGGCCTGACCGATGAAATCAAGAACAGTAAGACAATCTTTTCCTTCAGAGAGACGTAAACCACGGCCTAACTGCTGAAGGAAAACCGTTAGTGATTCAGTAGGACGTAAGAATAGAATCGTATTGATTTCCGGAATATCGACGCCTTCATTATAAAGGTCGACAACAAAGATAAAACGAACGATGCCGGTGACTATTTTTGTCCTGGCCGACTCTCTTTCCTCTTCCGTAGAATCCGCATTCAGATAGATTGACGGAATATTATGCATGTTGAAATAATCCGCCATGAATTTGGCGTGTTCCCTCGTGACACAGAAGCCAAGTCCTTTCACTTCATCGATATCCGTCACATAATCGAGAAGTTCCTTGATAATATAATCCGCTCTACCATCTGCCACTTTCTCGTTAGAAAGGTAAGCGGCAGCCAACTCATTTCGATCATAGCCTCCCCTGCTCCACTTCAACTGATTGAGATCAACGGTATCCGAAACCCCAAAATATTGGAAGGGGCAAAGCAGTTTTCTATCGATTGCTTCCGGTAGACGGATTTCGGCAGCAATACGATTATCAAAATAATCCAGAATGTCTTTACCATCCATTCTTTCCGGCGTAGCAGTCAATCCGAGCAGAATCTTCGGTTTGTAATACGACAGGAGTCTTTGATAGGACGGTGCCGCAGCATGATGGAATTCATCAACGATAATATAATCGAAATAATCAGGACTTGTCTTCTCAGTAAGATTCTGAGAATTGAAGGTTTGTATCGACATGAACAGATACTCAAAAGAATCCGGTTTGTAATTGCCGACAAACAGTTCACCGAAATTCGGATCTCTCAAAATTCCTTGGAAGGTAGCAAGACTCTGCTTTAGAATCTCTTCTCTATGGGCAATGAAAAGCAGTCGGCAAGGTCTATCGGGATTTTCTTTTCGGAAACGTTTGTAATCAAAAGCAGAAATCACCGTTTTTCCGGTACCAGTCGCAGCAACAACTAGATTCCGATAATGATTTCTGATTTTTCTTTCCGCATCAAGTTTATCCAGAATCTCCTGCTGATAAGGATAGGGACGTATTTCAAAAGCGTAACGGATCGAACTGTCTTTGCTTCCATAGCGTTCTGCTTTCAGTGCCTGACAGAGTTTATCTTCCTTTGAAGAGTCATAAAACTCAAACTCTCCATTTTTCGATTCCCAGTAATTCTCAAAAGTTCCGCAGATTTTCTTCATCGTATCCGGCAAATCGACTTCCGTCACCTTGACATTCCATTCAAGTCCGCTGGAAATCGCTGCATTGGATAGATTGGAAGAGCCGACATACGCTGTCGTAAATCCAGTATCACGATGGAAAATATACGTCTTAGCATGAAGTCTAGTACGCTTCGTATCATAGCTCACCTTAATCAGAGTGTTCGGAAGCTTACTCAGTTCCTCAATCGCTTTTACATCGGTTGCTCCCATATAGGAGGTAGTGATAACACGCAGTTTTCCACCATTCTGAGTAAATGTTCTGAGTTGATTGATAATAAGTCGGAGGCCACTCCACTTCACAAAAGAAACAAGCATGTCGATTCTGTCACAAGACAATATTTCTTTCTTAAGTTCTGTGAACATCTGCGGTTCGTGACTTGCTCCAGTGAAAAGGGAACTCTGAGCAATAGAGGTAACTGGCCTGACAATGTTTCTATCTTTATCCGATAGAGTCGGATTCTCTTTTCTGCTAAACCATGCACGTAAGATTTCTGCTTGTTTATCAACGGATAGATTATCAAATCGATCTTCACCAGTCTCTTTTTTGATAATAGAAACAATCTTATTCACTAGACTGATTTGTTTTTGAATTCCATCATCATTGTCAGAAAAATCATCCAATCCTTTTTTTATGACACTAGAAACATACTTTGCTAAAATCTGGGAAGCTTCCGCCTTATCAATAGGATCCTTAAAAGATAAGAGGTCATCATCCTTCGATGCGATTTCTCTTTCAATTTCCTTGTTGATGACTTGCTCATAGATTCCTTTTTTCAGCATTTTTTTGTTAAAATTTCACCTCATTATTTCTTCACACGGATCACATTGTTCTGATCCATATTGAGTCTATCTTCCTCTAATAATTTTCTCACATACCAGCCGATTTTTGTAGAGGTATCCGAAGAAACTTTATGATAACCGAAGAGAGAAACATAAGCCCTGAGAAGATCATCATACGAAATCGAAACCGAACAGGAGACAATACGGAAAAGACCATCCTTAATCTCAGGACCTGGAACCTCATCAAAACAGCGGTCCCCGCCTAACCGTAAGACGAATTCCTTCTTCCCGTCATCGAGATAACAATAGGACGAATAAGGTTCATTCACAACCCGAATCAGAGGATGCCTCCTATTCTTCAGTACCTGATTGAAACAGCTGATGAAGGCAGAACTCACTGCCTTCCTTCCGCTGAGCAAAGCCATCTCATGGATGAGACGTCCTAAGACAATTGGTTCCTCTCTCCTGACATAGTCTTCGATATTTTCATCAATTAGCTGATAGACATAACTTCCATCATTCAGACTGATCTGATAATCTGCCTGATCAGGAAGCGAATAAGGATAACGGGCAAAGAGAGAATCCAGTGTCATCGGCATTCTCGCCTCAGAATCCTCAAACCGGAAAGACGGACTCACAGACGGAGCACCATCAACCCCATGGACCGCATTTTCGAGCACCTCTAAAAGTCTCTTCTTCTCCATCTCCGGATGGAGGAAGAAATCCGTGGACCAGATGCGGTAGTAGTGCCAACCCTGGCCCTCCAACACCTCTCTTCTCAGCCGTTCCCTATCTCTAGTTTCCTTCTTCTTGTGATACGACTCCGTATCGCATTCGATGGCTAAGACATATTCCGGAAGAGAAGGATGGGAGACAGCCAGATCGATTCTGTCTTTCGAACATCCGAGATTCCGTTTCACCTGATACCCCTGCTCTTCCAGGAACGCTTCCACTTCATCTTCAAGATAATGTTCCTCTCCCTCATGTTCCTCTTCGTCGATGACTGCGAGAGATTCTCCGCGTTCTGCAAACTCAAGATAGGAGCGCAACAGCTTTGGGCCCACAGAAGTAATTCTCTCTTCTTTAATATCATAATAGTGGAGAGAGGAGACCACCTGAACATTGACCTTGGCTCTTGTGATGGCGACATTGAGACGGCGTTCTCCGCCCTGCCGATTGAGAGGGCCGAAGTTATGATAGAGTTTCCCTTCCTCATCCCTTCCGTAACCCACGGAGAGGATGATCCGGTCTCTCTCATCACCCTGGACCGTCTCCAGGTTCTTGATGAAGAGCGGATTCTTCGTCTCCTTATCGAGATAGGCTTTCAGGACTTCATCTTCCCTGGAGCGTTTCTCCAAGGCATCCATCACGTTCTCCTGCTGGGCGATATTCATCACGACAACTCCCAAAGAGTCTTCCGGATACTTTCTCACATCCTCACAGATGAGGTCGATGACACGTTCCACTTCCGCCTCATTGACCCTTGTCTTTCGGTTATAGACGGCAGAATCGACATAATAGAAGTCGACACCGAACCCTTCCTTTTTTCTCTTGGCGGAAGGGAACGTGACAAGACTGCCATGATAAAAGTTCTCGTTGGAAAAGGCGATGAGATCTTCGCTCTTGCTTCGGTAGTGCCACTGAAGACGGTAATGGGCGAAAGTCGCAGCAAAATCGAGGATGGATTCATAGGAGGCGATATCACTCCCTTCGCTCTCTTCCTCCTCGTTCTCACTCATGCCGGCCATGAAGAAGGAGGTCGGCGGCATCTGTCTGTTATCACCCACGATGATGGACTGCTTCCCGCGGTAGATGGCACCGATGGCATCCCAGGGGAAGACCTGGGATGCCTCATCGAAGACGATGAGGTCAAAGTCCATGTTCTCGCCTAGAAAAGTGGAAACGGTGAGTGGAGACATCATGAAGCAGGGTTTGATTTTCTGTACCAAAGGTCCGTACTTGTTCATCAGGACACGGATGGAAGGAAGATTTCTCTTCTTGTTCGCTTCCTGTGCGAAGGAAGAGAGAAGACTTCCCGGGATCGTATAGGAATCCGGGATTCTATCCAAACAGGCTTCTCGGATCTGGGCCTGGGAGATTCGGAAGGAGAGTCTGTCATCCCGAATGAAATCATTTACAAGGCTGTCGTTAGTCGGGCGCTGGAATCCGTTCATCTGCGGAGAATCGGAAAGAAGGAACTGTGCCCACTGAGTATAAAAGCATTTCTTAAATGCATTATTGAAATCGTCAAGCGATAGTTCTGACTTGAGATAGGAAGAAACAAATTCATAATAGGTTTCTTCCTTTGCTAATCTGATATCTTTGAATAGCCTCCTATTCTCGTCAAAGTGAACAAATTCTTCCTTCATCCTCTTAAGGCGACAACCGAGTCCTTCCAAGGTCTCTTCTTCCAAGGAAACCTTATCTTCCTCAAAATAAAGGGACAGCTTCTCAACACTGGAAAAGTCTGCCATCGAAAGGGGTTCGATTTCCTTTCTCAGCTTCTGATATTCCGAAAGGGAAAGCGGATGCTCGTAATAGTAGTCTTCGATTCCCCTTTCGGAATGATCGAAGCTGTAGTGAAGCGAGGAGAGACTCTCTTCGTTGATTCTCCCCTTCACTTCCATCAGATTATCCAAAGAAGCGAGTGCCTCCTTCGCATCGTTCTCTTTCTTTTGATAGGACTTCAGTTTCTTTAAAAGGGCGATGGCCTCTTCCCGGTTCAGTTTCGCTTTACCGGACTTCAGAGCGAGATACTTCATCGTCTTATGATAGGAAGGCTTGAAGACACGGAGGCAAGAGGAATACTTCATGGCGAAGTCTTCCAAGTATTGTTCGGCATTCAGAGAGAGGAAATCCTCCTCCGAAAGAGAGAGAACTTCCTCTTTCTCCGTGTCGCGAAGAAGAAGTTTCTCCTCGCTGTCCTTGATCAGGCTTCTCAGATTTTCTCTCTGTTCCCGGTGGAACAGAACAGCATCATAAAAAGGAATCGAACGGAAGAAGGAAAGAGACTCCATCGTCGCCTTGATTGCTTTCACCGTATTTCCACAATGGGAATAAAGAAGGATCTTTTCTGTCTTGTCCTTGATTTCGCCTATGGAAACAAGGCAGTTATCCACCGCAATCTGGAAATCGATTTTTTTCTCATAATCGGAGCAGTCTTCCTTGACTCCATAGAAAGGATAGTCCTCCACAATCCTTCCGAACTCCTTCGTCAGAGAGGCAATCTCCGTCAGATTGCCTGTCGCCGCATCGAGATAGGCTTTGTCTTTCTTCTGAATCTCCTCAAAGCGGAAAAGCGGTGCTTCATACTTCTGATAATGGATGGCATGTCCAATCACTTGATAGACCGGCATCGACAAAGAAGCAACCATATTACCGGAAAGACGGAGATACTTGCTGAGTTCCTTCTTCTCCAAATCCAGTCCGTGCAAGGCACGGAGCGCTTCCTCCGTCACTTTGCTTTTATCGGAATGAAGGACCCGGTTGATTTCCAGAAGCACTTCCTTCTTATTGGCTTTGTTTCCGTGAAGCGGAAGACAGAAGTCGGAAAGTCCTGCCTCCGTCAGCTTCCGTAAGACGACATCCAGGGCCGCCTTCTTCTCGGAGACAAAAAGGACCCGTTTTCCGTCATAGAGGGCTTCTGCAATGATATTGGTGATAGTCTGAGACTTGCCAGTGCCAGGCGGCCCTTCCAAAACAAAGGACTCTCCTTTCTTGGAAGCTTTGACAGCCTTCCTCTGGGAGGAATCGGCATCGACCACATTGTGAAGGACAGAGGTGTCGATAGACAATGATTCCTCTGCCGCAGTTTCCGTACAGGGAAGGGAGAACAGTTTCTGGATAACCGGATTTTTCAGCACCTTATCTTCATGATCTTTGATATCGTGATACATGTCGATCTTGGAAAAAGCAAATAGACCGACATAAGTAGTGTCTTTCAATGTCCATTCCTGATAAAGGGCAATCGTCTCCTTCATCGCTTCCATGAAGGACTGATAGGTATCCTTCTCCGGATCGAAGGAAGGAAGCGCAAGGTGATAGGTCTGCCGCAGTTTATAGGCGAGCGTCGAATTGACCTGAACATCGTCGCCATCATTATAGACAAGGCGGTAATTGTTGTTTACCCGATCCCGGACTAAGGACACAGGAACCAGAAGCAGCGGAGAGTCAATCGTCTCCTTCGGATCGATGGTATCCGTCCAAGTGAGCATTCCGAAAGCGAAGTATAGCGTATTGATGCCGCGTTCTTCCAGGGATTCCTGTGCACTGGAGGCAATCCGTTTCATCGCCGTCTTCAGTGTACTCCTACGAGGAAGGAATAGAATCTTCTTCTCATGGTCATAAGAGGAGAGATAGCTTTCCTTTGCCTTGGAATAGAACCACTGCCGTTCAGTATTGTTATTCAGATCTTCGTTGGTCAGGCGGAGTGTATTCTGAAGGCCGTCCAAATCAAAAGGAGGGAACTGCTTTCCGTCCATGAGTTCCCGAAAAAGTTCTTCATTCGAAAGGGAGGATACTGCCTTCAGAATACCGGAGCCCTCCGAAAAATAGAGCAGTCTGTTTCTCTTTCCGAGGTCGAGCAATTCGTCAGCGCATTTCTGTAAGTTCAGTGATTGCATTTTCCATCCTCCTTTTGAATCAGCTAGGTAGTATTTTACCACGGTGAGACAACAGGGAAAAACATATCTTTGATGCCGAAGGCATCAAAGAACAGGGGGAAGAAACAACTCTCATGTGTTCTTCTGACGTGGCTTTTTCTTCTATTACTTTTTTCTGAGAACTATTTTGTTCTATGATACGTAAAGAATTCTTGAAAGCAATGAACATAGTTTTCTTTGATCATGAGATAGAATGCCATCGATGCCTCCGGATCCGTCAAGGGAATATTGATCCGATTGGTTGCCTCAGAGTCATGAATGGAAAGATCGGTGGAAAACGCACACAGAGAAGAGTGCTTTTTGATTTCCGACAAGGCTTCCTGATTTTCCTGGAAGATGATCTTCGACTTCGGAAGTTTCTCTTCCAGGATTTTTTTCCAGATTCCGACAGCGGAATCCACCAAGAAAGTCTGACCGTCGAGTTCGGAAAAGGAAATCCCTTCCGTCTTTCTCGATAGGAAATGTTCTTTCGGAAGGGAAACAAATAAATGCTCTTCAAAAACCTTCTTGCAGAGATATCCTTCCTTTTTCACCGCTTCCGATAGAAAGATAAGGTCATAATAGCCATCATAGAGTCCATCGATGAGTTCCTTCTCACTCTTGATTTCAACGGCATAACTTCCAAAACGGGAACGTCCCTGTAACAGGGAATGATAGTAGATACTAGGACCGGGAGCGACCATGCCGATGAGGACCTGTTCCTTGTTTTCCCTGACCTGCCTTGCAAAATCCATGAGATTCTCATCGATGTCCTTGATACGCTTTGCGTAGTCAAGGACAATAAGACCGTTCTCATTGAGTGTAATACGGTTCTTGCTCCGCTGAAAGATATCGATGCCGAGTTCCGCTTCCAGTCTTTTCATTGCCTTGGTGAGAGAAGGCTGGGAGAGATGGAGTGTTTCACTGGCTTTCAATAAGGATCCTTCTTCCGAGAATGCAATCAGATATTCCAAGAGATTGAGTTCGATCATGATGACCTCCACTATTCCATTTGGTTATACCATATTGCCAAATCGATAGATACTTTTTTTCTCCGGTTTTTTCTAGAATGGAAACAGGAGGAAACAAAACATGAAAACACTGCTTGCCTATTTCTCGTATTCCAACAATACCAAAAAACTTGTCGAGTCCATCCGCAACGTGATGAAGATGGATGTCAGAAGAATCGAAAGGGTAACTCCCTACTCGGAAGACTATGACACCTGCGCCTATGTCGAAGCCAAAAAGGAAGTCGATGAAAAAATCCATCCGGAAATCAAGGACCTTCCCCTGAACATCCAGGATTATGGCCGCATCCTTCTCTTCTTCCCGATCTGGTGGTACACCTTCCCGATGCCGGTCGGAACTTTCTTGGATACACTGAAGGACTTCCACGGAGAGATCATCCTCTTTGCCAACAGCTACACCAACGACCCTCAGTACATGAAAAACAGTATCAGGGATGCCAAGGAGATTCTTCCGAATGCCGAGATTAAGGCGGGACTATTCAATCAGAGCGTCAACGCCCATATCGAATTTCTGAAAGGATTAGAAAAATGAACACATTCAAATTGAGAAACGGAGTTGAGATTCCGGCAAACGGATATGGTGTCTATCAAGTCGCCAAGGAAGAGTGCAAAGAGAGCGTCTTATCGGCCTTAAAGGTCGGATACCGCCACATCGATACCGCGCAGGCTTACTTCAATGAAGCAGAAGTCGGAGATGCCTTAAAGGAAAGCGGCATCAAGAGAGAAGATATCTTCCTCACCACCAAGGTCTGGATCGACAACTACGGCGAAGGAAGGACCTATGATTCCGTCCTCCGTTCGATGGAAAAACTAAAGACCGATTATCTCGACCTGATCCTGCTCCATCAGCCGATCGGAGACTATTATGGCGCCTACCGTGACTTAGAACGCCTTTACAAGGAAGGGAAAGTCAGAGCCATCGGTATCTCCAACTTCTATCCGGACCGCCTCGTCGACCTCTGTCTGTTCAGCGAAATCAAACCGATGGTAAACCAGATCGAAGTAAACCTCTTCAATCAGCAAATCGAAGCCAAGAAATGGGCAGACAAATACGGCGTCGTTTTGGAAGCCTGGGCTCCTTTTGCCGAAGGAAGAAACCATCTCTTCGAAAACGAAACCCTGAAGGCAATCGCCAAAGTCCATGACAAGAGCGTCGCCCAGGTCGTCCTCCGCTGGCTTTTCCAAAGAGGCATCGTCTCCTTGGCAAAGTCCACCCACGAAAACAGAATTCGGGAGAACTTCAGCATCTATGATTTTGCTCTCAGCGACGAAGAGATGGCGCTCATCGCCAATCAGGACACCAACACCAGTGCCTTCTTCTCCCATCAGGATCCCAACATGATCGAATGGTTCGGTCAGCTCATTCAGGAAAGGAGAGGCAAAGAATGAAGAAACACTTCTTATTGCTGAGTACCCTGCTTCTTTTGGCAGGATGCGGAGCCAATACCACCGCAGGAAACACATCCAGACCTTCCGATAACAGCACTGAAACAGCAGACAGCAAAACATTGATTGTCTACTTCTCCGCCTCCAACCATACCGAAAAGGTCGCGACCACCATCGGAGAATACCTCAATGTCACTCCTTTTGTTTTGGAACCAGTCGAACCCTATACCTCGGCTGACCTCAACTACACCAATAGCAACAGCCGTGTCGTCAAGGAACACGAGGATCCCAACCGGCACGTCGAACTGAAGACGACCACCGTCGACGGCTTCAGCGAAGCCACCAATATCTTCTTAGGAGCCCCCGTCTGGTGGCAGGAGATGAGCTGGGTCATCAACGATTTCGTGAAGGACAACGACTTCACCGGAAAGACCATCATCTCTTTCGCAACCTCCGCTTCCTCCAACTATCGGATCGATAACCTCAAAGCATTGAACAGCACCGGAACCTGGCTTGAACCGAAGCGCTTCTCTTCCAGCGTCTCATCCTCCGATGTCATCTCCTGGGTAGATTCCCTGTCGCTCTGATTCTTTTCGCTGTACTATGGTAAAGCGTTGGACTTCAATCAAAAAGCAGTCCAACGCTTTTTGATTCATCCTTAAATGTACTGAACCCCAAATGTTGGACTTTAAATAGAACTATAGCATAACATGGGGATGGGTGCAATGCTCCTGTGTGACACAGGAGCACCGCCGAGGCGGTTCACCACCCT